>JBJMII010000001.1:0-23262 GCA_045806925.1 Mycobacteriales bacterium
AGAAAGCGCACGCCGCGTGACTTGCCCGCAATGATTGGGCTGATGTACCAAGTTCGCCCATTGGAGTGGCGACGCTCCGTGCTCGCATACGTACCATCCGGCCGATGGGACGTGGCGTAGGACGGAGGCTGAGGTGAGGCTGTCGCGGTCATCGGGGGGTCTGCCGGTCCTGGTCGGGTCGGCGGTCTCGATCGCGGTGGCGTGCGTCGTGGTCGCCGGTGTGGCGGCGGCGCAGGCGCCGCTTCCGCCCCCTCCGGTGTTGGTCGGATGTTTGGTGCTGCTGTTCGCGGGCGTGCGGCTTCACTTACCCCTGCGGCTCGGCGCCCAGCGAGTGGAACTCACCTGGAGTGAGGCCGGGCTGGTGCTCGCCTTGGCTGTGGCACCGGAGCCGTGGGTGTTGCTACT
This sequence comes from Mycobacteriales bacterium, assembly GCA_045806925.1. Classification (GTDB taxonomy): domain Bacteria; phylum Actinomycetota; class Actinomycetes; order Mycobacteriales; family CADCTP01; genus CADCTP01. The sequence continues at coordinate 406 of JBJMII010000001.1, forward strand.
GACGGCGGTGGCGGTCGGTGCCAGCTTGATCCAACGGCGGTTCGCTCTCGTAAAGATCATTTACAACGTCGCGATTTATGCTGCCGCAGCCGGCAGTTCGATCGCCATGCTGGCGCTGGCGGGGGTCTCTCGGCCCTTCGCAGGCGCCGACCTGTTCGTAGTGGCCGCCGCCGGTGCAGTCGCCGGCTTGGTTACCCACCAAGCGGTAGCGGCCGTGGTTGCCGTCGTGGAAGATGTCCCGCTGCTGACGGCCTGGCGCGCGGGTGCGGGTCTGCAGTTGCTGATGATGGCGGGCAACATCAGCGTCGGAGTTGGGGTGCTCGTGCTGGCCCGGTATGGCCTGCTGGCGGTCGCGTTGGCGGTGGCGGCGGCGCTGGGCCTGCACCAGCGCTACGAGGGGCGGCTGCGCAGCCACCAGGAGCGGGAGGCGGGCCAGCGGCATGCGGCGGCCGTGGGCCGGCTGACCGAGGACCTGGACGAGCCGGGTGTTCTGCAGCGTGCCGCCCAGGACGCCTGCGACCTGGCCGACGCCGATGTGGTCGACATCGAGCTGCCCACGCACGGCGGCGCGGCCGCCGTGCTGCACCGGCACTCGCGGCGCGGTGAGCAGTGGACCGGAGACCCGACCGCCGCGCCCGGCCTGTCGGCGCGGATGGTCGCCGAGTTGCCGGTACCGACCGGCGACGGCGCCACGCCGGGACGGCTGCGGGTCTGGTTGGCCAGCGGAGCTCCGGACCTGCGGCCGGGCCAGTTCAAGGAGGCGGCGCTGCGCAGCCTGGCCGAGCACGCCGGCGCGGCCGTACGCAACGCCCGCATCCATGCCCAGCAGACCTACCACGCCACCCACGACCGGCTGACCGGTCTGCCGGCCCGGCAGCTGCTCATCGACCGGATCGAGCGACCGCTGCGGGCCGGCAAACTGAGCTCCCACGAACCGGTCGCGTTGGTGGTGGTGGACCTGCTGGGCTTCCGGAAGCTGGCCCGGGTCTTCGGCCCGGACGTCGCCGACGGCATCCTCAGCGTCACCGCCCGGCGGCTCCAGGCGGCGGCCGAGCCCGGCGAGTATGTCGCGCACATCCACGCGGACGACTTCGGGATCTACCTGCCGGCCGCAGGCGACCCCGCGCGCGTCCGTGCCCGCGCGGTGCAGCTCGTCGCCGCGGCAGCCGTCCCGATGCCGCTGGGCGCCAGCGAGATCACCCTGGAAGCGGCTGCCGGCGCGGTCTTCTCCCGTACTCCGGTCGGCAGCGGAAGCGAGCTGCTCCGGCAGGCCGGCGTTGCGCTGGACTCGGCCATCGGCGCCGGTCTGCCGGTCGACTTCTACGACCCGGCCAAGGACGACGTCGGGTCACCGGCCGCGGTCGTCATGCGCTCCGAGCTGCACGCCGCCCTCGACGAGGACCAGCTGTTCCTGCTCTACCAGCCGATCATCCACCTGCCGTCGGGCGCCCCGGTGGCGATGGAGGCGCTGGCGCGGTGGAACCATCCCACCAAAGGTCTGTTGCCGGCGGCCGAGTTCATCACCGTGCTGGAGAACTCCCCCGACCATGACCGGTTCGTCGCCTGGCAGCTGGACGCGGCGCTGCGCACCCGGGCCCGCTGGGACGCCGACCGCAACCTGCCGGTCAGCATCAACCTGGCCGCGCGCTGCCTGCTCGACCGCCGCTTCCCCGGCCGTGTCGCCACGGCGCTCGAGCGCGCCGTCGTGCCCGGGCACCAGCTGATAGTCGAGATCGACGAGGACGACATCCTCACCGGCTCGATGGGATCGGTCGCCGGCGTCCTCACCGAGCTCCAGATGCTCGGCGTACAGGTCGCGATCGACGGCTTCGGCGCCGGCGACGTCCGGTTCTTCGGCCTGCTGCAGGTCCCCGCCGACTACCTCAAGGTCGACGGCTACTTCGTCCGGCAGATGTTCCTGGACCCGCAGGCCATGGCCACGGTGTGCGTCGGCCTGGACCTCGGCCGCCGGGTGGACCTGCAGGTCGTCGCCGTCGGCGTCAACTCCGACGAGCACGTGACCCGACTGTCCCAGCTCGGCTGCACCACGGCGCAGGGCCCGCACCTGGTGCCGCCGCTGCACCGGGACGCCATCGTGGGCTACCTGAAGACGGCTCCCGCCGCGCCGGATGCACCGCACGATGTCGTCGTGCCACTCGACAGCCGCCGTCGCACCCCGACGTGCTGACGTTGCGGACCGGACGAGCAGGTCCTGACGGCCGGCGGCTGGCGGTGTGGTCCGGAACCCGACCGGTCAGAGCCCGGCCCACGGCGATGCGAGCGGGCCGGGACCGCGGTGCGGTCCCGGCCCGTCGGCCGCGCGGGAGGCGGCAGCCCTAGAAGCTCTCCTCCGGCACGTCCATCAGCGCGTTGTCGGTGCGCTCGGCGACCAGCCGGCGGGCGGTCAGCTCCGGCAGCACGCTCGCCGCGAAGAACCGCGCGGCGGCCACCTTGCCCTCGTAGAACGCGCGGTCACGGGCCGGCGCCGCCCCACCGTCCAGCGCCTCGAGGGCCACCGCCGCGTGCCGGAGCAGCAGCCAGCCGATGACCAGGTCACCGAGCGAGAGCAGCAGGCGGGTGGTGTTCTGCCCGATCTTGTAGACGTTGCGGACGTCCTCCTGGGCGGAGGTCAGGAAGCCGACCATCGCGCCGACCATGCCCTGCACGTCGCCGAGCGCGGTCGCCAGCAGCGCCCGCTCCTCCTTCAGCCGGCCGTTGCCGTCCTCGCTGCCGGCGAACTCGCCGATCGCCGCGAGCAGCGCCGTCAGCGCCGAGCCCTTGTCCCGGACGATCTTGCGGAAGAACAGGTCCAGGCCCTGGATCGAGGTGGTCCCCTCGTACAGGGTGTCGATCTTGGCGTCCCGGATGTACTGCTCGATCGGGTAGTCCTGCAGGTAGCCGGACCCGCCGAGCACCTGCAGCGACTGGGACAGCAGCTCGTACGACCGCTCCGAGCCGACGCCCTTGACGAGCGGGAGGAGCAGGTCGTTCAGCCGCTCCGCCGCGTCGTCGGTGGTGCCGAGGTGCTGCGCCGCCATCACCGCGTCCTGCTGGGTCGCGGTGTAGAGCACCAGCGCCCGCAGGCCCTCCGCGTACGACTTCTGCAGCATGAGCATCCGGCGCACGTCCGGGTGGTGGATGATGGTGACCCGCGGCGCGGTCTTGTCGGTCATCTCGGTGAGGTCCGCGCTCTGCACCCGGGTGCGGGCGAAGTCCAGCGCAGTCAGGTAGCCGGTCGACAGCGTCGCGATCGCCTTCGTGCCGACCATCATCCGCGCGTTCTCGATCACCTTGAACATCTGCCAGATGCCGTTGTGGTCGTCGCCGACCAGCCAGCCCACCGCGGGGTGCCGCTCGCCGAAGCGCAGCTCGCAGGTGGTGGACGCCTTGAGGCCCATCTTCTTCTCGACGTTCGTCGCGTAGACCCCGTTGCGCTCGCCGAGCTCGCCGGTCTCCAGGTCCACGTGGAACTTCGGCACCAGGAACATGGACAGGCCCTTGGTGCCCGGGCCGGCGCCCTCCGGCCGGGCGAGCACCAGGTGCAGGATGTTGTCCGCGAGGTCGTGCTCACCGGAGGTGATGAAGCGCTTGACGCCCTCGAGGTGCCAGCTGCCGTCCGGCTGCCGGACCGCCCGGGCCCGGCCGGCGCCGACGTCCGAGCCGGCGTCCGGCTCGGTCAGCACCATGGTGGCGCCCCACCGCTTCTCCACGGTCCACCGTGCCCACTTCTGCTGGTCCGGGTTGCCGAGCCGGTAGAGCAGGTGGGCGAACGGCATGCCCGACGCGTAGATGTGCACGGCCGGGTTGGCGCCGAGGATCATCTCCTCGGACGCCCACTTCAGCGAGGACGGGACGACCGTGCCGCCGAGCTCCTCGGGCAGCTGCATGCGCCACCACTCGGCGTCCATGTACGCCTGGTAGGACTTCCGGAACGACTCCGGCAGCGTGGCCGTGTGCGTCTCGGGGTCGAAGACGGGCGGGTGCCGGTCGGAGTCCGGCAGCGACGCGGCGACCGGGCCGGAGGCCAGCCGTTCGACCTCGGTCAGGATCCCTCGCGCCGTCTCCTCGTCGACCTCCGCGAACGGACCCTGACCGAGCCGCTCGCCGACGCCGAAGACCTCGAAGAGGTTGAACTCGATGTCCCGCAGGTTGCTCCGGTAGTGGCCCATCACGTCGAGTGACCTTCCGTGTCTACTGGTCGGTAACCCCGACGGTATTACTCGTCGGTAACCACTGCAAGCGACTTCAGGGCAACCGATCGGGCAACTGCTGCCATCGGGGGCACCCCAGCCGGGCCGCGGTGGAGGCGACGCCGAGCCAGCTGTGCGGGTCGCCGGTCGGCACCAGCACAGGGTGCAGGCGCCGTTTGCTGATCCACGGTGCCGGCACCAGCGGTTCTCCCCGGCGCGACCCGGCGAGCGTGCAGTGGTTCCGGACCAGGGACGCGGGGAAGTGAGTGACCAACGCCACACCCTCGTCGACGGTCAGCGGGGCCATGTCCAGGCCGGAGGACCACCGGCACCGCAGGCCGAGCAGCAAGGTCGGAGTCCGGGGAACGTCAACGTCGGGTTGACACCTCGTCGTATCGGCGGAGGGCGAGCTCGACGACGGCGGGGTGCGCGCCGAGCGGCGCGGCCAGCACGTCCGCCCCCGCGGACGCCAGCCGGCCGGTGAAGAACCCGGGCGCCAGCAGGTACGGCACGATCGCCACCCGACCGGGCCGGGCCGCCGCCACGGCGGTAAGGACGTCCGGCTCGGCGGTCGAGCCGAAGGCTGCGGTCACCGGGGCGTCGAGCTCGGCGGCCAGCAGCTCGGCCTGGGCGCGGACGGCCGCCACGGCGTCCGGGTCGGCGGAGCCGGCGGCGGCCAGCACGACCGCGTCCCCCGGTCGCCGGCCGGCCTCGGCGAGCCGGTCGGCGAGTGCGCGGGCCAGCAGCGGGTCCGGACCCAGCGGGGCCGCCTGCACCGCGTCCGGCCGGGCTGCCCGGACCGCGGCCGGGATGTCGACCCGGTCGTGGTACCCGGTGGACAGCAGCAGCGGCACGACCACCACCGGCCGGGCCGGCGGCACCGCGGCCAGCGCGGTCGGGACGTCCGGTTCGACCAGCTCGACCCAGCAGAGCCGTACGTCGAGGGCAGGCCGGGCAGTATGCATGACGTCGACTATCTGCGACACTGCGTGAACGCCGGCCGAGTTCTGGGTACCGTGCGCGACGCATAGAAGGACGTCCAATTCGTGTGATCTGCCCCCTTTGCTTTCTATGTCCGGGCCCCTATGCTGAGCACGTGCTTGCACATGCACCAAGTCTTGCCGATGTCGCCCGCGACGTCGCGCTCGGTGCTGCCGCGCCGCCGCAGCTGCACGAGGTCTTCCTCGGTGCGGTGGTCTACTGCGAGCGCGGTGCCGACCCCGGCTTCCAGGCGCTCGGCGCGCCACGGGCCGGCGTCGTCCCGGTCTTCAGCTCGCCGGACCAGCTCGCACTGGCCCGGGGCGCCGTCCCGTGGTTCGCGATGACCGGGGCCGACCTGCTCGACCAGCTTCCGGCCGGCTACGACCTCGTCCTCGACATCGCCGGTCCCACCCCGCTGCGGCTGCGGGCCGGGGCGCTCACCGCCCGACCGGCGCTCGACCTGCGAGCGGAGCCGGTGCTGTGATCCTCCGCGTCGACCCCACCGAGCTGACCCGGACCGCTCGCCCGCTGCGCGACGCGGTCGACGTCGGTCGCCGGCTGCAGGCCGCCCGCGGCGAGCTCGCGGGCCAGCTGACCGGGATGGGGTCGGAGCCGGTACGCCGGGCGGCGGAGACGTTCCTGGACGCCTGGGCGGTCGGGCTGCAAGCGGTCTCCGACCGCGCGGACACGCTCGCCACCGTGCTGGATGCGGCCGCCGCCGGCTACACGGAGGCCGAGGAGCGGACCCGCCGGCAGGCCGGGGCGACCGGGCTGGACGGGGTGCCGGCGTGACCGAGCTGACTCCGGGAGCGCTGCCCACCGAGCTGGTGCCCGGTGAGCCGGACGAGGTCGAGCGGCTCACCGCGCGGCTGGCCGGCTTCGCGGCCACCGCCGGCGACGCCGGCGCCCGGCTCGGCACGCTGGAGTTCGGCGCCTGGTCCGGTGAGGCCGGCCGGTTGTTCCGGGATGCGGTCGGCGCGGTACCGAGCCGGCTCAGCAGGGCGGCGGCGGCGTTCGAGACCGCGGCGGGCGCCCTGTCGGCGTACGCGCGGGTGCTGCGGGAAAGCCAGGCCGAGGCCGCGCGCGCGGTCCGCCTGGTCGAGCAGGCGACGCCGGAGTCCCTGGACGGCGACCGCGTGACCGCCGCGCGGATGGTCGAGCGGGCCCGCAGCCAGGTCGAGGAGGCCGGCCGGCTGGCGGCGGCGCGGCTGGTCCGTGCTGCCGCGGATGCGCCGGACCCGGACGAGGCCGGGGCGGCCGCGACCGCGGGCTCCCGGATCAGCCTGCGGGTGGTCGGCGAGCACGAGCTGACCGACCCGGACGGCTTCGTCGCGCCGCTCGGCGAGTGGGGGGACGGGATCGCGGGCATCCGGTTCACCGCGCCGCACGAGGTGGCCTTCGCCGCCGGCGCGGACACCGGCGAGCCGGCCTGGCAGGCCTGGGCGGCCGCGGACCCCGGCCGTCAGCTCGGCGTGGTCGAGCCGGCGACGCTCGCCGCCCTCGGGCTCGCCGCGGCCGGCGTCACGGCGATCGGCCGGCAGCGCCGCCAGAACACGGCGCTGGGCCTGATCGGGCTCGACGAGGCGGAGCTGCGGCGGCGGCGGGACGAGTTCGGCGGCGCGCGGCACCGGGACGGTGTGCTGACCGCGGGGCGTGCCGCTCGGCTCCGCAGTGCTGACGCTTGGCGCACGCGTCTTGCATCCGAGCCCCGTCCGGAGGGTACGGTCCAGCACTGGACCGGTTCCGATGCCGATCGTCCGTCGCGCTCGCGCGCGCCAGGCGAGCGGTCAGGGTCGGTCGACCGGGACGTGAGAGGAGCAGTGCTGCGCACAGGGCGGCCGGTGCACGACGGGGGGTGAGCCGAGCCGGGTGTGCCGACCGACGCGCCAGCTGGGGGCCCGACAGTGCCGAGCCAGGCACCGAACGACCGTTCCGGAGCGGGGCACCACCCCGACCACCCCGGGACGGAGTTCGGCTTCCGGCCGGTCAACGACGTGGAGAGAGTCCTCGCCCGCTGCGTGCTGACCGGGGCGCGGGCCACGCTGCTGCGCGCGCTCGCCCGCTCGACCCTCTGCATCCCGCAGATCGTCGACGACACGGGCAGTGACGGCCCATTCACCCAGCTCGGTCTCGGCGCCGCCGACTCGGGTGACGTCCGATTACCTTGCGTACGGGACACCGAGGGACGACACGCTCTGGTCTACACCTCTTACCGCCAGATGGCGCTCGCGCACCGCCTTGGAGATGACGCACGGTGGACGGAGGTTCCGGTCGGCACGCTGTTCGAGAAGTGGCCGCCGGACGTCGATGCGTGGCTGAACGGAGGCGGAGAGTTGGGTTTCCCCCTCGACCCGACGGACATCTCGACGGTGGCGGACATCGCCGCCGGCCTGGAGGTCGACGAGGCGTACGAGATCGGTCCCGACGACGTGTTCACGGACTTCCCCGGCCCGGCGCTGCCGGACCAGGTGGACTGTGCGGTGGTGCTCGCGCTCTTCGAGGTGCCCCAGGTACTCGAAGTGCTGCGGGTCTTCCGCCGGCTCGAGGAACCCGCCGGGCGCACCTGGCGCATCCTGCTGGTGCTCGTCGACCCCGGGACCGGCGGTGAGGACATCGCCCAGACAGTCGCCGAGGCGGTGAACGCGGCCTCCGACGAGGCCTGCGAGGTGCACGTGGCGGACGTGCACGACGACGACGTGTACGACGCGGTGGCGCACCTGCTGCAGGTCGGGGTGCCGCTCTGGCGCCGGCAGGGGCTGCCGGCCCCGGACACGATCGAGGGCTTGGACGGCGGATGAGCCCGCTCCCGGTCCCCGTCGCGCGCGCCTAGACTCGCGCCTCGTGCCCAGCCACTCCGCGCGCCCCGGTCCCCAGTCGCGGTGGCCCTGGCTGGTCGCTGCGGTGGCGGTGGTCGCGCTCGTGCTGGTGGTGCAGCCGGCGACCGGGCACGGGCAGCTGACCCGCAACGGGTCCCTCGGTCCGGCGGCGCCCGCGCCCAGCACCACGACCCCGAGCCGCACCCCGGATCGGACCCCGACTTCCGGGCCGACCCGGACCCCGGACGCGCCGGCGACGACGACCGCGATGGCACAGATCCCGGCCTCGGCGTCCGGCAAGCTCGCCGCCGTGCCCGGCCGGGTGGCGCCGACCGGTCCCGGCCGCCCGCTGACGTACCGGCTGGAGATCGAGCAGGGCCTCCCGCTCGACGGCGCCGCGATCGCCGCCCAGGTGCAGCGGGTGCTCACCGACCCGCGGGGCTGGCAGCCGATCGAGCACGTCGCCTTCGGCCGCACCGACGGAGCCGCCTCGTTCGAGCTGATCATCGCGTCACCGGCGCTGGTCGACCGGCTCTGCTACCCGCTGGACACCGTCGGCCAGCTGTCCTGCCGCAACGGCGACAAGGTCATCCTCAACGCGCGGCGGTGGGCGACCGCGGTGCCCTGGTACGCCGGGCGGATGGACGACTACCGCGCCTACCTGGTCAACCACGAGGTCGGCCACCGGCTCGGGCACGGCCACAAGAGCTGCCCGGCGCCGGGCGCGCCGGCGCCGGTGATGCTCCAGCAGAGCAAGTCGCTCTACGGCTGCAAGGCCAACCCCTGGCCGTCGGTGCGGTATTGACCGTCCCGGCCGGGAGTTGCTAGGCGCCGAGGGCGGCGGAGACGACCACGCGGGCCTCCTCCTGGACCCGGGCCAGGTGGTCCGGGCCGCGGAAGGACTCCGCGTACACCTTGTAGACGTCTTCGGTGCCGGACGGCCGGGCGGCGAACCAGGCCTGGTCGGTCCGTACCACGAGCCCGCCGATGGGGGCCCCGTTGCCGGACGCGGCGGTGAGCTTCTCGGTGATCGGGTCGCCGGCCAGCTCGGTCGCCTGTACCTGCTCCGGCGACAGCTTGGCCAGCGCGGCCTTCTGGTCCCGCGTCGCCGGCTCGTCCACCCGCGCGTACGCCGGGTCGCCGAAGCGCTTGGTCAGGTCCCGGTAGAGCTCGCCCGGCGTGCGCCCGGTGACGGCGGTGATCTCCGAGGCGAGCAGTGCCAGCAGGATGCCGTCCTTGTCCGTGGTCCAGGTGGTGCCGTCCCTGCGGAGGAAGGACGCGCCGGCGCTCTCCTCCCCGCCGAAGCCGACCGACCCGTCCAGCAACCCCGGCACGAACCACTTGAACCCCACCGGCACCTCGATCAGCCGCCGGCCGAGGTCCGCGGCGACCCGGTCGATCATCCGGGAGGACACGATCGTCTTGCCGATCGCGGTGCCGTCCGGCCAGCCCTGCCGGTGCGCGTAGAGGTACGAGATCGCGACCGCGAGGTAGTGGTTCGGGTTCAGCAGGCCGGAGTCCGGGGTGACGATCCCGTGCCGGTCGGCGTCCGCGTCGTTGCCGGTGGCGATCCGGAAGCGGTCGGCGTTGCGGATCAACGACGCCATCGCGTACGGCGACGAGCAGTCCATCCGGATCTTGCCGTCCCAGTCCAGCGTCATGAAGCGCCAGGTCGGGTCGACCAGCGGGTTCACCACGGTCAGGTCCAGGCCGTGCCGCGCCCCGATCTCCCCCCAGTACGGCACGCTCGCGCCGCCGAGCGGGTCGGCGCCGATGACCACGCCGGCGTCCCTGACCGCGGCCAGGTCGAGCGCGGCCGGCAGGTCGGCGACATAGGCGTCGACGTAGTCGTACGTCCCGGTGGTGTCGGCGGCGCGGGCCCGGGACCACGGGATCCGGTGGACGCCGTCCAGCCCGGCGGCCAGCAGCTCGTTCGCCCGGTCCTGCACCCAGCCGGTGATGTCGGTGTCGGCCGGCCCGCCGTCGGGCGGGTTGTACTTGAAGCCGCCGTCCGGCGGCGGGTTGTGCGACGGGGTGACCACGACGCCGTCGGCCAGCCCGCCGGTCCGCCCCCGGTTGTACGCCAGGATGGCGTGCGACAGCGCCGGTGTCGGCGTGTACGTGTCGCGGGAGTCGACCAGGACGCGGACCCCGTTCGCGGCGAAGACCTCGAGCGCGTCGACGAACGCCGGCTCGGACAGCGCGTGGGTGTCCTTCGCCAGGAAGAGCGGGCCGTCGGTGCCGGCCTGCCTGCGGTACTCGCAGATGGCCTGGCTGGTGGCCACGATGTGGTCGGAGTTGAAGGACAGGCTCAGCGCGGAGCCGCGGTGGCCCGAGGTCCCGAAGGAGACCCGCTGCTCCGGCACGCCGACGTCCGGGTGCTCCGTGTAGTAGGCGGTCACCAGGCGGGGCACGTCGACCAGGTCGGCTGGCGTCGCCGGCTGGCCGGCGCGGTCGGACGGGGGCATGGACCACCTCCGCTCACGGTGACGGGAAGGCCACCCTACCGACCCGGGCCAGGCGTACGCTCGGACGACCTGCGCACCCCTGGGAGCTGCCATGGCCGTGGGACTCGCCGCCCCTGACATCGCCGTCACCCCCCCTGCCCCGCCTGCGGTCGCAGCCCCCGCTGCGACCGGTCCGCGGCGGCGCCTGCTCGGCCGGCCCCGGCGTACCGCCGATGCCGAGCAGGACCGGCAGCGGGTGCTGGCGGACGCCCGCGCACTGCTGGAGCAGGCCCGCGAGCTGGTCCGCGCCGGCTGGGTGCAGGACGCCTTCTACGTGGTGCGGGACCGGAAGGACCGGGTCCGGCCGGTCAGCCCGTTCGGGCTGCTGCTGCTGTCCCGGTCCGACGTGGTCGGCGCCTGCCTGGTCGGCGCGGTGGCACACGCGACCGCGCGGGCGGACCGGCGGTCCCGCCGGGCGCCGGCCGCGCTCGCCGTCGACATGCTGTGGACCGAGCTCGTGGAGGGGGATGGCCGGACCCCGCCGGACGCCCTCGACTTCGCGCACCCGGCGGCCCGCGCCGGCCGGGTCCGGGAGCTCGCCCGGTGGAACGACGAGCCCGGGCGCAGCCGGGCGGACGTGCTCGACCTGATCGACCGGGCGGTGTCCCGGACGATCCTCGACGCAGTCCGCTGACCACGGCCGTCCGCTGACCACGGCCGTCCGCTGACCACGGCCGTCCGCTGACCACGGCCAGGACCCGGCGGACACCGGCCGGGTCCTCCTCGCCGCGACGGTGAACCGCTGACCTGCGCGGGTCGGGGCCGGGGGCTAGGGTGCCCCTGCCCCCGACCAGCAGGAGGACCAGGTGGAGTCCGACGAGGTGCAGCAGGCCAACGGCAACGCCGGCGGCGGCTTCCCGGACCGGTCGCTGATCGACCTGTCCCGCGACCCGACCCCGGGTGAGCCCGACCACCTGGCGCCGGACGACGCCGGCGACCGGCCGCTCATCGACCTGTCCCGGGACCCCACGCCCGGCGTGCCCGACCATGCGGTGCCCGACGACGAGGACGGCAGCGACGACGGGAAAGCCGACGGGCAGTAGGCCGCCGTAGGTGCTCCGGCTGCTGGTGCTCCCGGTCGATGACTGCGGTCGAGCGCGCGGCTGAGGCGACCGCCCGCCGGCCGCGGGCGGTCCGGCGGGCGTCCCTGCCGGCGGCGGTCGTGGTCTGCGCTCTCGCCCGGCTCTGGTACCTGGGCGGCCCCGCGGCGCAGTTCAACGCCGACGAGGCGACCACCGGGCTGATGGTCCGGGAGATCCTCGGCGGCCGGCACTTCACCTTCTACGCCGGGCAGCACTACGGCGGCACCCTGGAGCAGTACCTGCAGGCGGCCGTGTACCTGCTGGTGCCGATGCCGTCGACGGCCTGGACGCTGCGACTGCCGCTGGTCGCGCTGAGCATGCTGACCTGCGCGCTGGTCCACCTGCTCGCGGACCGGGTGCTGGGCAGCCCGGTGCGGGCCGGCCTCGCGGCGTTGCTCTATGCGGTGTCGCCGTGGTTCAACGTCGTCGGCTCGGTGACGTCGCTGGGTTTCTACGTGGCCGGGCAGACGCTGTCCGTGGCGGCGCTCTATGCCGCGCTGCGGGCCGGTGCCGACCGGCGGACCGGAGGCTGGCTGGCCGGTGCCGGGCTGGCCGCGGGCCTCGCCGTGTGGACGTCGCTGACCTCGTTGTACGTCCTGCTGCCGGTGGCCTGGTGGCTGCTGCCGGTGCTGGGGCGGGACGTCCGTCGATGGGGCGCGGCCGCCGGCGGCTTCGTCGTCGGCGCCCTGCCCGTGCTGGCCTGGGTGGGCTGGCACCGGACGCTGCCGCTCCCGCCCGAGCCGGCCGAGGCGTCGTCGGTCGTCGACCGGCTCGGCAACCTGGCCGAGCCGGTGCTCCGTGAGTACGTCGGGGTCGCGTACCCGCACGGCGACGGCGGGCTGCCGCTGCCCGTCCAGATCGGGGTCGTGGTCCTGCTGGTGGCCGCGTACGCCGTCGCGCTGCTGCGTCGCCGGGGACTGCGCGACTTCCTCCTGCTGCGGGTGTCGCGGCGGCGGCCGGGCGACCTGCTGCTCGCGGTCCCGCCGGTGGTCGCCGCCTGTTACGCGGTCTCCGACAGCACCTGGTACACCGGGACGCCGCGCTACCTCCTCGTCACTTACCCGCTGCTCGCGGTCGGGCTGGCCGCCCTGGTCCCGCTCGGCAGCCCGACCCGGCGGGCCGCCACCGCGCTGGTCGTCGTGCTGAGCGCGGTGCTGACCGCCGGCTTCTTCCGGGACCAGGTCCGCTCCCAGCCGAGCACCCGCAACCGGGACGCCGTGCTGCGGCAGGTGACCGACCGGCTGGTCGCCGAGGGGGAGACCCGGGTCCGGGCGGGCTACTGGACGGCGATGCCGCTGCAGTACGTGGCGGGCGACCGGCTGGTGGTCGCGGTCTGCGGCGGTGTCGCCCGGTTCCCGGCGGCGCAGGCCGAGGTGGCGGCCGCGCCGGCGCCGGTCTACGTCGGCAGCGACCACGACGGCACCGACGACCGGATCCCCGCCGCGCTCACCGCCCGGGGCATCACGTTCCGGAGCACCCGGGTCGGCTTCCTCACCGTCTACGACCGGCTGTCGGTGGCCGCCGGCCCGGCCGACCTCTGCCTCTGACCGCGGCCGCGTGGTGGTGGCCGCGGTGGAGTGGCTAGGCGAGGCTGCCCGGGTCGGCCGGGACGTCCACGGCGTGCTCGCGCAGCGCCGCCAGCGGGACGATGTCGGCGGCCCGCTCGTGCGTCGCGGCGAGCACCACCGGCGGCGCCACCCCGGCCTGGTACGCCTGCAACCACCGGGCCGCGACCACGCACCACCGGTCGCCCGGGGTGAGCCCGGCGAAGCCGTACTCCGGCCGCGGGGTCACCAGGTCGTTGCCCACCGCCTGCTGCTGGGCCAGGAACTCGGCGGTGACCACGGCGCAGACCGTGTGGCTGCCGAGGTCCTCCGGTCCGGTGGTGCAGCAGCCGTCCCGGAAGAAGCCGGTCAGCGGGTCGGTGCCGCAGACCCCCAGCTCGCCGCCGAGCACGTTGCGATCGGTCATGCGCTGAGCCTCGCATCCGGCGGGCCCGGTGTCCTCCCCGGTCAACCGGTGACGAGCGCGGGCAGCACCTCCGGCCGTTCGGCGTCCACGACGGTGACCCGGACCGCCGGCTCGGCCGTCTCCACCCTGGCGTCGGCAGCCATCGCGAAGACGACCGTCACCGGCCGGGAGCCGGCCGTGCCGGCGAAGCGCAGGAAGCGCCACCCGTCCAGGTCCCAGTGCTCCAGCAGCGCGGACCGGACGACCGGCGCCGCGGCGTGCCAGGCCAGGCTCTGCTCCAGCAGCTCGACGCTGGCCGCGACCGGGACCGGGCCGCCCGGCCGCTCCGGCAGTGGATGCCCGAGCAGCCGCAGCCGGGCCCGCCGCAGCGGCAGCAGCGACACCTCGTCCAGGTCGCCGGACAGCGCAACGACGACGAGCAGCGCGGCGGCGGCGACCGCCGCCGCCGGGACCGGCCGGTCCGCGACCACCGTCCACCAGGGACGGTCGGCGACGGCGGCCGCCAGCCCCCCGGCCACCACCAGCCCGGCCCGACCGAAGGACCGTACGGTGACCGGAGCGTGCCGGCTGCCGGTGCAGCCGCAGGAGGCGTCCGGCGCGACCGCCCCGGCCCAGCGGAGGTAGCCGAGGAAGCCCAGCCCGAGCACCGCGGTGAGGTACCCCGGGACCGTCCACATCGGCCGGATCAGCAGGGCCGCGACCAGGCCGAGCTCGACCGCCCCGAGCAGCCGCAGGGCGGCCGCCACCAGCCGGGTGTCGGGCAGGACCCGCATCAGCGCCGAGTCCGGCTCGGCCGCGGTCCGGTCGGCCAGCTTGTGCACCCCCGCCCAGCCGAGCAGGACTGCGACCAGCAGCGGCGCGAGAGCGGCCGGCACGTCACGCCCCGACGCTGAGCCGGGCGACGTCGACGGAGTCGTCCGCCGGCCGCCAGGCGCCGAGCACCCGGACCGCCTGGCCGATCCGCAGCCGGGACAGGTCCGAGGTGAGCGGGCCGCCGGCGTACGAGGCGACGGTCGTGCCGGGGACGAGCCGGCCGACCACCCGGCGCCGGTCGTGGGACAGCTCGATCCGGTCCTTCCCGATACCGCGCAGCGTGCACTCGAGGTTGACGATGTTGATCCAGACGGCGTCGGCGGCGATCGTGCCGTCCGGCATCAGCACGCCGCGGCCGTACATGCCGTCGCCGATCTCGATCTGCTGCCAGGACGTCGGGCGCAGCTTCCAGACGCTGGTCGCGTTGGTCAGCTGCACCCGCTGGGTCCCGCCCCAGGAGCCGGCGACGTGCAGCAGGCCGTTCTTCATCGCGCCGATCCGGCCCTCGGCGAAGACCGAGGCGGGGATCGCCGGGTCCAGAGTGGACCGGGTGGTGGCGAAGGCGGCTTCGGCGTCCAGGGCACCGAGCGCGCTGGCCCCGACGATGGTCGCGCCGCCGAGGGCGGCCGTGGTGAGGAAGCGGCGCCGGTCCATCTCGCTGTCGGTCATCGCCGGCTCCTCACTCGTAGATCCACACCGGCACGTGGCCGGAGCTGAGGCTGCCGATCTGGCTGAACGCCGCCGGGGTCAGGTCGACGATGTGGTTGGTGCGGCAGACGCCGTTGCAGCAGGAGGTGGAGCCGCAGAAGCTCTTCGTGCGGGGGCCGCAGTCGGCGATCGTGATGCAGACCGTGGCGTTGGTGCACTGGTGCCGGATCTTCATCACCGACCCGCAGCCGCGGCGCGGCATGTTCTCCCCGCACAGGTCCGGGCGGGTGATGCTCCAGCAGGCCGCCGAGGCGTTCGGCCATGCCCCCTTGTACTGGCTGGACTGGCAGGTTCCGCAGGCGCCGGTCCCGGTGCTGCCACACGGTCCCCAGCCGCCGCCGCAGCAGAACCAGGTGCACTTGCCGCGCCACAGGTACGTCGATCCACAGGCCACGATGAGGCTCCCCTCTCGGCCCGGCGCACCGGCCGGTTCGCTTCGAGAGTGGGTTTCGCCCCGGTAGCGGTCAAGTACAGTAACCCTGTCGTGTTACCGCCTCAGTGTCTGGTTCTCGCTCGAAGTCAGCTTGTCGGCCCCGACGCCCCGGGCGCACCCGCGCGCCGGCCGGAGCTCGGCGGCCGGGTCAGAGCAGGGTCAGGACCCGCGGGCCGTCCGGCGTGATCGCCACCGTGTGCTCCTGGTGCGCCGCCCGGCTGCCGTCCGCGCTGCGCAGCGTCCAGCCGTCCTCGTCGATCCGGTAGCCGGACCGGCCACCGGCCAGGAACCACGGCTCGATCGCGACCACCAGCCCCGGCCGCAGCGGCAGCCCGCGGCCCCGCCGGCCGTCGTTCGGCACCGACGGCTCCTCGTGCATCCGCCGGCCGATGCCATGCCCACCGAAGTCCGTGTTCACCCCGTATCCGGCGGCCCGGGCGACCGCCCCGATGGCCGCCGACATGTCGCCGACCCGGTTGCCCGGCCGCGCTGCGGCGATCCCCGCGTCCAGCCCGGCCCGGGTCGCCTCGACCAGCCGGGCATCCTCCGGACGCGCCGTGCCGACGATCACCGTCTGCGCCGCGTCCGCCGCCCAGCCGTCCAGCTCCGCGCCGAAGTCCACGCTCAGCACGTCCCCGTCCCGAAGCCGGTAGGCGGTCGGTATGCCGTGCAGTGCCGCGTCGTTGACGCTGGTGCAGAGCACGGCCGGGAACGGCACCGGGGCGAACCGCGGCTGGTAGCCGAGGAAGGTCGACCGCGCACCGGCCTCGGCCAGCACGTCCCGGGCGACGCTGTCCAGCTCCCGCAGCGGGACGCCGACCGCGGCCCGCTCCAGCACCGCGGCCAGCGCGGCTGCCACCACCCGGCCGGCCGCGCGCATCGCGTCGACCTCGGCGGCCGACTTCACCTCGACCACGGTCCCTCCTCGCTCGGGCGGATAACTATCCCGGTATTACTATCACGGCATGGTCCGACCGCCGCTCAGCGCCCTCGACCGGGAGCGCGGCCGGCTGCTCGGCGCCGCCCTCCGTGCGGCGCGCGGGAGCAGGAGCCTGGTCGAGGTGGCGGCGGCGGCCGGCGTCCCGGTCGAGACGCTCCGCAAGATCGAGTCCGGTCGGGTGCCGACGCCCGCGTTCTTCACCGTCGCGGCGCTGGCCGGCGCGCTCGGGCTCGGCCTGGACGAGGTGGCCCGGCTCGGCCCGGCGGACACCAGTGCACTGGCCGGATGATTCGATCGACTTCGGGTACGAATGACTGCCCGGTCCGCCGGCCGGCGGACGTCAGCTCTGCTACGGGGCTGCCTCGATAGATCATGGCATGCCAGGATCTATCCGGTCGCCCGTCCCGGGGCGCGGCAGGAGGTGGTGTCGTGACGCGAGCCGCAGCCGACATCGGCACCGGCGCCGCCGCCGACCGGCACGCGGCGGCCCGGGAGCGGCTCCGGCAGCAGTACGTGGCGATCCCGGCCGGCGCCCCGGTCCGGCTGGCCAAGCGCACGTCCAACCTCTTCCGCCCGCGCACGCGCAGCACCGTCCCGGGTCTCGACGTCAGCTCCTTCCGCTCCGTCCTCTCCGTGCACCCGGCCGCCCGGCTCGCCGACGTGCAGGGCATGACCACGTACGAGGACCTGGTCGCCGCGACCCTGCCGTACGGGCTGATGCCGACGGTGGTGCCGCAGCTGAAGACGATCACGCTCGGTGGTGCGGTCACCGGCCTCGGCATCGAGTCCACCTCGTTCCGCAACGGGCTGCCGCACGAGGCGGTCAGGGAGTTGGAGCTGCTCACCGGTGCCGGCGAGGTGGTGGTGGCCACCGCGGACGGCCCGCATGCGGACCTCTTCCGCACCTTCCCGAACTCGTACGGCACGCTCGGCTACGCCCTGCGACTGCTGATCGAGCTGGAGCCGGTCCACCCGTACGTCCACTTGCGACACCTGCGCTTCCCGGACGTCGGCCGGTTGACCGAGACCCTCGGCACGGTCCTCGCCGACCGCGCGTACGACGGGGAGCCGGTCGACTTCCTGGACGGTACGGTCTTCGACGCGGACGAGGCGTACCTGACGCTGGGCGGCTGGGCCGACACCGCACCGTCCACTTCGGACTACACCGGGCAGCGGATCTACTACCGCTCTATCCAGTCGCGCCGGGAGGACTTCCTCACCGTGCACGACTACCTGTGGCGCTGGGACACCGACTGGTTCTGGTGCTCCCGCGCGTTCGGCGCGCAGAACCCGCGGATCCGCCGGCTGTGGCCGAAGCGGTGGCTGCGCAGCGACGTCTACTGGAAGCTGATCCACCTGGAGGACCGTTTCCAGGTGGCGGCCCGGATCGACCGCCGGCGCGGCCTGCCACCGCGCGAGCGGGTGGTGCAGGACGTCGAGATCCCGCTCGGGCGGACCGCGGACTTCCTGTCCTGGTTCCTGCGCGAGGTGCCGATCCGGCCGTTCTGGCTGTGCCCGGTCCGGCTGCGGGCGGGCGCCGGGCCGGCCGGGGGAGCGCCGTGGCCGCTCTACCCGCTGCGCCCGGGCGAGGACTACGTCAACGTCGGCTTCTGGTCGACCGTCCCGGTCGAGCCGAGCGCCCGGGACGGGGACGCGAACCGGCGGGTGGAGGACGCCGTCGACGCACACGGGGGTCACAAGTCGCTGTACTCCGACGCCTACTACGAAGCGGACCGGTTCTGGTCGCTGTACGGCGGCGATGCGTACCGGGACGTCAAGCGCCGGTACGACCCGGACGGAAGACTGCTCGACCTCTACGCCAAGGCGGTGAAGCGACGATGACTGTGGACTTCAGGAGCCGTGAACCGGCAGCGACCCCCGCGCCGGCCCGAGGCGTGACCCTCGGAGCCATCTTCGACCAGCTCTTCGGCGCCAAGGCGCCGGTACGCTTCTCCGCGTACGACGGCAGCACGGCCGGCACTCCGGACGCGCCGATCGGCATCCACCTCGCCACTCCGCGCGCGGTCGGCTATCTCGCCACCGCGCCCGGCTCGCTCGGGCTGGCCCGCGCGTACGTGCACGGCGACCTCGAAGTGTCCGGTGTGGACCTCGGCAACCCGTACGAGCTGCTCAAGCTCGTCGAGGACGACCTGCACCTGCGGCGGCCGGCGCCGGCGCAGATCGTCGAGTGGGTGCGGGCGCTCGGGCTGCGCACGTTGCTGCCGCCGGAGCCGCCGCCGGAGGAGGTCCGGCCGGCCCGGCGGCTCACCCTCGGCCTGCGGCACAGCCTGGTCCGCGACTCCGCCGCGATCAGCCACCACTACGACGTGTCCAACCGGTTCTACGAGATGGTGCTCGGGCCGTCGATGACCTACACCTGCGCCTGCTACCCGACTGCCGAGTCCACCCTGGAGGAGGCGCAGGAGCACAAGTACGACCTGGTCGCCCGCAAGCTCGGGTTGCGACCGGGGATGCGCCTGCTGGACGTGGGCTGCGGCTGGGGCGGCATGGTCCTGCACGCGGCCCGCCGCTACGGCGTCCGGGTCCTGGGCGTCACGCTGTCCCGCGAGCAGGCCGAGTGGGGTGCGCGCCGGATCGCCGCCGAGGGACTGTCCGACGTGGCGGAGGTGCGGCACCTGGACTACCGCAGGGTGAGCGAGGGCGATTTCGACGCGGTCAGCGCCATCGGGCTGATCGAGCACATCGGGGTGCGCAACTACCCGTCGTACTTCCGTTTCCTGCGCGCCAAGCTGCGCCCCGGCGGCCGGCTGCTCAACCACGGCATCACCCGGGCGGACAACCTGCACCCGGGGCTGGACCGCCGCGGCTTCATCGGCCGGTACGTCTTCCCGGACGGCGAGCTGACCGGCTCCGGCGACATCGTCCGGGCGATGGAGGACGTCGGCCTGGAGGTGCAGCACCAGGAGAACCTGCGGGTGCACTACGCGAAGACGCTGACCGGGTGGTGCACCAACCTGTCCCGGCACTGGGACGAGGCGGTGGCCGAGGCCGGCCTGCCGCGCGCGAAGGTGTGGGGGCTCTACATGGCCGGCTCCCGGCTCGGCTTCGAACGCAACGGGATCCAGCTGCACCAGATCCTCGCCACCCGGACCGCCGATTCCGGCGAGTCGGGCTACCCGTTGCGACCCGACTTCGGCGTCTGAGCGGCCTGCGCCGGCCGGGGGTCTGAGCGGTCGCCCCGTCGGCGGCCGGCCCGGAACCTGGCGGCGGGCAGCGGTGTAGGGAGGGCGTGAGGCGACTGCGGGTGGTAGTCCTGCTGGTGCTGGTCGGACTCGGAATGGTGCCGGCGCTGCCCGCCTATGCGGGCGGCTGGGCGGTGACGCTGCTCGACCCGCTACCCGACCGGGTCGACGCCGGCAAGGCGTACACCGTCGGCTACTGGGTGCTCCAGCACGGCTCGCACCCGTACGAGGGCGAGCTCGGCCGGACCGGCCTGCGGCTGGTCGGGCCGGACCGGACATTGGAGTTCGACGGGCGGGCGCTGCCGGAGTCGGCGCACTATGCGGTGGCGATCGCGGTACCGGCCGGTAAGTGGCGGGTGTACGCCATGCAGGGCTGGTTCGCGGACTTCGAGGTGGGCACGCTGACCGTGCCCGGCGGGCTCGTGCTCAGGCCGTCCGATCTGCCGGTGAACGTCGGCGGGCACAGCGACAGCGGCGCGGCCCCGCACTGGGGCGCGGTGCACCCACCCGGGGGCATCGCAGTGCAGGGTGACGCGGTGCAGCCCGTGCGCGAGCCGTTGGCAGCACCGGCCGCACCGGCCGTGTCGGCACCCGGACCCGAGCGGACGCCGACGCCCCGGATGGGCATCGCGACCGCCCTTCTGGTCTCCTGTGGAGTGATCGCGCTGCTCGCGTCGGGTCTGGCGCGGCCGTTGCGGCGGCGGCTGCGACGCTGAGACCGGCGGCCGAGCCGAGGGAGCAGTCCTGGACGACGACGAAGCGGTCCGCCGCGCCCGGTCCGGTGACCTCGACGCCTACGAGGCGCTGGTCACGCGGTACAGCGCGGTCGCGCACCGGACGGCCGTGCTGCTGGGCGCCGGGGCGGACGCCGAGGACGTCGTCCAGGACAGCTTCGTCAAGGCTTTCGGCACGCTGCACCGCTTCCGGGCCGGCGCCCCGTTCCGGCCGTGGCTGCTGCGGATCGTGGTCAACCAGACGAAGAACCTGACCCGCGGCCGGCGCCGCCGGCTGGCCCTGGAGGTGCGTGCGGGCGCTGAGCCGGACCGGCTGGTGGACCCGGAGCAGCTGGTCCTCGACGACCTGCGGCGCGACGCGCTGCTGGCCGCGGTCCGCGCGCTGCCGCTGAAGGACCAGCTCGTACTGACCTGCCGCTTCTTCCTCGACCTCGGCGAGGAGGAGACAGCGCGGGTGCTGGACTGGCCGCGCGGGTCGGTGAAGTCGCGCACCTCGCGAGCGCTGGGCCGGCTGCGCGAGCAGGTCGGCGACCGGGGACGGGAGGTGACCGGTGGCTGAGCCCGACATCGACCTCGGCCGCGAGCTTCGCGCCCTGGGGCGGCAGCTCGACGTCCCGCCCGCACCGGACGTCACCCTCGCCGTCCGCGCCCGGCTCGAAGCTCCGGCGCCCCGGCGTACGCCGGTCCTCCGGTATGCCCTGGTGATCCTGCTGGTGCTGCTCGCGGCGGTGCTCGCGGTGCCGCCGGTGCGCGCCGCGGTCCTCGACTTCTTCCGGATCGGCGGCGTCGAGATCCACCAGGGGTCGGGACCGCCGCTGCCGCCCACCCCGGTCCTGACCGACCGGCCCGTCGCCGGCCTGGACGAGGCGGAGCGGCTGACCGGCATCCGCGCCCGACCACCCGGGCTGCTGGGCCGACCGGACGAGGTCCGGGTGATCGAGGGGCGGGTCGTCTCGCTCGGCTGGCGGCCGACCGGCGACCGGCCGACCGCCCGGCTCGACGTCTTCGGCGGCCAGCTCGACCCGGTCTTCTTGAAGTACCTGCAATTCCGCGATGCCACCGAGGTCGACGTCCGCGGCGTGCCCGGCTGGTACGTCCCCGGCCCGCACGAGGTGGTCTACGTAGACCCGGGCGGCAGCCCCCGCGCGGCGTCCGCCCGGCTGGCCGGTCCCACCCTGATCTGGCAGCGCGACGGCACCACCTACCGGCTGGAAGCCGACCTGCCACCGCCCCGCCTCGTCGCGGTGGGAGCGTCGGTCCCCGCCGGATGAGGATCTTCCCGTACGCCGTCGCGGCGTGGACGATCCTGGCTCGAAGCGTCCCGAGCCCGGGAGGATCCTTGATCGCACGCATCTGGCGCGGCACCGTGCACACCGACCGCGCTCAGGACTATGTCAACTACATCGTGGGCACCGGCATGGCGGAGTACCGCCGCACGCCGGGCAACCTCGGTGCGCAGATGCTGACCCGTGATCTCCGCGACGGCCGCACCGAGGTCATCACGATGAGCTGGTGGGACTCCCTCGACAGCATCCACGGCTTCGCCGGCGACGAGATCTCCGCCGCCGTCTTCTACCCCGAGGACGACGCGTACCTGATCGACCGCGACCTGACCGTCCGCCACTACGAGGTCCGCGACTCCTGACCCGTCCCGGTCTACGGCCCCGCCTGAGTCGGCTGCCCGGCACCGGCGGATGCGGCGCCTACCGGGGCGGCGCCGTCCGGGTCGGCGGGAAGGGCGCCCGATCCGGTCGGGTGGATCGGTTCCAGGACCCGGAGCACCACCGCCGGCCGCGGCGCGACCGGCTGCATCAGCGGCTTGCCGTCCGGGTCCTTGCTGGGAACGCTGTCCAGCAGCGACTGCGCCCGGCTGTCGATGAGGCGGGTGGCCAACTGCTGCGCGAAGCCCAGCAGGAGGGCGTAGGCGAGGATCTGCCGCTGCGAGTCCAATTCGGACAGCCCGGGCACGAAGTTGCCGCCGAGCAGCAGCATGCCGGCGACCGCGGCGAGGGCTCCGGACGGCACCTTGAGCGCCGCGAGAGCGATCGGGATCCCGTACGGGGTCGAGGTTCCGCGGAGGTTCCGGATCGCGAAGGCGGCGGCGAGCGCACCACCAAGCAGGCCGAGACCCACGACGATGATCACGTCCCCGGAGGACGGAAGCTGTCCGTCCCCGCTCGGGCAGACCTGCTCGACGCCCATGGCCTGCTGCGGCCCCGTGCTGGAAGGGGCGAAGCACAGTGGCATGGCCGCCGGGAACCGCATGACCACAATGGTCAGGAGTCCCATCAGCACGGCGATGAGCACCGCCGACACGGCGAGGATGTTACGGAAGTCGCGCACGCGCACATGCAACTGATCGGAGGCCGCGTAGGAGACCGCCATCGCGCTCTGCACGGCCGCCCGCTTCCCCGGGCCAGGGGGCATCGCGGACAGCTCGTCGATCTGGCGCCGGCGGGGGTCGGCGGGGTCCAGTAAG
>JBJMII010000002.1:0-14325 GCA_045806925.1 Mycobacteriales bacterium
CGGGATGGCGATCCCTTCGATGGTCCGGCGGATCTCCGCACCGAGCGTGCGGATCGCCTCCCGGTCGTCCGGGTTCAGGCACGACAGCTGATCGAGCCGATCGTCGATCGAGGGCGCTTCCGCCATGATCCGCCGGAAGGCGTCCGTCGTCACGCAGAAGCCAGCCGGCACGCGGATGCCGTCGATCCGCGACAGCGCGCCCAGGTGCGCGCCCTTGCCGCCAACGAGCGCGACCTGCGTCTCGTCAACCTCTCCGAGACCCGTCACGTACTGCTTGATCATTGCGATACCTCCGAGGCAGCCGTACCCCGTCGCACCGCACCAGCCGGTCGCTTCACCGGCGTCTCGAGCTGTGTCGACCTCTTGTCGGGCACGTCCTCATCTCAATGCCTTTCCTCTGGCGAGTCGGCCGTCGGCCGACGGCCCACGCGCCGGTCTGTTGGCGTGGCTGCCGCCGGGAGCGCGGTCATGGTCAGCCCATCGGCCGTGATCCAGCTCGATGCGGGCGCTGTCCAAACAGGTGTCCCCCGCCTTTACAGGTCAGCGCTCGGTGGGAAAACGCGACGTGTAGCGCGCCAGGGCGCGATGGGCTGTGCGGGTCGACGCGACGATCAGCCCGGCCAGGACAGCGAACCCGATCGCCATCCCAGCCAGCACCGCGACGAGGGCGGGTAAGCCCAGCACGACCGCGACCAAGCCGACCAGGGCACCCGCGACGACGGCTTCGATGAGGCCCACCAGCCCCGGGGTACTTCCGATCACCTGCATCACGAAGCGGCGGAACGGGTCGTCCTCGATGCCGACGCCACTGGTCAAGGCCACACCGAGCCGGTCGTCGTGGAAGTCGGTCATGAAGTAGCGCTCCAGATCCGGCGCAATGTCGAGGTAGCCGCGTCGCGGCCGGTTCATGCCGGCGACAAGCCGCTCGTCCTCCTCATTGATCTTGTTGATGCGCAGGTACGTCGCTAGTCCCACCACCAGCATGACCGGAAGCAGGAGCACCACGAACAGCGTGAACGTCTCCTCCTCACCTGCGGCCTGGGCGATCAGCGCGAGGGCGACAACGGCAGCGGACAGCGCCGTGAGGAACATCGTCGCCCGGGAGAACGCCTCGCCCCACAGCATGGGGCGGGTAGCGAGCAGGCTCCAATGCTCAGTGGCCAGGATCTGCACCCGAACCGCGTCGGACGGCTGCCCGGGCTCGTCCTCAGGCCGGTGGGGCGGTCGCTGCTGCATGGCAATCCTCCGGCTCATCCGGTACCTGAGCCGATCATGCCGCCGCTCCGGGCCCGATGTCATCGCGGGGGTGTCAGTCGGGCGAGCCGGAGGCCTGGAAGGGGGTCGTCCCGGCCGCTGCCGGTCCGGTCTGGCGCCACCACCGGGGATGGCACGATGACGCGCACCTGGGTCCACCGGGACAGAGGTTGCTGCTTGGAGGTACGAATGGATTCCGGCAAGCTGATTTCACAAATCTTCTTCGACATCCTGGCACGTTTCGTTCCCGGAGCCGTCCTGCTGTGTTCGTGGATCACCTTCTTGGGCCAGGACGACTGGCGGCGGTTGCTGGACGCGCTGCTCGGCGGCAACCTCCACGACGACAACGCCCTGCCGGTGTCAATGCTGGCCCTGCTCTTCCTCTCCTTCCTCTTGGGCTACCTGCTGGCACCGTTCACAAGGGGAGTGCAGCGCCTCAACGAGGCCCCGCCGTTGGTGACCAAGAAGACCCGGATGCGGTGGCTGGCGAAGGATGCGGATGCCGATGCGAGGTATGACTGGCTGAGGGCACATCATCCCGATGCCGGCACTCTCTGCGCGAAGATCAGAGCTGAGTTCACCATGTACTACGCCTTGTCGGTCGCGTTCCTCGCGGTAGCAGTCATGGCTTCGCTCAGCGGGGCCTTCGCCTGGGCGCTCGCCAGCCTGCTGGCAGTTCCGCTGACGGCCTGGCGGGGAGCGAAAACCGAGGAGACCTTCCAGGAGACGACAAGAATGTTCTACTCGGCCTACGCGGAGACGAAGACCGCAATCAATGAGAGTCGATCGTCACCGACGTGACGGAAAACCTGCGGTAGCTACCTACACCTGCTGACCAGGAGTGAAGCAGGTCGAGATGTCCCGGCCGTCAGTGGGAGACGTCGACGACCACGTGCCGGTAGCCGCGATCAGTCGTCACGAACACCCGGAACGGGAGCCGATCCCGGAGCCCAACCGCTGCGGTCGTCTGGCCCTCGAACGAGCCGGCGAAAGCGACCTGGCGCAACGAGCTCCAGGCCGCTAGCCGGCTCGGGGCGACCAGGTTCTCCCCTATGCCAGGAACTCTGCTGCCCGGCTGGTGCCCCTGGCTGTCGGTGCCGAGGATCGGCGCCCTGACCACGACCTCAAGCGCGGCGTTGCCGGCCACGGGAACCGGCTTGCCGCTCCCGTCGGCTCGCACCAGCGGCACGTACCGGACGGCGTAGCCGACGGCGTCAGGACCGTTCACATCGAACACCACCCGGTCATAGCAGGGGTGCTGTCCGACCCGGACGAGATAGAGCGGCGCCGCGGTCATCACCGGGCTGCCGACCTTGGGTTCGGTCCCCCAGGGCTGCGTCGCGCATACCGCGCCGCTCGTCGACGGGTCCGCTGCGACGGTACCCCCGCTGGTGGCCGCCGACGGTGCGGCGTTCGCCGCCGGACCGGTGCTCGCGCCGGTGCTCGGTCCCGGCGTCCCCGACACGCGGGCGGCCGCACCGCTGTCGCCCCCTGAAACGGCGCAGCCGCAGATCAACGCGGCGGCGCTCCCCAGCAGTAGCACGATCCCTGACATCCGCATCGCAGTCCCTCGTCGTCGCGCTGATCTCACCTCCTGGACGCCTCAACCGGCCGGCAGGTTGCCCTGTAGCCCGGGTCCACCGTCGGGTAGACCTGGCAAGCTCCACAACGATCAAGATCTGCCCGATCGGTTGGGTTGATCGCGAGGTCATCCACTGCGGCTCGGCCGCCGGCGGCGGTTGGTCCTCGACGCCACGGGGGTCGTTCCTTGGCAGGTCGCGCGTGCCGGGCAACCAGGTCGTCCTGATCTGCATCTCCCCGAGTGCCTGGGCACGACCGTGCCCGGCGATGCGGGAAGGGCGGGGGACCGATGAACGGGACGGTGCGAAGACTGCCGAGTTGGCTGGTCGGGGTGGCGGTTGCGGCGGCCGGGTTGGTGGTCGCGGCACCGGGACCGCCGGCGTACGCATGCGGTGAGCAGACCTGGGCCGGATCGGCCGGGAGTGCGGGACTTCAGCGGGCCGCGGTGACAGCGGTGCGCTCTGGCGTTCAGGTCCGCGGTGGCGGGGCATTCAACGTGCCGGCCGGCGGCGCGGCCCCGTTCAGCGTCACCGTCGTCAACACCGGCGGCCGGTTCACCGGCCGCATCGACCTCGAGGTCCGCACGAGCAGTGCGGCCGGTCTTCCGGCCATGACGATGGAGCTGCAGGTGGACGGTGAGCGCACCATCACCTGGAAGAGGCTGGCGGAGGAAGGCACGCCGGGGGCGCGGTGGTTCACCGCGCGGGGACTGAGCTTCCAGGCCGGAGAGGTATCCACCGGGTTCCGGCTCGGAGTCCGTCCAGACGCGCTGGGGACCCGGCTGCGGATCATCGCACACGTCCGGGACAACGCTGGACGGCAGGCCGGCGGGACAACCATCGACGCCACCGTGACCGACGCCGCGGTCCGGGTACGCGGCAGGTTCCCGGCCGAGCTACGGCGCGGAGCCGCCTACCGGGAGTTCGACGTCGAGGTCGGCAACCCCTCGACCAGGACCTACCACGACGTACGCGCGACCCTCACCGTGACGGGCCTGTCCGATGTGCCGGCTCCCCCGGAGGCCGGGTACCTGTCGGCGCCGGACATCCGGCTGGAGCGGCGCGACGGCGGCAGCTGGCACCGCCTCGTCGTCGTTCCCGGCTGCGACCCGGCCCCCTCCGCCGCGCTGGCCGAGCCGTTCGACCTCGAGGCAAACGCCACCCGGACGCTGCACCTGCGCATCCGGCTCGCCGATTCACCGGCGACCAGGCCGCACCCGGCGTCATACTGGCTGGACGCGGGTCCGGCCGGGAACGTCGATGCGCTGGACAGTCTCAGCGGGTCCTTCCTGATCCAACCCCGGCAGATCTCCCCGACCCTGTGGCCTGACCGGACGCCCACCACCGAACCGGCGCCCCCGACGGCCGCGCCGGCACCACACCCGACGGCGACACAGCCGCCGGCCCCGACCACGTCGCCGGTGGCCGCACCGGCCAGCCTGCCCGACACCGGCCCGCCGACCTGGCCGCTGGCCGGCGGCATCGCGCTCCTCCTCGGCGGCACCGCCGCCGCCGTGCTCGCGGCACGCCGACGACACCCGGCCCGCCGCTGACCTTTCCAGCCGGACCGCCCGTGATCCCTGACGCGGGGCCGTGGTGGGAGGGCCCGAAGCCCTCCCACCACGATGTCCGGGCACGGCAACCGCTGGCGAGACAGGGCACCTGGAGGCGTCCGGCGTGGTACGTCCGCCGGGAAGCGGCCGGGAAGGTCGGGGGAAGTCGGCACTTCTAGCGTCGGCGCCGTCATGGTCCACCGACCGAACGGAGTCCCCGACATGACCGCAACCGTCCAGCGGCTGCCTCGCAACGGCGTCGACGTCCCGACGCTGTTCGCCACCCTCGACGCGGTGAAGGGGGCGCCACAGATCGCCCAGTTCCAGTTCCGGGCGACCAATGAATGGGTCAGCGGCACCCACAGCCGCTCCGTGATCCAGGGCTTCTTCGGCGCCGGGCAGGAGGACACGTCGCGCACGGATCAGTTCGCGTACGACGCGGACCACCCCGCCGTGCTCGTCGGATCGAATCACGGCCCGACCCCGGTGGAGTTCCTCCTGCACGCGATCGCCGCGTGCCTCACTGCGGGCCTGGCGAACATCGCCGCCGCCCGGGGGATCACCCTGCGGCGGGTCTCCTCGACCGTCGAGGGCGACATCGACCTGCTCGGGATCCTGGGTCTGTCCAGCGAGGTCCGCAACGGCTACCGGCAGATCCGCGTGCATTTCGACGTCGAGGGCGACGCGTCGCCCGAGGAGCTGGCCGCACTCGTGGAGAGGTCCCGCAGCCGCTCCGCGGTCTACGACGTGCTCGCCAACGGCACCGATGTCCAGATCGACGTCAGCACCCCGTGACGGCATCGCTCATCCACCTGCCCGGCCAGGTGCCCGTACGGACCGGCGCCGGCGAACCGAAAGGAGACTTGACATCACCGCGCAGGCATCCACCGGCCGCTGGCCGGACGCCCACCCCGGCTGGGACGTCGTCGTCGTCGGCGCCCGTGTCGCTGGCGCGTCGACCGCGTTGTTGCTCGCACGCGCCGGCCTGCGGGTCCTGGTCGTAGACCGGGCCCGACGTGGCTCGGACACGCTGTCCACACATGCGCTCATGCGCGGCGGCGTCCTGCAGCTGCGGCGCTGGCGGGTGCTGGACCGGGTGGCGGCGACCGGCGCTCCGCCGGTGCGCCGGGTGACCTTCCACTACGGCGCCGAGTCGATGCCGGTCTCGCTGAAGCCGTACGCCGGCGTGGACGCCCTGTACGCGCCCCGTCGTACCGTCCTGGACGCGACGCTGGTCCGCGCCGCCGAGGAGGCCGGGGCGCGGTTCCGCTTCGGGCTGGCCCTGACCGACCTGGCCCGCGACGGCGCCGGCCGCGTGGTCGGCGTGGTGCTGCGCGACCGTGGCGGGGCGATCCGGACCGAGCGCGCACGGCTGGTTGTCGGCGCGGACGGACGCGGCTCTCTGCTGGCCGCCCGAGTGGCCGCACCGACCATCGCGGCGGGCGCCCGTGGCGCGGCCTACGCCTACGGCTACTGGCCCGCTGCGAACCTGGACGGCTACCACTGGTATTACGGCAATGCGCTGTCCGCCGGGGCCATCCCCACGAACGACGGCCTCGCGTGCGTGTTCGTGGGCGGCCCGCCCGCCGTGCTGGCTGCGGTCGCGCGGCGCCGCCGGCTGGTCGACGCGCAGCGGGAGTTGCTGGCGCGGCTCGACGGCGGCCTGGCCGACCTCACGGCAGCGCCGCCGGACGGACCCGCGCGGTTCTTCCGCGGGATGCCGGCGCGGCTGCGGCATGCGCACGGTCCGGGGTGGGCGCTGGTCGGGGACGCCGGCTGGTGGAAGGACCCGCTGTCCACTCACGGGATCACCGACGCCTTGCTCGACGCCGAACTGCTCAGCGCGGCGGTCGTCGCCGGATCGGCATCGGAGCGCTCCACCGGCATCGCCTTGGCCGGCTACCAGGCCCAGCGGGACCGCAGGGCCCTGACGATGCACCCGATCGTCGACCGCCTCGCATCCCACGAGTGGGATCCCGTCGAGGCGCGCCAGCTGTTGCGGAGACTCTCATCGGCGATGGCGGACGAGGTCGAGGCGATCCTCGGCTTCGACCCCGCACCGGCGCGCACCGCCTGATGAGGGGCCGATCGGGTGGGCCGGCGCGGGCTACATTCGCCGTGGGAGGAGCGATGCGCGTTGAGATCGACCTGCTGGGCGGCTTCGCCGTCCGGGTCGACGGGCGAGCCGTCCCCGCCGGGGAGTGGCGCCGCCGGCAAGCGACGGCGCTGGTCAAGCTCCTCGCGCTGGCCCCGCGCCGGACGCTGCATCGCGAGCAGGTCATCGACGCGTTGTGGCCGGATGCCGGACTCGAGGAGGCGGCACCCCGGCTGCACAAGGCCGCGCACTACGCCCGGCGCGCGCTGGTCGATCCGCGGGCGGTGGTCGTCGCGGGGGACACGGTGTCCCTGTTCCCCGACGCCGATGTGGCTGTGGACGCTGAGAGGTACGAGCGGTCCGCCCGGCAGGCCCTCGGCGCCGTCGAGGGGCTCGGGGACGCCGACGCAGCGGCCGCGGTGGGTTCCGTGGCCGACCTGTGGGCAGGGGACCTGCTGCCCGAGGACCCGTACGAAGCGTGGCTGGAGGGCCCACGGGACCGGTTGCGTCAGCTGCACCAGGAGGTGCTGCGGCGCGCCGGCCGGTGGGGGGACCTCGCCCAGGTCGATCCGGCCGACGAGGAGGCCAGCCTGGCCCTCGCGAGGCGGCTCACCGACAGCGGCGACCGGCGCGGCGCTCTGCGGCAGTTGGAGCGGTTGGAGCGGGCGCTGCGCCGCGAGCTCGGCGTCACCCCGGGCCCGGCCGTCGCGTCGCTGCGCGCCGAACTGCTCGGTCTCGGTGCCCCACCAGCCGAGAGCCAGCGGTCGCCGACGCGGCCGCCGCTGGGCCGCGACGCCGAGCTCGGCCGGATCGACCGGGTCATCGCCGCGGCGGGTGCCGGCCAGGGCCGGACGCTGTTCGTGTCCGGGCCCGCCGGCATCGGCAAGACCGCCGTGCTGCGGTGGCTTGACCGTCGGGCGGAAGACCGTGGGCTGCGTGCCGGCATCGGCACGGCCGCTGCCATCGAGGGAGCCTGGCCGTTCGCGCCGGTGCTGGAGGCGCTCGCGGACCTGTGCCGGCGCCACCCGGTCCTGCTCGACGGCCTGGCCGACCAGTACCGTGTCGAGATCGAGGGGGCGCTGCGCGGCACGTCCCCGGACTGGGTCGGCGAGAGCCGCCACCAGCGGCTGTTCGTCAGCGCGGCCGAGCTGCTGCGGCTCGCGTCCTCCAGCGGCGGCGCGGTGCTCATCGTCGACGACGCCCACGACGCCGACGAGGCCAGCCTGCGCCTGCTGCACTACCTGTCCCGGGCCGCGGTCGGCGAGCGGATCGTCATCGTTGTCGCGCACCGGCCCTGGCCGCTACGGGCGGCGATGGACGCCATGCGCCGCAGCCTCATCGGCCGCGGCACGTCGGTGCCACTGGATCTCGGCCCGCTGGGCGACGAGGACATCCGGCGGCTGGCGGCTCGGGCCGTCGGCAAGGATCAGGTGCTTCTCGACCGGGTGGTGAAGCTCGCCGGCGGCAATCCCTTCGCCGCCGTCGAGCTGGCGCGCACCGCCGCCGCGGCCGACGACCGTGCCGGCCCGATGGGCGCGCTGGTGCTGCGCGGCCTCGGCGGCGACGCGACCGCCGCTCTGACCAGGGTGGCGGTGCTGGGGGCCGAGTTCGACACCGACGAGTACGTCGCCCTGTCCGGTGTCGACGAGGCGCAGGCGTACCTGCTGCTCGATGACGCCCTGGCCGCGGGCGCCGTCGAACGGACCGGGGCCGGCTACCGCTTCCGGCACTCGCTCGTGCGCGAGGCGCTCCTCGACGGGCTCCCGCCGCACCGGCTGCTTCCGCTGCACCGTCAGGCCGCCGAGGCGCTGCGTGGCCTCGGCGCGTCCCCGGCGCGGATCGGCCACCTGCTGCTGCAGGCGGGCGACGTCGGCGCCGCCGCGCCGTTCCTGCTGCAGGCGGCCCGCACCGATGCGGCCATCGGGGCCTACCGTGACGCGCTCGCGCTGATCGAGGCGGTGCGCGAGGACGTCCCCGACCCGGAGCGCGCGCCGCTGCTCGCCCTGCGCGCGGACATGCTGCTGGCCACCGGAGACGCCGGTGCTGTCCTGGCCTATCGGGAGGCGCTGAGTGCCACCACCGACGCGACCGAGCGACGGCGGTTGCTGCCGCGGCTGGCCCGCGCCGCCACCTTCGCCGGCGACTATGCGACCGCGGCGGAGGCGTTGGACGGGCTGGAGCCGAACGGGTCCGCCGACGACGCCGCGCTGCTGCTCCAGCGCGGCATCCTGTCCTACCTGACCGGCGACCTGTCCGCGGCCGAGGTCGCCGCGGACGAGGCGCGCCGCCGGCTGGGAGTGGCGGACCCCGGCGACTGGCGACTGTACGACCTGATCACACTGCAGGGCCTGGTCGCGCACCTGCGCGGCGAGTGGTTCGCCCGGCTGGCCGTGGAACTTCGCGCCGGCGCCCACCGGCCAGACCTGGCGCAGTCGATGTTCGACAGCCACTTGTGCGTGGCGGAGTTCCTGCTGTACGGGCCGACGCCGTACGCCGAGGTGCTGGCCCTCGCCGCGACCCTGCGCGAGTCGGCGCGGCGGTCCGGGGTGCTGCGCGCCGTCGCCTTCGCCACGGCACTGCGCGGCGAGGCCGCCCTGCTCTCAGGCGACCTGGTCCTCGCCGAGACCGAACTCGCCGAGGCCGCCCAACTGCACCATGACATCGGCTCCACCGCGGGCGAGGCGCACAGCCTGCAGCGCCTCGCCGAGGTGCGCCTCGCCCAGGGCGACCGCGCCGAGGCCACCCGGTTGCTGCACCGAGCGCTCCCGCTGGCCCGCTGGTCGGCGATCGCGCTGCACCTGCTGCAGCGCGTGTACGGGACGATGATCCGGGCGGCACCGGACGTGGACAGCGCCCGCGCCGTCGTGGACCAGGCGACCGCGGCGCTCGGCCAGGAAGACTCCTGCACCTTCTGCAACGTCATGCTCGCCGTGCCCGCCGCGGCAGCCTGCGCCGACGCCGGCGACCTGGACGACGCCCGCCAACACCTCGCCGCCGCCGAGCGGTCCGCCGCGCTGTGGAAGGGCACCGCGTGGCAGGCGGCTATCGCCGAAGCCCGGGCCCACCTGCACCGCGCCGAAGGCCACCGCGACGCCGCACGACGCCAGCTGATCGAGGCCGCCGAGCTCTTCGCCGCCGCCGGCCAGCCGCTCGACGCCGACCGCTGCCTCGCCTGACGACTCGCGCCGGCACGCTCCGCACCGATCAGCTCACCGGCGCTTCCGCTACCACCAACTGGATCGTCCTGGCCAAACGCTGCGGTACGGGCCCACTGCCGCGGCGGGCCGCGGTCGGGACGGCATGGTCGCAGCGCAAGCCCGTCCCGGGCCGATTCAAGGCGACCCGCCCCCGGTTACGGGGCGACCAAGGGGCGGGTCGCTGCGGGAGGATACTCGTGACCAAGGACACCACCTGGCGCCCCATCAGCCCTGCGCTGGCGGGGCCTCGGGCTGTCCCGGGTCCTCGCCGACCGGGTCGGCCAGGTCGATCCCGATGGCCAGCTTCTCCGGCATTCCGCCGGCGTGAACCTGCTTCAGCCGGTAGGCGA
Organism: Mycobacteriales bacterium; assembly: GCA_045806925.1. Lineage (GTDB taxonomy): Bacteria > Actinomycetota > Actinomycetes > Mycobacteriales > CADCTP01 > CADCTP01. The sequence continues at coordinate 10,030 of JBJMII010000002.1, forward strand.
GCTGGTGGAGCACGTGGGCCGGCGGCCAGTCGAGGGCCGCGGACAGGGTCCGGCGGCCGACCCGATACAGCACCTCATCAACAAGGTCGACCCGCGTGGGCGGGATGAGCTGCACCAAGCGGGCGACCGCAGCGGACATGTCCGAGCGGCCCTCGGCCACAGCGGTCGCTTCCTCGTGCAGCTGGCCGTAGGCCTTCACGATCACCTTGCTGTCAGCCTCGACGTCGCGGCCACCCATGCCGTCAGCTCCCCTCAGCAGCAACTACCGAGGGCCCATCAGCCCAACGGGCGGTTCGGACCGCCCGTGGAACGGTCGGGACGGGCTGTCCGGGCGGGGTCCATCACCCGGCGGCCCGCAGTCAGGGGGGTCTCGCAGCGGGCCGCTGATCCTGTGATGCCCAGTTGGGCCTGCAGTGATGCAGGAGACAAGGGTGCGGCCCCGTGACCGATGAGCTGCCCGCCCTTCCCGCGCTCGTCCCCGCAGGACAAGGACGAGAACCAGTGGTGGCTCGACCGCGCGATCTCCCCTCATCACCGACCTTCTTCAGGAGCAGGGCGAGACCGCCAAGCAGCCTGACACGGGCCACTCAGGACCGGTCCGCTGTTCGTCGCACCCGTGGTTTCAGGCCTCCTGGTGCCTTCGGGGTACCCACCGTCCCGGTGGTTGGGGTGGGGCCGTGCGGCGCGGCGCGGACGGCACCGCCCGGATCTGCGGCAAGTCGGGACCGACGGTGACCGCTTCGCCATGGTGCAGGAAGTCCAGTGGCTCACCGTCGATCAGCTCGTAACGTGCTTCCCCGGGGTGGACGTCGACCCGCAAGCGGCTGCCCTGATAGACCAGGCGGAATGTCAGCCTCGCCAGCCGTGGTGGCAGCCGTGGGGCGAACTCAAGCTTGCCCGCGCCGTCGCGCATCCCCCCGAAACCGGCGACCGCGACCAGCCAGGTGCCGGCCAGCGAGGCCAGGTGGACGCCGTCGCGAGTATTGAACGCGAGGTCGCGCAGGTCGATGAAGGCCGTCTCGCCCAGGTAGTCATAGGCCAGCTCGAGGTGTCCGACCTCGGCCGCGACCACACCCTGGATCGCCGCCGACAGCGACGAGTCACGGACGGTGATCCGCTCGTAGTAGTCGAAGTCGCGCGCCTTCTGCTCGGCGTCGAAGTACTCGCCGCACTTGTACAGGGCGAGCACGAGGTCGGCCTGCTTGACCACCTGACTGCTGTAGAGCAGGTAGTACGGGAAGTTGAGCAGCAGCGGGTACTCGTCCTTGTCCGTCTCCTGGAAGTTCCACGCGCGGTACCGGGTGAACTCCGCAGATTGAGCCGTCACCCGCAGGTCGTCGTCGTAGGGGATCTCGACGCTCTCGGCGGCGTCGCGCCAGCTCGCGATCTCCTCCTGGTCGACGCCGAGGTCGGCCGCCTGATGCGGGTGGCGCACCGCGACGTCGGCGGCTGCGCGCAGGTTCCGGGCGGCCATCAGGTTCGTGTATACGTTGTTGTCCACCAGCGCGGTGTACTCGTCCGGCCCGGTCACACCGTCGATCCGGAACCGCCCCTGGGCGTCGTGGTGACCGACCGAACGCCACAGCCGTGCGGTGGCCACCAGCATCTCCAGCCCGGGACCTTGTTCGAAGTCCTTGTCCTCGGTGGCGCCGAGGTAGCGCTGTACCGCGTCGGCGATGTCTGCATTGATGTGCAGCGCTGCTGTGCCCGCCGGCCAGTAGCCCGAGCACTCCTGCCCCCGGATCGTCCGCCACGGAAACGTCACGCCACGGAGGCCGAGCTGCCTTGCGCGGGCCTCCGCCAGGTCCATCGTGGAATGGCGCCACAGCAGCGCGTCCTTCGCCGCTGTCGGCGAGACGAAGGTGAGGACTGGCAGGGTGTACGTCTCGGTATCCCAGAAGGTGTGCCCGTCGTAGCCGCGACCGGTCAGCCCTTTCGCCGGAATCCCCCGCCCCTCGGCCCGCGCGGCGGCCTGGAGCACCTGGAAGATTGCGAACCGTACGGCCTGCTGGAGAGCAGGATCGCCGTCGAGCTCGACATCGGCGCGCTCCCACACGTCGTCGAGGTACTCACGCTGCTCGGTCAGCAGCCCGTCCCATCCGGTCCGTCTAGCGGCTGCGAGCGCCGCGTCGACCTGGTCACGGAGAGAGTGCAGCGAACGCTGGCTCGACCATCCGTACGCCAGCAGCTTCACGATCCGCAGCATCTGCCCCGGCTCGAGCTCGGTGCTCACCGTGATCCGGGCGAGGTCGGGCTCGCTCTGGGCGGTCGTCACGGTCCCGTCCGGACCCTCGACCAGATGGTCCATGCCGGCCGCCACTCGCAGCTTGCTGGCCTGGGTACGATGCACCAGCCCGGCCCGCAGCTCCTCATGGGTGTGCTGCTCGGACACCAGCGGGGCCCGCAGCGCCGCCGCCGCGCGCGGGTCGTCGCCCTCTTCGGTCAGGGGCTCGTTGGCGACGAGCTCGGACTGCACGACGATACGAGCCCCGGCGCCCACCGGCTCCACCTCGTAGGAGATCGCCGCCACCGAACGCTGCACGAAGGAGACCAGGCGAGTCGAACGCACCCGGACGCCCTGGCCGGCCGGGGAGACCCACTCCACGTCGCGCCGGAGAATGCCCGCACGCAGGTCGAGCACGCGCTCGTGCCGAATCAGCCTGCCGTAGCGCAGGTCGAACGGTTCGTCGTCCACCAGCAGACGGATCAGCTTGCCGTCAGTGACGTTGATCATCGTCTGGCCTGCTTCGGGGTCGCCGTAAGCTGCCTCCGCGTACGGGAGCGGCCGGATCTCGTAGAACCCGTTGAGGTAAGTGCCGGGCATCCCGTACGGCTCGCCCTCGTCCAGGTTGCCGCGCAACCCGATGTGACCGTTGGACAGAGCCATGATCGACTCCGTCTGCGCGAGCAGCTCAAGATGCAACTCGCGCTCCGGCACTGCCCACGGCTCCACCGCGAAGATGTCCGAACCGATCATCACTGGTCCAGCAGCTCGGCGAGATCACGGACCACGATGTCCGCGCCGTGTTCCCGCAGCGCGTCCACATGCCCGATCCGATCCACGCCGACCACGAAGCCGAACTGGCCCCCACGGCCGGCCTCCACCCCGGCGAGCGCATCTTCGAACACCGCGGCCTGCGCAGGCTCGACGCCAACGCAGCGGGCGCCGGCCAGGAACGTCTCCGGTGCGGGTTTTCCCTTCAGTCCCTCGACCCCGATGGTTATCCCGTCGATCCATCCCTCCACGAGGTCGACCAGCCCGGTGACCTCAAGCACTTGCCGGGTGTTGGCGCTGGAGGAGACCACGGCTCGCCGCAGGCCCGCATCACGGGCCGCCTCGAGATACCGGCGCGACCCCTCGAACACCTCCACCCCGTCCTCGTCGATCCGGCGCAGCAGCGCATCGTTCTTCCGGTTCGCCAGGCCGTGCACCGTCTCGGCATCCGGTGGGTCGTCGTCCGTACCCTCCGGCAGATGGATCCCCCTGCTGGCGAGGAAGTCCCGAACCCCGTCGGCCCGTGGCTTCCCGTCCACATACTCGGGGTAGTCCACCCGAGGATCGAAGGCGACGAACTCTTCGCCGGTTCGGTCGGCCCGCTCCCGCAGGTACGTGTCGAACATCTCGGTCCAGGCGCCGTTGTGCACCGCAGCTGTGTTCGTCAACACCCCATCGAGGTCGAACAAGCAGGCGATCACCTCATCGGGTAGTCCCAACAATGCTCCACCGCCTCCGTCTAGGCCCGGGGCCCGGGGCCTCATCGTCGCTCAACTCGAACAGGTAGCTCAACGTGCCGTCGTGGCACGGTCAATGACAAGCCTAGGAGTTCGCCTGGCGTTCACCCCAGTACGGCGGGGTCCTGGCCGGGCTGGCCACGACACCGGCCGGACTGGACGTGCGGAGGCCGCGCGCCGGCTCGCCGACCGTCAGGACGGTCTGGCTGACGCGCCGGGCGCACCAGTCGGCGGCGTGATCTGGAAGCGGAGAACCGGGGGCTGCGCCGGCGGGCCAAGCAGCTGGAGGCGGGCGGAGCGCCCGCCTGCGAACGGACCGAGGAGGTCTCCCGTGCGCGCGTTGGTCTACCACGGAGCTGGCAAGAAGGACTGGCAGACCGTTCCGGACCCGGAAGTGGCCGACCCGACGGTGACCACCCTGCGGCCGGGCGACCGAGTATTCGCCTCGTGCATCTCGGCCTGTGGCCGGTGCCGCTATTGCCGGGAGGGCGCGTACGGCCAGTGCCTCGGCGGGGGCGGCTGGATTCTCGGCCACCGGATCGACGGGGTGCAGGCCGAGTACGC
>JBJMII010000003.1:0-5011 GCA_045806925.1 Mycobacteriales bacterium
CGCCGGCCGGTGGCGCGCTCATCGCGCCCGCGCGCCGTCCGCGGCGCGCACCGTTCCCCAGAGCCGCCCGTACCAGGAGCCGTCGCGGCCTGCCACCGGCCGGTCCGGCGGCTCGCCGCCCGCGCCGGAACCCCCGGACGGCGGCACCACCACGTACACCGTCTCGCCGGGCAGCACGTAGTGCAGCCGCTCCCGCGCCTGCGCCCGGACGTACGCCGGGTCGGACAGCTGCCGCCGCCGCTCCTCCAGCGCGGCCACCCGGGCCTGGGCCTCCCGCTGCTGCTGTAGCAGCCGGCCGATCTCGCCGCGCTGGGCGAGGAACTCCTTCGCCGGGTACGCCAGGCTCAGCACCAGCACGCACACCACCAGGCCGAGCACCGCCGCACGACCGGTCAGCCCGCCGGGCGCCTGGCGGGCCTGCCGGCCGGCCCCCGCACCGTCCGAAGTGGACGCCGCAGTGGCCCGGCGGCCGGCCGCGCGCACCGAGCCGCGCCGGCCCGGCCGGGACCCCCGGCTCGCGCCCGGCGCCGGCCGGGCCGGCCCTCCCGGCCGGCCCGATGCGGCTCGACGGGCCATCAGACCGCGCCCCGCAGGGCGAGTCGCGGGAACGCGGCCGCCCCGGCGTAGCGCGCGGCCTCGTCCAGCTCCTCCTCGATCCGGAGCAGCTGGTTGTACTTCGCGACGCGCTCGGACCGGGCCGGCGCACCGGTCTTGATCTGGCCGCAGTCGGTGGCGACGGCCAGGTCGGCGATCGTGGTGTCCTCGGTCTCGCCGGAGCGGTGACTGATCATGCAGCGGTAGCCGGAGCGGTGCGCCAGCGAGACGGCGTCCAGCGTCTCGGTCAGCGAGCCGATCTGGTTGACCTTGACCAGCAGCGCGTTGGCGCACTGCTCGGCGATGCCGCGGGCGAGCCGCTCCGGGCTGGTGACGAAGAGGTCGTCGCCGACGATCTGCACGCGGGCGCCGAGCACCGCGGTCAGCCGGGCCCAGCCGGCCCAGTCCTCCTCGCCGAGCGGGTCCTCGAGGGACACGATCGGGTAGCCGGCCACCAGCTCCTCGTAGTAGGCGATCATCTCGTCCGCGGTGCGGGACCCGCCCTCGAACCGGTAGCCCCCGTCCTCCTGGAACTCGCTCGCCGCCACGTCCAGGGCCACCGCGACGTCGGTGCCGACGGCGAAGCCGGCCTTGCCGATCGCCTCCACGATGAGGTCGAGCGCCGCCCGGTTGGTCGGCAGGTCCGGCGCGAAGCCGCCCTCGTCGCCCAGGCCGGTGGACAGGCCCTGCTGCCGCAGCACACCGCGCAGCTCGCGGTAGGTCTCGGCGCCCCAGCGCACCGCGTCGGCGAACGTCGGGGCGCCGATCGGCGCGATCATGAACTCCTGCACGTCGACGTTGCTGTCCGCGTGGGCGCCGCCGTTGACGATGTTCATCATCGGGACGGGCAGCAGGTGCGCGGCCGGGCCGCCGACGTAGCGGAACAGCGGCAGGCCGACCGACTCGGCCGCCGCCCGGGCGACCGCGAGCGAGACGCCGAGGATGGCGTTGGCCCCGAACCGGGACTTGTCCGGAGTGCCGTCCAGGTCCGCCAGCTCCTGGTCGAGCAGCCGTTGCTCGGTCGCCTCGAAGCCGACCAGCGCGGGCGCGATGTCGTCCAGGACGGCGGTCACCGCCTTCTGCACGCCCTTGCCGGCGTAGCGCTCGCCGCCGTCGCGCAGCTCCACCGCCTCGAACCGGCCGGTGGACGCGCCGCTCGGGACGGCCGCCCGACCGATCGTGCCGTCGTCGAGGGCGACCTCGACCTCCACGGTGGGGTTGCCGCGCGAGTCGAGGATCTCGCGGGCGCCGATGGCCTCGATGGTGACCACGGAACTCCTCGGGCTGGCAGGGACGGCTCGGGCCGGGCGGGGACGACCGGGGCAGAGCCTAGTCGACCGCCCGCCGCCGGCCGGGGACCCGCAGCCGGCTGTGGACAACCCGTCAGGTCGGGTCCGAGCCGGCCACCGTCGGCAGCCAGACCAGCACGCCCGCCACGAGCGCGGTCGCCGCCGCCCAGCTCGCCGCGCCGCTCTCGTCCAGGTACGCCCACAGCAGCCCGGCGATCGGCGCGACGACCAGCAGCGCCGCGTCCGACCGCAGCTGCCGCAGCACGCCGACCGGCACCGCGGCCGGGTCCCCGGCGTCCGGCCCGGGCAGCGCGCCGCGGGGCTCCGCGGCCCGGCGCCGACCGGCCTGCCACACCGTGGTACCGCCGACGTCGACGACCACGACCCGGTCCCGGGCCGGCCGGCCGTGCACGGTCACGGGCGTCCCGGCGGCCAGGTCGAGCAGCACCGGGTCCCAGTGCACCGGCACCCACCAGTCGCGGCCCTGCTCGGTGAGCACCAGCCAGGACCGCTGAACGAGCCCGCGCCGCGACCGCGCGTACCGGGCCGGCAGCGTCGTGCCCGGGCGCCGCTCCGCCGCCAGCCGCCGGGCGAGGTGCACGCCGGTCGCCACCAGCACCCCGACCACGACCAGCACCGTCAGCAGCATCCCGAACGCGAGGTCGCGCAGCCGGACGGACGTCTCGTCGCCGGCCACGAACACCTGGCCGGAGGGGTTCGCCGGCGGGTAGCGCAGCTGCACCGTCCGCCCGGCCGGCACCTCGCCGGCCCGGGCCGCCCGCACCGTGCTGACCCGCTCGAAGCCGTCCGCGGCGGTCCAGCGCAGCTCGACGTCGCGGCCGTCCGGGCCGGCGCCGGACCGGACGACGGTGGCCGGTGCCCGGGCGGTCGCCTCCCGCACCGGCGCCGCCGTCCCGGCGAACCGCTCGCCGAGCACCACGAGCACCGCGACCCCCGCCACCAGCAGCGGCAGCAGGCCGAGCAGCACGTGCCGGACCGGACGGCGGCGCGACAGCGCGGTCACGGACCCGACCATGCCACCTTCCCTACCCGGCCGGCCGGGCGGCCTCGGCGGCGCGCACCGCGGCCAGGTAGTCGCGGGCGGTGCCGCGCAGCGCCGCCTCCGGGTCCACCCCGGCGGCGAGCGCCTCGCCGACCAGCGCGAAGAGCCGGCTGCCGAGATCGTCCCCGGCCGGCGGGGCAACCTCCAGGCCGGCCTTGTCCACCCGGCGGCGCAGCGTGGCGGCCAGCGCGAGCGCCGGCTGGCCGAGCGGCACCCCGTCGGTCACCGACTCGCGCCGCTTCTCCGCGGCCTTGATCTCCGCCCAGTTGGCCTCGACCTCGGCGGCACCGCTGACCGCCCGCTCGGCGAAGACGTGCGGGTGCCGGCGGACCAGCTTCGCCACCAGATCGCCGGCGACGTCGTCGATGGACCAGCGGTCCTGCTCGGCGAGCTCCTCGGCCAGCCGGGCGTGGAAGGCGACCTGCAGCAGGACGTCGCCCAGCTCCTCCCGGAGCAGCTCGAGGTCGTCCGCCTCGATCGCGTCGTACAGCTCGTACGCCTCCTCCAGCAGGTACGGCGCGAGCGAGGCGTGGGTCTGCTCCGCATCCCAGGGGCAGCCGCCCGGTGACCGCAGCCGGTCCAGCACCGCGACCACGTCGAGCAGCCGGGCGCCGGGCGGGTCCCAGGAGCCGTAGACGACCTCCAGCTCGGCACTGTGAGCACCGTCGGCCGGCTCGCGGGCGACCAGGTCGCCGACGGCGCGGGCGAAGGCCGGGTCGCCGTCCGGCCCGGCCAGCCAGACCGCGGTGCGGCCGCCGCGGGCCAGCTCCCGGAAGGCCCACGCGAGCGCCCGGTCGTCGGCGCCGGCGAGCGGCTCGACCGGGATGCCGGCGGCCCGCACGGCCAGCGCCTGCGCCGACTCCCGGTCCAGCGCGTACACCGGGCCGGCCCGCAGCGCCTGCCAGGCCGGCCAGGACAGCACGCCGGCGGGCAGCCGCGGGGACGAGGCGACGAGCAGCAGCCGATCCACGCCGACCACGGTACGGAAGCCGGTCCGCCTCAGCCGCTCGGGCTGGGCGCCGGGCTGGGCCCGGCCGGGCCACCCTCGCCCGGGGTGCCCCCGGTCGGCCTCGGGGTCGGCTTGATCACCGGGTTGACGAACTCGGTGATCGTCAGGTTGTCGGTGGTCCAGGTGCCGTACCGCGGGTTGACCTCGACGCCGAGCTCGCCGGCCACCCGGGCGACGTACTTCTGGCCGGCCAGCGCCGCCTCCCGCACCGACTGCGCCACCAGCTGCGGGCGGGCGCTCTGCAGCGTCGGCCGCTTGATCCCGCCGAACCGGATCACGAAGAACGCCTGCGCCCCGCCGTTGGACAGCTGGTAGCCGAAGATCGTGCCGGGCTCGGTCTGCTGCAGCCGGCGGGCCAGGTCGGCGGGCAGCGTGTTCAGCGCCAGGTCCTGCGGCTTCGGCGGCGTGCGCTGCTGGCTGAACTGGGCCCCGACCGGGCCGAACTGGGCCGGGTCGGCCTGCACCTGGGCCAGCACCCGGCGCGCGGTGGCGGCGTCGGGCAGCTGGATGAGCGTGAGGTTCGCGGTCGTCGCGGTCGGCAGGTACTGCTCGTACGCGGCGCGCAGCTGGCTCTCCGTCAGCCGGCGGACCCCGCCCTGCCGGTAGCCGATCTCCGACTCGATCACCTCGGTGCGGACGAGCTCCCGGTAGAGCGCCGGCGAGATCGGCTGGGCGGCCAGCTGCGCGGCGAACGCGGCCGCGCTGCCGGCCTGCTGCTGCATCGACCGGTAGCGGGCCTCCACCTCGGACTCCGGCACCGCGATGCCGAGCCGGGCCGCGCTGGCCTCGGCGAGCAGCCGCCGCACCTCGACCCGCAGCAGGGTCCGCTTGTACGAGGCGAGGTCGCCATGGAAGTTGGTGGCCAGCCCCTCCCGGGCCCCGGGCGCGGCCAGCGACTCGTCCACCAGCTTCCCCACCTGGTCGTCGGTGACCCGCTGGTCGCCGACCACCGCCGCGGCGCCGGCGCGCAGGTCGCCGCAGCCGGTGAGCACGAGCGCGGCGAGGACGGCGAGGACGGCGCCGGTGGCGGGCCGGCGGGGCGACCGCCACCGGGCC
>JBJMII010000004.1:0-15696 GCA_045806925.1 Mycobacteriales bacterium
ACCAGCCTGCGGCAGCTGCGCAGCCTCGGCATCGAGCCGTCCGCGTACCGGGTCGTCGTGGCGAAGGGCGTGAACGCGCCGCGGGCGGCGTACGGCTCGATCGCCCGCCGGATGCTCGCGGTCGACACGCCTGGGGTGCATACCCGCGATCTCACCGCACTGGACTACCGCCACCGGCATACGCCGATGTTCCCGTTCGAACCGGCGACCCGGTGGCCGGTGTGACGCGGCCCGGGCTCTGAGTCCGTTGACCCGCGGCTGGGCGACTCTCTATCGTGATGAAACGAAGGTCTTGACAGATGAAACCGAGTGGCCGTGGCGTTGGACGGGGTTGAGCGATGAGCATGCTGGCCGAGCACCGCCCGCAGCAGCGGTCGGACGAGTTGCAGGCGCGGGCTGTTCGGCGGGTGCCCGGCGGGGTGAACTCCAACGTGCGGCTGAGCGGCCCGGCCACGTACTTCGCCCGCGGGCGCGGCGCCTGGCTGTGGGACGTGGACGGCAACGACTACGTCGACTACCTGCTGGGCCAGGGCCCGAGCTTCCTCGGCCACGCCCACCCGGAGGTGAATGCCGCGATCGCGGAGGCGTGCCGGCGGGGCATGGTGTACGGCGCGCAGCACCCGCTGGAGGTGGACGCGGCCGAGCGGCTGTGCACCGTGCTCGGCTGGCCGGACATGGTGCGGCTCGGGCTGTCCGGCACCGAGATGGTGCAGGCCGCGCTCCGGCTGGTGCGGGCCGCGACCGGGCGGCGCCGGTTCGTCCGCTTCGAGGGTCACTACCACGGGTGGCTGGACAACGTGCTGCTGGCCACTGCGGACGGACGGTCGGGGCCGGCGAGCGCCGGTCAGCTCGCCAGCCACCTCGACGACGGGCTGGTGCTGCCCTGGAACGACGAGGACGCCCTCGCCGCGCTGCTCGCCGATCGCGGCGAGGAGGTGGCGGCGGTGATCATGGAGCCGATGATGCTCAACGCCGGCGCGATCCAGCCACGCTCCGGCTACCTGCAGCGGGTCCGCGAGCTGTGCGACGCGTACGGCGCCGTGCTGATCTTCGACGAGGTGATCTGCGGGTTCCGGCTCGCGCTCGGTGGCGCGAGCGAGGTGTTCGGGGTCCGGCCGGACCTGGCCGTCTACGGCAAGGCGATGGCCGGCGGCTGGCCGGTGGCGGCGCTGGCCGGGCGGGGCGCCCTGATGGAGCGCTTCGGCACCGGGGAGGTCACCCATGCGGGCACGTTCAACGGCTCGATGATGGCGGCCGCGGCGGTCGTCGCGACGCTCGAAGTGCTGGCCGGCGACCCGCCGTACGAGCGGATCGAGGCGCACGGCGGTTCGCTCATCGCCGGGCTGCGCGAGCTGGCCGCGGTGCACGACCTGCCGTTGCGCGTCCAGGGCCGGCCGGTGGCCTTCCACGCGTCCTTCGGCGACCCTGCGCCGGTGTGGGACCACGCCGGGCTGCAGCGGCGGGACGCGGCCCGGTACGCCCGGTTCGCCCGGACGCTGGCCCGGCACGGCGTGTGGGTGGCCGGCCGGGGCGTCTGGTACGTCTCGGCAGCGCACGGCCAGGCCGAGCTCACCGCCGTCCTGGAGCGCGTCGACGCCGCCCTCGCCGCCGAGCGGCCGTGACCGCAGCGGGCTCCCGGTCCGCGCCAGGTCTTCCGGCAGGCCGAGGCGGTAGCGCCCTCCACGGTGGCTTCCCGGGCGGTGACGGACTGGACCCGAGCAGCCTAGGCGTTCAGCGCCGCGACGCTGCGGGCCACCGCCAGCGACCGGACGTCCTCCGCCCGGCCGGCGGCGTGAGCGGCCACGGCGCCGGCCAGCCCGGCCACCGCCACCGCCGCCCGCACCCGCCGCTCCAGGTCGGCGTCGGGTCCGGCCAGCAGCGCCTGCACCGCCACCGCCGCCTCCCGGGCGCGCTGCCGGCCGGACGACCCGGGGGGTGGTGGCCAGCATGCCAGCAGCGCGGCCACCGCCCGGTGGGCGAACAGCGTGTCGACGTACGAGCCCAGGAAACCGGCCTGGTCCGCGACCGACCGCAACGGGCCCGGCGTCGACCGGAGCAACGCCTCGAGCCGGTCGATAAATAGGTCGGTCGGCGTCGGAGCGGGGCTGACTTCAATTTCTCGGGACAGGGACACCGCATCGATCGTGACATCGGTGCGTCACCCCCGCAATCGTCCGGAGAGTCTTTTTCCTCGGCGCCGGTGAAATCGCACGGTAACGACCCGGAAAGGAACAGGCGTGCCGGCCGGCGAGACGGTGCGGCCGAGGCGTCGTCGGCCGGCGGTCAGCGGCCGGACAGGGCCGCCGTCGCAGCCGCGAGGCTTGCGCGCCGGACCACCGCGGGGTCCGCGTCGGCGAACCGCGCCACCGCGTCCTGCAGCCCGGCCAGCGCGTGCACCGTCCGCACCTCCTCGGACAGGTCCGGGTCCGGACCGGCGAGCCGGCGCCGCAGGGCGGCGTTCACCTCGCCCAGGCTGGTCCCGATCCGGGCGTGCGCGGCCACCGCCGGCTCCCGGCCGATGAGACTGACCACGCTCCGGTGGCTGAGCAGGATGTCCAGGTAGCGGGTCAGAAAGGCGCTGCGGGCCGGCTCGGACAGGTCCTCGGGGGTCTCCCGGAGCAGGCCCGTCAAGTCGTCGAGGAGCGGGTCGACGAGGCTGGCGAGCAGCGCGTCCTTGGACGGGAAGTGGTGGTAGAGGCCGCTCTTGCTCAGGCCCAGCGCGGCCGCGATCTCCCGCAGCGAGGTGCGGTCGTAGCCCCGGACCCGGAACAGCCGCACGGCCTCCACCAGGATCTGGTCGCGGCGGTCCGCGCCGGACCCCGAGCCCGGCCGCGCCGCGACCATCGGCTCCATCCGCCCTCCGCTCCTCATCGCGAACGAATCGTACGTCGGTCGGCAACGGTGTTCCACCACGCGCACGGACCGTTTCACCGATCGTGTCGCCGCGCCCGTGCCCGGCGTCCGTCCCGCTGACCGCATATCGCCGCGGCGAATACCGTCTAAATTCTCTGATGATTACCCCGCACCGGGCCCACGGATAACATGGCGAGCCCGGCCGAACGCCAGGCCTGATTCGATGTGTGGCATTATTGCGGTTCTTCCGTTCGCGGCACCTCCGGCAGGACCGGCGCCGCAGGAGCTGTCCGCGTCCGGCGGCAGGCCGAAGCCGCCCGGGCCGGCCGCCCTAGTCGCCGGGGACCTCGGCCCGGTCGCTGCTCCACCGGGTGTGGAAGGCGCCGTCCCGGTCGACGCGGCGGTAGGTGTGCGCGCCGAAGAGGTCGCGCAAGCCCTGGACCAGCGCCGCCGGCAGCCGCTGCGCGCGCAGGCCGTCGTAGTAGGCCAGCGCCGAGGAGAAGCCCGGGGTCGGCACCCCGACCCGGGCGGCGGTCGCCACCACCCGCCGCCACGCCTGCTGACCCTCCCCCACCGCGGCGGCGAAGTAGTCGTCCACCAGCAGCGTGGGCAGGTCCGGGTCCCGGTCGTACGCCTCCTTGATCCGGTTGAGGAAGCGGGCCCGGATGATGCAGCCGCCACGCCAGATGGTGGCCATCGCGCCGCGGTCGATGTCCCAGCCGTACTCCTTCGCCCCGGCGGTGATCTCGTCGAAGCCCTGCGCGTACGCGACCACCTTGGACGCGTAGAGCGCGCGGCGGACGTCCTCGACGAAGGAGTCCGACCCGTCCACCCGGTCCCCGGCGGGCCCGGGCAGCGACCGGGCGGCGGCGCGCTGGCCGGCGTGCCCGGACAGCCCGCGGGCGAAGACCGCCTCGGCGATCCCGCTCACCGGCACGCCGAGGTCCAGCGCGATCTGCACCGTCCAGCGGCCGGTGCCCTTCTGCTCGGCCTGGTCCAGCACGACGTCCACGAACGGCTGGCCGGTGGCGGCGTCGACGTGCGAGAGCACGTCGGCGGTGATCTCGATGAGGAAGGACTCCAGGTCGCCGGAGTTCCAGTCCCGGAAGACGTCCGCGATCTGCCCGGGCGACCTGCCGAGCCCGCGTCGGAGCAGGTCGTACGCCTCCGCGATCAGCTGCATGTCCGCGTACTCGATGCCGTTGTGCACCATCTTGACGAAGTGCCCGGCGCCGTCCGCACCCACATGGGTGCAGCAGGGCGTGCCGTCCACCTGCGCGGCGATGGACTCCAGCAGCGGGCCGAGCGACTCGTACGCCTGCGCGGTGCCGCCGGGCATGATGCTCGGCCCGTTGAGCGCGCCCTCCTCACCGCCGGAGATGCCGGTGCCGACGAAGTGGATGCCCCGGTCCCGCAGCGCCGCCTCCCGCCGGCGGGTGTCCGCGAAGTGCGCGTTGCCGCCGTCGACCAGGATGTCGTCGCGCTCCATCAGCGCGGCCAGCTGGTCGATCACCGCGTCGGTGCCGGCGCCGGCCTTGACCATGATGACCACCCGGCGAGGGCGCTCGAGGCAGGCGATGAAGTCCTCCGCGGAGTACGCCGGCAGGAACGTGCCCTCGTGCCCGAAGTCCTCGATCAGCCTGCGGGTCTTCGCGTCGGTGCGGTTGTGGACAGCCACCGCGTGCCCGTGCCGGGCGAAGTTGCGGGCCAGGTTGCTGCCCATCACCGCGAGCCCGGTGACCCCGATCTGCGCGCTGTCCGTCATGGGTGCAGCCTCCCGAGCCGTCGGGTCGGCGTCAACGCGGCCCGGCCGGCTCCGGGGCCGCCGGTCAGCCGGCCAGCGTGGTCACCGCGGTCACGAAGACCTGGCCGATCCGGCGCGGGTCCGGCGACGCGAACTGCAGCCCGTCCGTCGTCTGCGCCAGCTGCGCCAGCGCCGCCCGGTCCGCGCCGGAGCCGTACGCCAGCGCGACGATGTGCACCGGCTTCTGCGGGTCGTACCGCTGCTTGAGCGCGGACAGCAGCGCGGGCAGCGTGATGCCGCCGGGGTCCTCGTTCTGGCCGTCGCTGATCACGGCCAGCGTGTTGACGTAGCCGGTCCGGTACGCGGCCGAGGTGCTCTCGTACGCGGCCAGGATGCTGTCGTAGAGCCCGGTGGCGGTCCGCGGCACCATCGCGCGGTACGCGGCGAGGGACGCCGCCCGCCGGTCCGGGAAGCCGTTCACCGGGGTGCCGGCCGGCCCGAGCGGGACCAGCACCCGGTAGTCCCGCTCCCCGTCCAGCTGCCGGGAGAACTCCCACAGCCCGATGGCGTCCCGCTCGTCGAAGAAGCCGAGCGCGGCCTGCGCGGCCGAGCGGGCCACGTCCAGCCGGGACTTGGTGGTACCGGGCACCGGGTCGGCCATCGAGCCGGACACGTCGAAGAGGCCCAGCAGCGATATCCGCCGGGTGAGCAGCCGCCACGCCGTACGGGCCGCGGTCGGCCCGTCCACGGCCCGCGGCGGGACCGGTGGCATCGGCTCCGCGGACAGCGCCTGGGTGGGGCCGACCAGCTCCGGCCCGGCGGTGCCGTCCGCCCGGCGCAGCCCGAACGAGCTCAGCCGCGCCTGCACCTCGTCGGACCGCAGCCAGCTCCGGAAGTCGGCCGCGGCGGCCTTGTCCGCCGCGTCCACCCAGCTGGCCGCCGGCACCACGAACGGGTGGTCCGCGGCGAGCTGGCCGGCCAGCGGGTAGCCGGCGCGCAGCACGATGGCGGGCAGGTCGCTGTTGTACCGCCAGACGTCCTGCTCGTACGCGGCCAGCACGCCGACCTCGGACACCACCTCGGCCGCGGTGCTGGCCCGGTTCAGCGGGGCGAGCAGCGCGGACACGGTGGCCGGCGCGGACTGGACGGACCGGATCAGGCCGAGCAGCCCCTCCCGGGCCCGCGGCGCCTGGAAGGCCTTCGCGCCGACGTCCGGCGCGGGGGTGCCGGTCAGCGCCCCGACCGCGGCCACCACCAGGCTGGCGCCCAGCGAGGTGGTGCCCGGGTCCAGGGTGGACAGCCGGACCCGCCCCCAGTCCGGCCGTTCGATGCCCGGCTGGCCCCAGCCCCGCAGGTCGCGGGAGAGCGTCACCAGGTCAGTGAGCTTGGGCGACGCGCCGCGCTTGAGCCGGGCCAGCGCGAGCAGTGCGTCGCCAGGCGCGGCGATCACGATCGGCGAGGTGGCCACCGGCGTCGCCGGCACCGCCAGCACCCGGGCGATTTCCGGCCGGGCCCGGACCAGGTTGAGCGAGGTGGTCGACTCCGGGATCCAGACGTCCGGCGGCGTGCCGGCGCCCGGGAAGGGCACCGGCTGCAGCGCCTGCCGGGCCTGGTCCAGGGTCAGCGGCCGGACCTGGACGGCGAGGCAGCGGCCGGCCAGGCTGTGTCCGGCGTCGGTGTACTGGCGGGCCAGCGGGGTGAGCCAGGAGACCGCGGCCGGGTCGGTGCCGACGCTCAGGGTGCTGGTCGGGCCGGTGCAGCCGCCGCCCGGCGGCGCCGACTCCGCGGAGAGGCTGCGCACCGTGACGACCGAGACGCCGACGGCGATCAGCGCCACGAGGCTGAGCAGCAGCGGCTCACGCCCCAGTTGCCACGGTGCCCGCCTGCGGTGTCGTCCCACCTGCCGTGTCGTCCCATCGATGTCGCCACTGTCCGAGCCCGCCGCTGAGGTAGAGCGGGCGGAGGTGCCGGCAGCCGGAGCGTGGCGCCCGACCGGGTACTTGTCAATGCGGAGGACACCAGGTATCCGACCGGCTCTCCCGGCTCCCGGACGGGGCCGGGACGGCTCAACTCCGTGCGCATTGCGCGCGGGGGCCGGTAGCGCCGCATTGTAGTGACCGGCGCCACAGGAGGTACCTGTTCGTCCCGGTTCGGTCCGCCGCTGCGACTACGCCGCGTTACTCCGTCCGGGGGGAATGTCGATCAGAGGTTGGCCTCCGGGCGGCCGCGGTCCGTACGATCCCTGCTGTTCGCGCGCCGGGCTCCCCGCGACCGGCGCGGTCTTGACCGCCGACCCTCAGGGAGCCGTCCCGTCGTGACAGATGTGCGCCACGACGGGGGGAGAGCCGGTCGCCGCCGGGACGCCTGGGTCGAGCCAGGACACGACCTCGACGCGCTGCTGACCTCCTGGGGGTCCGCCCAGGACGGTCCGTTCCGTCCGTCCGGCCGGCACCCGGACGGCCAGCGCACTGACGGCCGGCACGCCGACGGCTGGCACGCCGATGGCCCGCACCTCGAGGGCTGGCACGTCGACGGCCGGCACGTCGACGGCCCGCACGCTGACGGCCGGCACGTCGAGGGCCGGCACGTCGAGGGCCGGCACGTCGACGGCCGGCACGCCGGCGCCTACCCGAGCCCGGGCCTGGGACCGCACGTCCGGCCCGACAGCATCCCGCTCCGCTCGGGGTGGTCCCCGGCCCCGGCGGGCCCCGTGCCCGCGCACCGGCCGGCTCCGGCGGCGGGTCCCGCCCGGCCCGTCGAGCCCGAGGACCCGGGGCCCTGGCCCGGCCGGCAGCGGGCGCTCGACGCGCATTTCGACGGCGGCGTCGACCGGCCCGGTTCAGCTGGCCGGCAGGCCCGGCCCGGCCACCTGCCGCCGCCCGCCTGGGCCGTCGGCATCGGCGGCCGGCCGGATCCGGCTGCGCCGAACGGCTTCCCGCCGGCGGCGTCGCCGGCCGCGGTACACGGGGCGTTGCTCACCCCGCCCGAGTCCCGCAGGGCCCTGACCCCGCCCACCTTCGCCGACGCCGGCGCCTACTCCCACTGGCTGGACACCAGCGCCCCGACCGGTGTCGCCGTCCTCGACCGGCCGGCGGCCGACGATCACGACCTGTTGACCCACGGGACGCACCGGGGCGACGTCGACGACCCGGAGGAGTGGGCTCCCGAGGAGGTCCGGCCGCCGCGCCGCCGGCACCGGGCGACCGCGTACCGGTCCCGCCGCCCGCGCTGGCTGCGGGTCCTCGGCTGGGTCGGCGCCTTCGCCGGCGTGCTGATCCTCGCCGGCGGCGGCTACGGGGTCTACCAGTACCAGAAGCTGTCCGGGAACATCCGCCGCGTCGATGCGCTCGCCCCCGGCGACGCCGCCATCCGGGACGGGGCCAGGCAGCTGGACGCGGAGAACTACCTGCTCATCGGCTCGGACACCCGGGCCGGCGCGAACGGCAGGTACGAGACCAGCGCCGGGCAGGTCAGCGGCGAGCGCTCGGACACCACGATCCTCGCCCACCTCTCGCCCAACCGGCAGAAGGCCGTCCTGGTCAGCTTCCCGCGCGACTCCTGGGTACGGCTGCCGGCCTGCCGGGACCGCACCGGCAAGCAGGTCGCCGAGCACGACGGCCAGTTCAACGACGCCTTCGCCACCGGCGGCCCGGCCTGCACCGTGCTCGCGGTACAGCGGCTCACCGGCATCAAGATCAACCATTACGTCCAGGTCGACTTCACCGGCTTCAAGACGATGGTGGACGCGGTCGGCGGGGTGCCGATCTGCACCACCACGCCGCTGCGGGACACCGAGAGCGGGCTGCGGCTCGACACCGGCACCACCCTGCTGCGGGGCGAGCAGGCGCTCTCGTACGTCCGCGCCCGGTACGGCATCGGCGACGGCTCCGACCTCGGCCGAATCCAGCGCCAGCAGCGTTTCCTCGGCGCCATGGTGCGCACCGCGACCAGCACCAGGCTGCTGGTCAACCCGGTCGCGCTGACCCGCTTCCTGGGTGCCGCGACCGGGGCGCTCACCCTGGACCGGGCCACCTCGATCGGCGACCTCAAGGCGCTCGCCGACCAGCTGCGGGACCTGGACCCGAAGCGGGTCGGCTTCCTCACCGCACCGATCGCGAACCCGGCGTACAACCCCCCGGGGTTCCCGGAGCCCGCGCCCGGCCGCGGCGGCAGCAAGGTGCTGCTCGACGCCACCGCCGGCCGCAGGCTGTGGGACTCGATCATCAACGACCGGCCGGCCGCACCGAAGGGCGCGGCCGGCCCGTCGACCGCCCCGAAGGCGAACGTGCTGACCGTCGCCCCGGAGGACGTCACCGTCCGGGTGCTCAACGGGGTCGGCATCGACGGGCTGGCCCGCAAGGTCAGCGGCGAGCTGGAGAGCGCCGGCTTCCAGACCGTGCAGCCCACCAACGGCCCGCGGACCGCGGTCAGCACCGTCCGGTACGGCCCCGGGCAGGCCGCCGCGGCGCGCACGCTGGGCGCCGCGGTGCCCGGTGCGGTGCTGCAGCCCGCCGCCGGGGCCACGCTGGACCTGGTGGTCGGCGACAACTACACCGGTGTGGTGACCGTGCGGTCGGGCGACCCGGCGACGGCGAAGACCGCCGCCGCGCGGAAGAAGGCCCCGACGCCGGCCACCCCCGCGGTCACCGCCGCCGACGCCCGCTGCGCCTGACCGCCCGACCGCCCGACCGCCTGGCCGCCTTGGCGCCTGGGCGATCACGTTCACCAACCGGCCGACCGCCGAAACGGACGATTCGGGCGGCTTTCTGGTCCCCCGCTTGGTGAACGTGATCGAGCAGGGGAGGCGGGACGGCGGGACGGCGGCACGGGCGGGAGGGCGGGGCGGGACGGCGGGACGGCTCAGCCGAAGCGGCCGGTGATGTAGTCCTCGGTCCGCTTGTTCGACGGGTTGGAGAAGATCTTCTGGGTGTCGTCCATCTCGATCAGCCGGCCCGGCTGGCCCACCCCGTTGAGGTTGAAGAACGCGGTACGGTCCGACACCCGGGCCGCCTGCTGCATGTTGTGGGTGACGATGACGATCGTGTAGCGCTCCTTGAGGTCGCACATCAGGTCCTCGATCGCGAGCGTGGAGATCGGGTCCAGCGCGGAGCACGGCTCGTCCATCAGCAGCACCTGCGGCTCGACCGCGATCGCCCGGGCGATGCACAGCCGCTGCTGCTGCCCGCCGGACAGCCCGGCGCCGGGCTTGCCGAGGCGGTCCTTGACCTCCTCCCAGAGGTTCGCGCTGCGCAGCGAGCGCTCCACCACCTCGTCCAGCAGCGACTTGCGCTGCCGGCCGGCCAGCTTGAGCCCGGCCACCACGTTGTCGTAGACGGACATGGTCGGGAACGGGTTGGGCTTCTGGAAGACCATGCCGATCGTGCGCCGCACGTTGACCGGGTCGACCTGCGGGCCGTAGATGTCCTCGCCGTCCAGCAGCACCTTGCCCTCGACCCGGGCGCCCGGGATCACCTCGTGCAGCCGGTTGAGGGTGCGCAGCACGGTCGACTTGCCGCAGCCGGAGGGGCCGATGAACGCGGTCACGCTGCGCGGGTCGATGCTCATCGAGACGTCCTCGACGGCCTTGAAGCTGCCGTAGAAGATGTCGACGCCGGAGACGTCGATGCTCTTGGCCACTGCGGTTCCCCTATCCACGGACCCGGGCGAACCGGGCGACAATCCGGGCCGCTGCGCTGAGCAGGCCGATGATGATGATAAGGACGAGCGCGGCACCCCAGGCGCGCTTGAACGGTTCGGACCCGGTGTTGCCGGCCGCCAGCTGGAACTGCTCGAAGATGAAGGTGGGCAGCGACTCCTGGGGTACCGACTGCACGGTGCCGGCGAACGGGTTGAACTCGATCTTCTGGTTGATCCCGACCAGCAACAGCAGCGGCGCGGTCTCCCCCATGATGCGGGCGACACCCAGCATGATCCCGGTGACGATGCCGCCGAGCGCGGTCGGCAGCACCACCTTCAGGATCGTCCGCCACTTCGGCACGCCCAGCGCGTACGACGCCTCGCGCAGGTCGTTCGGGACCAGCTTGAGCATCTCCTCGCTGGACCGGATGACGACCGGCAGCATGAGAATGACCAGCGCGAGGGAGCCCGCGAAGCCCGACTTCTGGAAGCCGAGCGCGAGGATCCAGAACGCGTAGATGAACAGGCCGGCGACGATCGACGGCACGCCGGTCATCACGTCGACGAAGGTGCTGACCACGCGGGCGAACGGTCGCCGGCCGCCGTACTCGACCAGGTAGATCGCGGCCAGCACGCCGAGCGGTGCGGCGAGCAGGGTGGCGAGGAACGACTGGATCAGCGTGCCGACGATGGCGTGGTAGATGCCGCCACCCGGCTCGTTCGGGTCGATCCGGAACATCGAGTGGGTGAGGAACTCCAGGTCGAGCGCCGCGAGCCCCTGCTTGACGGTGTACCAGGTGATCAGCACGAGCGGGATCGCGGCCAGCACGAATGCCAGCCCGACGAGGGTGGTGAAGAGCCGGTCGACGGCCTGCCGGCGGCCCTCCACGGCGAAGCTCAGCACGCTCTGCCCGACCGCGTACAGCAGGGCGGCGACCACCACGAAGCCTGCCCTGCCGGCGAGTCCGGTGGCGGCGAACAGCAGCGCCGTCACCGCCAGCACACCTCCGCCCAGTGCCGGCAGCGCCCAGCCGGGCAGCTTCCGGCCGCGGAGCTGCTGACCGGGCGGTCCGGTGGCCGCAGCCGGTCGGCTCGTCACGGCGGCCATCTCAGCTGTTCCTCCGCTGCTGGCGGGTGATGATCAGCTGCGCGGCGGAGTTGACCGCCAGCGTGATCACGAACAGGCACAGTCCGGAGAAGACCAGCGCACCGGTGCCGATGTCGGCGGCCTCGCTGTACTTGAGAGCGATGTTGGAGGCGAAGGTCACGCCGCCGGTCTGGGTGAGGTGCCAGCTGATCTCGTACACGTTCGACAGGACGATGGTGACCGCCAGGGTCTCGCCGAGCGCCCGGCCCAGGCCGAGGATGGACGCGGACAGCGCGCCGGCGCGGCCGAACGGGAGGACGGCGGTCCGGATCATCTCCCACCGGGTGGCGCCCAGCGCGAGCGCGGCCTCCACCTGCTCCCGGGGTACCTGCCGGAACACCTCCCGGGAGATGGACGAGATGATCGGCAGGATCATGATGGCCAGCACGATGCCGGCGGTGAAGACGGTGAGGTTGTTCGGCTTGTTGTCCAGCTGGTAGTCGAAGAGCGGGATCCAGCCCAGCCACTTGTCCAGCCACAAGGTCAGCCCGGTCAGGTGCGGCGCGAGGAACGCGAAGCCCCACAGGCCGAAGACGATCGACGGGACCGCCGCGAGCAGATCGACGAAGTAGCCCAGCGTCGCGGCCGCCCGCCGGGGCGCGTAGTAGGTGATGAACAGCGCGATCCCGAGCGCCACCGGGACGGCCATGACCATGGCCAGCACGCCGGTCGACAGCGTGTAGAACAGCAGCGCGGCGATCCCGAACTGCACCGGGGACTGGTCGGGCAGCCACTGGCTGAAGGTCAGGAAGTTGACGGTGTCGGCGCGCAGCGCCGGCACCGACCGGTAGACGAGGAAGACCGTGATCGCGGCCATGATCACCAGCACGGTGGCGCCGGCGGCCAGGCTCAGCCCGCGGAAGACCCGGTCGCCCGGCCGGATCGTGGCACCGCTGACATCCGACGCCGTCGGCTGGTCGACCGAGGGTGCCCCGGCCGCGCCGAGGGTCGGCTGCTCAGTCATGCCCGCTCCGCTCGCTCATCGGCTCTCGCCCTCCTGCCGCACGCCCGCCGGCCGACATCCAAGTCGACCGGCGGGCACGCGACGGCAACAACTGCCGGTCAGGCGGCGCTCACCGCGTCGACCGCCGACTTGACCTTGGCCTGCAGCTCGGAGGGCAGCGGTGCGTAGCCGAGCGGCCCGAGAACGCCCTGGCCGTCGGCGCTCGCCGTGTAGGTCAGGAACGACTTCACCAGCTTCGCCTGCTCGGCCGGCAGGCCCTTGGTGCAGGTGATCTCGTAGGTGGCGAGGATGGCCGGATAGGTGCCGGCGTCCTTGAGGCCGTAGTCGATCGACAGCGTGACGTCCTGCGCGTCACCGCCCACCTTCGCAGCCGATATCGCCTTGCCGATCGGGTCGGGCTCGGGCGCGACGGCGCCGGCGCCGACATCCAGCTTCGCCGGCGTCAGGCTGTTCTTCTTCGCATCCGGGCCGTCGACGTAGCCGATCGCGCCGTCGGTGTTCTTCACGTTCTGCACGATGCCGGCGGAGTCCGGGGCGCCGGTGCCGCCGGGGGCCTTCCAGGCCTGCCCCGACCCGTACGTCCAGACGTCCTTGGCCTGCGCGTCCAGGAACTTGGTGAAGTTCTCCGTGGTGCCGGAGTCCTTCGACCGGTGCACCGAGGTGATCGAGGTGGCCGGCAGCGTGGCGCCCTTGTTGGCGGCGGCGATCTCCGGGTCGTTCCACTTGGCGATCTTGCCGCTGAAGATCTTGGCCAGCACCGACGGGGTGACCGTCAGGTCGGATACGCCGGGCACGTTGTAGATGAAGGTGACCGGGGTCAGCACCATCGGCAGGTCGACCGCCTTGCCGCCGCCGCACCGGGCGTTCGCCTTGGCGCGGTCCTCGTCCTTGATCGAGGAGTCCGAGCCGGCCACCGGGACCTGACCGCCGTAGAAGGCGGTCCGGCCGGCGCCGGAGCCCTGGCCCTGGTAGTTGATCGACGCGTCGGCGCAGCTGGCCTGGTACTGCTTCGTCCACTCGGCCACGGCGGTCTTCTGGGCGCTCGAGCCGTCCCACGACAGGGTCCCGGATGCGCAGTTCGCGCTCGACCCGGAGCCCGAGCTGGACGAGCCGCCGCCGCTGTCGGTGTTGTCGGAGCCGCAGGCGGTGAGCGCGAGCGCAGCCGCGACGAGACCGGCGACGAGGCCGGGTCGCTGGAGCTTCACGTACGTTCCCTCCGGGTGGTCGGGGCCACACGGCGTGCTGCCGCCGGCCTGGCGCGCCGGCAGGGCTGCCGGCACCCGCACGGTAGGGACGGCAGGTTGCGTGGTGGACCAGCGCCGGTTAACAGAGGCTGAACACGTTGTCGGCGCAAGGGGTCGCCGCGGTCTCGGGGCGGTGACGGAACGGTGAACAAGCCCGTGGCTAAAGCGGACGGGCGCGGCGGAACTGGACGTCGGCGTCCCACTTGCGGAAGCCCAGCCGCTCGTAGAGCCGCACCGCCCGGGTGTTGGACTCGTCCACGTAGAGCAGCACCTGGGACAGCCCCCGCCCGCGCAGGTGGCGCAGGCCGGCCACGGTCAGCGCCGGGCCGAGCCGGAGCCCGCGCGCGGACGGGTCGACGCCGAGGACGTACACCTCGCCGATCGGCGGCGGACCAGGGTGCACCTTGGTCCAGTGGAAGCCGGCCAGCTCCCCGGTGTGCTCCCGGACCGCGAGCAGGAACCCGGCCGGGTCGAACCAGGGCTCCGCCTCCCGCGCCTCGACGTCCGCGACGGTCCAGCCGCCCTGGTCCGGGTGGTCGGCGAAGGCGCGGTTGTTCACCTCGACCCAGGCCGCCTCGTCCTCGCCCGGCCGGAAGGCGCGCAGCCGGATCCCGGCCGGCAGCGGCTCAGCCGGGAGGTGCGAGAGCAGCGAGCGGCGCAGCTGCCACAGCACCCGCTCCTCGACGTAGCCACGGCCGTGTGCCAGGCCCACCGCCATCGGGTGCCGCCCGTGCGCCCACAACCGCAGCCGCCCGTCCGGGCTGGCCGCTTCCAGCGCCTCCACCAGGGCGGTCGCGACGCCCCGGCCGCGCTGGTCGGGGTGCACCGCGAGCTCGGCGCTCGGGCCGGCGACCAGGTCGGTGTCGTCCAGGTGGGCGTAGCCGGCCAGCACGCCGTCCCGGCGGGCCAGGAAGTGCCGGGCCCGCGGGTCCAGGCCATGCTCCAGGTCGAGCAGCACGGGCTCCGAGACCGGGGTGACCCCGTCGGTGTCGGTGACGGCGGACAGCAGCGCGAGCACCTCGGCCACCTCGGGCGGGTCCGGGGACACCCGCTCGAGGATCCGCACCCCGCCGTCGGGCGCTCCGCGAGCCGCGCGGGCGCCCTGCTCGGTCACCCGCCGACAGTACCCACCGGGGCGGTCGCGTCCACGGCCGGCGCCGGCGTCGGGGGTTGCCGGACGAACTTGTAGCCGACGTTGCGCACGGTGCCGATCAGCTGCTCGTGCTCGGCGCCCAGCTTCGCCCGCAGCCGGCGGACGTGCACGTCGACGGTGCGGGTGCCGCCGTAGTAGTCGTAGCCCCAGACCTCCTGCAGCAGCTGCGCCCGGGAGAAGACCCGGCCCGGGTGCTGGGTCAGGAACTTCAGCAGCTCGAACTCCTTGTACGTCAGGTCGAGCGGCCGGCCGCGCAGCCGGCAGGTGTACGTCGTCTCGTCGATGGCCAGGTCGCCGGCCCGGATCACGCCGCCCTCGCCGGGCGCGCCGGCCGCCGCCCGGCGGGTGACCGCGAGCCGGAGCCGGGCCTCCACCTCGGCCGGCCCGGCGGTGTCGAGCAGCACGTCGTCGACGCCCCAGTCGGCGGCCACGGCGGCGAGGCCGCCCTCGGTGAGCACGGCGAGCACCGGCACCGGGACGCCGGTGGTCTGCAGCAGCCGGCACAGCCCGCGGCCCTCGGCCAGCGTGTGCCGGGAGTCGACCAGGACCACGTCGCCGGGCGGGGTGTCGATCAGCACGCTGATGTCCGGGCTGACCACCCGTACGGAGTGCGCGAGCAGGCCCAGCGCGGGCATCACCTCGGCCGTGGGCTGCGACGCTGCCGTCATCAGCAGGAGATCCACGGACACCTCCACTGTCGATGGTGCGGGGACGAGGCGGCGTCGGCTCGGTGCCGAGGATAGCCGGGGTGGAATCGATCCAGCCATCGCAGCCGGGCCACCGGCGCCCCGCTGCGCTCGACATCACACCTGGTCAGGCTGGCACGATGCGGCCGTGAGCCGACACGCCGCGCCGAGGGGTCGACGGGGTCGCGCGGCCGTCGCCGGCGCGCACCCGGCCCGGTCGGCCGCGGCGCCGGCGGCACCCGTCGCGGCGCCGGCGGCGACGGTCCGG
>JBJMII010000005.1:0-7612 GCA_045806925.1 Mycobacteriales bacterium
CGGCGGCGGCGAGCAGCGCGCCGAGCAGCGCGACGGCGAGCGTGACGAGCGGGGCGCCGCCGTACGCGGACAGCCAGACCAGCGGCGAGCCGGACTCGGCGAAGGCGAGCCGGCCCCACGGGAAGCCGCCCCACGGCAGCCGGGACCGGGCGGCCTCCTCGGCCACCCAGAGTGCGCCGGCCCACAGCGGCCATGCCGGCAGGCGGGAGGTCACCGCGAGGGCGGCGCCGAGCGCGGCGACGAAAGCGGCCTGGGAGGCGGCGAGCAGCAGCCACGGGGCGGGGCCGACGAAGATGCCGCTCCAGCTCAGCAGCGGGACGAAGAAGGCGAGGCCGAAGGCCGCGCCGAGCAGCGCACCGCGGGCGGGGGTCACCCCGCGGGTCAGCCAGCTCAACGCGGCGACGGCCAGCACCGCGAGCGGCCACCCCCCGTACGGCGGGAACGCGAGCACCAGCAGCCCCCCGGCCGCCGCGGCCGCGAGCACCGCCCACCACCGCCTCGGCCGGGGCCGCTTCCGCGCCGGCCCGCCACCCTGCGCAGCTACCTCGACAGGCGGCGCGGCAGGCGGCGGTCCCGTCGACGAGCGCATCCCCCGATGGTCCCATGCCGGCCCTGGGACGCCGGCGGCCCGGACCGGCGCCGGGCCCGGCTCAGCCGGCGGCCGGTGCAGGCCCCACCGACCGGGGCCGGCGCGGTCCGGGACCGCCCCAGCGCACCCGCACCCGCCTGCGCCACGCCGCCAGCACGGCTTCGTCGCCGGTCACGCCGCCGGTCATGTCGGCGGGGACCGCCCTGTTCCACAGCAGCAGGTAGAGCTCGGAGGCCGTCCCGCGCAGGACGCACTCCGCGGCGGCCGCGGCGGCCGCCGACCGCACCGGCCTCGAGCCGGCCGCGCCGACGTGCACCAGCCACCCGTCGCCCGGCGCGTCGGTCGGCAGCAGCCCGAGCGTCCGCTCCGGCTCGGCCCACGTCGACGAGGCGCGGGCGGCGAAGCCGCCGATGATCTCGTCCAGCCCGTCCAGCGCGAGCGGGACCGGGAACGGCAGCACCGGCCCGCGAGCGGACTCCACGTCGGCGCGGTGGATGCCGGTCTCGTGGGTCTGCCGCCGGGCCCAGAAGGCCAGCGGCGAGGGCGCCGGCAGGAAGGTGAAGCAGCGCACCGCCGGGTCGGCGCCGGCGAGCGTCTCGACCAGCGCGCGGTGTCCGGTGCGGAACCAGCCGACCAGCGCGGCGCCGGAGAACTCGGACCCGTCGTCCGACCCGTACACCGAGGCGTCCTGCCGCCCCTCCCGGACCGCGTCGGCGGCCCACCGGTGCACCAGCCCGACATGCCGGACGAGGTCGGCGACCTGCCAGGCCGGCGCCCCGGGGACGGTCGCGGCGTGGTCGACCCGCTCGGCGGCGGCGGCCAGCAGCTCGCCCTGCTCGCGCAGGGCTGCCAGGTGCTCGGCGATCTCCATGCCGGCCACCCTGCCACCAGCCACCGACAGAAACGGCTCCGGCCTCGCGGCGGCCGGTCGCGTGGACTCGCGGCTGCAGCGAGGGCCGGGAACCCGCCGCCGCGGGTTCCCGCGCCCCCACGCCCGCAGCACGCCGAGGATGCGGTGGGGGCGGACGGACCCCGGGTGACCTTCGGACCGGCCGGTGGCCCGCCGGCTGCGGACACCTGCGCCGTTGTCTACTGGCCCCCTGTACTCCTCCCCTGCCCCCAGGTGCCGGACGCCTGTCCGGCACCGCGCCACCGCCACCTCCCGGGCGCGCGTCCCCGCGTTCACCCCCGCACCCGGACCTGGCCGGCGGGGGTCTCCCCCGCCCGGCCCGCCGCGGTGGTGAGCACCGACGCTGGACGCGTGGCCGTTCGCTCCCCTGCGTGTGACCGGCTGACGATAGCCGCCCCCTGCCGAAGCCTGTCAATGCCCGTTTGACCTGGGAGGACAGAGGAATCCGCAGGTCGCGCCGCTGCGACGTGGACAGGCCGGGACGGGGCCGGACGGCGTGTCCGGGCGGGACACGCCGACCGACCTGACGTCACCCGGTCAGGGGACCACCACGGTGCCCTTCGCGGTCACCACGACGACCGGCTCGGGCAGCACGTCGGCCGCCGACGGGGACCGCTGCGGGGCGGCACGGCAGACCACCCGCGCGGTGAACTCCAGGTCCCGGCTGCGCCGCCCGACCCGGGTCAGCACGGCCGTCGCCTCGAGCACGTCGCCGGCCCGGACCGGCGCCGGGAAGCCGACCTCCTGGTAGCCGGCGAACAGGCCCTCGTCGCCGTCGGTGCGGATGCACAGCTCGGTGGCGACGTCGCCGAACATGCCCAGCACGTACGCGCCGTCGACCAGCGACCCGCCGTAGTGCGCGTGCGAGTGCGGCACGTACCGGCGGTGGGTGACCGAGAACCCGACGCTCGCCCGCATCGCCGGACCGGCGCCGGCGGACGGCGCGGGCCGCGGTCCCGCGGCCGGCCGGGTCCCGCTCACCGGTCCCGGCCCGGTCCCGCTCACCGGTCCCAGCCCGTCGTCAGCGCGTGCGCCAGGTACGAGGCGACCTCGGCCGGGGTGGTGCCGCGGCCGAAGACCCGGTCCACGCCGAGCTCCGCCGCCGCGGTGACGTCGAAGCGCGGCCCGCCGACGACGAGCAGCGGCCGCCCCGGTGGCGGCCACGACGTGCCCCGCACCGCCGTGGCCAGCTCGCGGGTGTTGTGCAGGTGCGCGTCCTTCTGGGTGACCACCTGGGACACCAGGATCGCGTCCGCCTTCTCCGCCTTCGCCCGGGCCACCAGCTCCGGCACCAGCACCTGCGCGCCGAGGTTGACCACCTTGACCTCCCGGTAGTACTCGAGGCCCTTCTCGCCGGCGAAGCCCTTGACGTTGAGGATCGCGTCGATGCCGACGGTGTGCGCGTCGGTGCCGATGCAGGCGCCGAGCACGACCAGCTTGCGCCGCAGCCGCCGCCGGATCGCGAGGTTGACCTCCTTCGCCGCCAGCAGCGGGTACTCCCGCTCGACCACCTGCACCGCGGAGAGGTCCACGAGGTGGTTGACCCGGCCGTACACGACGAAGAACGTGAACGCCGGCCCCATCCCCTTGGCGTGCACGACCATCGCCGGGTCCAGGCCCATCTTCGAGGCTAGCTGCAGCGCCGCGCCCTCGGCGCGGGCGTCCTGCGGGATCGGCAGCGTGAACGACAGCTGCACCATCCCGTCGCCGGTGGTGTCCCCGTACGGCCGGACGATCCGGGCGCGCGGGTCGGGCGCCGGCGCCTTCGGCTCGTCCGCGCTGAGCAGCTCCACGCCGGTCATCGCGCCATCCCCGCCTCGAGCAGCTCCACCGCCGGGTTCCAGTAGCCCTCGGCGTGCGGGACGACGCCGTCGAGGCCCTTGCCGCCGTCCGGCGGGCGTTTCGTGATCCCGAACGTGCCGTCCGCGATCGCCGGCAGCAGGCCGTCGTCGGCGATCCGGCCGAGCAGCTCCACCGCCTCGGACAGCACCTGCCGGGCCCTGGTGGCGACCAGCCCGTCCGGCGCCGGCCGGAAGTCCTCGGCCAGCCCGCCGGCGGCGCCGAGCACGTACCGCACGTTCTCCAGGGCGAGGTCACGGTCGGACAGGAACGGGGTGACGATCCCCTCGGTCATCATCCCGACCAGCAGGATGCCCTGCCCGGTCAGGGTGCCGACCAGGTTGAAGAAGCCGTCCAGCAGGTAGCCGGCGAAGACGTTGCCGGTC
Source organism: Mycobacteriales bacterium (assembly GCA_045806925.1). Lineage (GTDB taxonomy): Bacteria > Actinomycetota > Actinomycetes > Mycobacteriales > CADCTP01 > CADCTP01. The sequence goes on from JBJMII010000005.1 coordinate 3,725, forward strand.
ATGTGCTTGGTCGGCGGCATGTACTTCAGCGGCGCGTCCGGGAAGAGCTCCCGCACCAGCTGGGCGTGCGCCAGCTCCAGGCGCAGCGAGTCCGGCAGCGCCGGGTTGATCTCGAACGCGTGGCCCAGCCCGAGCAGCCCGTCGCGCAGCCCCGCCTCGTGCGCGAACCGCTCGTTGAGCAGCTGGGAGACGACCACCGTGTGCGCGGCGTCGACGGCGTCCGCGGTGGTCAGGTAGTTGTCCTCGCCGGTGTTGATGACGATGCCGGCACGGGCGTGCACCATCCGGGAGAAGCGCTGGTCGATGAAGGTCCGCTGCGGGTTGATGTCCCGGAAGATGATCCCGTACATGCAGTCGTTGAGCATCATGTCCAGCCGCTCCAGGCCGGCCAGCGCGGCGATCTCCGGCATGCACAGCCCGCTGGCGTAGTTGGTCAGCCGGACGTAGCGGCCGACCTCCCTGGACACGTCGTCGAGCGCGGCGCGCATCAGCCGGAAGTTCTCCTGGGTCGCGTACGTCCCGGCATAGCCGGTCCGGGTCGCACCCTCCGGGACGTAGTCCAGAAGGGACTGTCCGGTGGAGCGGATCACCGCGACCACGTCCGCGCCCTCCCGGGCGGCGGCCTGCGCCTGCGGGATGTCCTCGAGGATGTCGCCGGTGGCGACGATGAGGTAGATCCACGGCTGCCGCGGGTCGCCGAGCTGCTGCACCAGCCGGTCCCGCTCCCGGCGTCGACCGTCCACCTGCGACAGTCCACCCGCGACGGCACGGCGGGCGGCCCGGCTGGCCCGTTCGGCGTCCCGGCCGGTGGGCAGCGCGTAGCGGACCGAGCCGACCGCGGTCTTCGCGGCGAGCTCCTGCAGGTCGGCGTGCCCACCGGACAGCAGCGCATGCCAGACCGGGAGCGCGAGGCCGTGCTCCAGGCCGACCTGCTCGCGGACGGCGTCGACCACGGTGTTCACCCACGGCCGGGTCCCGCCTGTCGTGGTGCCCTCGGCGTCGCGCGGAACGGAGACGTCGTCGGCGCCGGACAGGCCGGCCAGCCGCAGGGTGGCCCGCTCCACCGAGACCGTGGTGTGGGTGCGGGCCAGCTCGATCACCGGCTCGGCCGCCAGCGCGGCCAGCCGCCGTGCCTCGGCGACCACCCGCGGGTCCAGACCCAGCTTTCCCGGTGGCCGCTCCCCGGCCGGACCGGCGAGCGCTCCGTCCGGTCCCGCGCCGGCGCGCCGGGCAACCGGCCGGTCGGCCCTCGTCGCTACCCGCCGCTCGCGCTCGCTGCTCACCGCTCCACCTCCCAGATCGTCCGTCCATTAGCGACAGTGCGCAGACAGCGCGGCGCCGGCCGGCCCGGGGTCAGCTCCGGGAAGCCGGTGGCGTCCCAGACCGCGAGGAAGGCCGGCGTACCGGCGGCCAGCTCGCCGCCGGGCCGGCGGGCGGCCGCCCAGCCGCCGGCGGTGTGCGCGGCGAAGGCCGCGGCAGGGCCGAGGCGGGAGCGCGGCTCGTGGTGGTGCACGGCGGCCCGGACGCCCTCCCACGGGGCCAGCGGGGTGACCGGGGCGTCCGAGCCGAAGGCGAGGACGACCCCGGACGCCGCCAGCGCGGCGAGCGGGTTGGACGCCAGCGACCGGTGCACGCCCAGCCGGTCGGCGTAGAGCCCGGAGTCCCCGCCCCACAGCGCGTCGAAGGCCGGCTGCACGCTGGCCACCACGCCCAGCCAGGCGAAGGTCGCCGCCGCCCCGGCCGGCACCAGCTCCAGGTGCTCGACCCGGTGCCGGGCCGCGCGGACCGGGTCCTCGCCGAGCGAACCGGCCGCGGCCGCGAACCCGTCCGCGACCACCCCGACGGCGGCGTCCCCGATCGCGTGGAACCCGGCCTGCAGGCCGGCCTCGGTGCAGGCCACCACGTGCTCGCACACCTGCTCCACCGACAGGTACTGGTGGCCGCGCTCGCCAGCGGCGTCCGCGTACGGCTCGCTGAAGCAGGCCGTGTGTGAACCGATGGAGCCGTCGGCGAAGAGGTCGCCGGCCGCCCCGACCGCACCCAGCTGCCGGGCGGTGTCCACACCGGACGCTCCGGCCTCCCCCCAGTACGGCAGGACCGCGGGCAGCGGCTCCCCGGCGGCGAGCGCGAGCGCGGCCAGCAGGTCGTCGGTGCCGGACAGGTCCGGGCCGGCCAGCTCGTGCACCGCGCCGATCCCCAGCGACGCGGCTCGCCGCAGCGCGGCGCGCTGGGCGTCCCGGCGCTGGCCCGCGGTCATGGTCCGATGGGCGACCCGGCGGGCGGCGTGGTGCGCGTCCCGGGTCAGGTGCCCGGTGGGCGCCCAGCCCGGCAGGCCGCGCACCTCCGGCGCGGCGGCGAGCAGCGCGGAGGACACCACCGCGGAGTGGACGTCCACCCGGGACAGGTAGACGACCGACCCGTACGTCGCGCGGTCCAGCTCGGTGACGGTCGGCGGCCGCCGCTCCGGCCAGCGGGTCTCGTCCCAGCCGTGGCCGAGCAGCGGGCGGCCGCCGCAGCCGCGGGCGGTCCGCTCCACCAGGTCCAGCGCCTCGGCGAGGCTCGCGGTCGCGGTCAGGTCCAGGCCGAGCAGGGCCAGCCCGGTGGCGGTGGCGTGCACGTGCGCGTCCACGAAGGCCGGCGTCAGCAGCGTGCCGCCGAGCTCGACGGTCCGGTCCGCGGTGCCGGCGGCGGCACCGTCGCCGACCCAGGCGACGATGTCGCCGTCGACGAGCAGCGCCGTCGGGTCGCCCGGAGCGTGTACCCGCCCGTTGCGGTAGAGGGTCGTCGCCATCGGCTCAGTCTCCGCGCCCGCCGGTGTCCGCGCCGGTGTCCGGGTGCGGCGGCCCGGCGCCCTGCAGACCGGCGGACCCAGCCGGCCCGCGATCACGTTCACCAACCGGGTGACCGGATCCTGGGCGAATTGTCCGGTTCGCATCGTCGCTGGATTGGTGAACGTGATCGGCTGAGCCGGCGGTGGGAATCGGGGCTGTCTCGACGCGGGCGTCGAAGAGGGCGCGCACCCCGGGGTCGGAGCGGACCAGCTCCAAGGCGAGGTCGGCGTGTCCGGGAAGGTAGCCGTTGCCGATCAGCATGGTGACGTCCGCGGCGAGGCCCTCGGCACCGAGCGCGGCCGCCGGGAACGAGGTCGCCATCGAGAAGAAGACCACCGTGCCGCCCGCGCGGGTGGCCAGGATCGCGCCGTGCTCGCAGCCGGGCACGTCGACGCAGACGACGGTGACGTCGACCGGGTCGCCGACGGCGGCGGCGAGCGCGACCGGGTCGCGCGCGTCGGCGACCACGACCTCGTCGGCCAGACCGGTGGCCTTGAGCATGGCTGCCTCGGCCTCGTGCGGGACGACCCCGACCAGCCGGCCCGCGCCGGCCCGGCGCGCCGCCGCCAGCGACAGCGACCCCGACTTCCCGGCCCCGCCGAGCACCGCGACCGCGACTCCGCCGGGCCCGCGATCACGTTCACCAAGCGGGTGACGAGATCCTGGGCGAATTGTCCGGTTCGCATTGTCGCTGGATTGGTGTACGTGATCGGCTGAGCCGGCGGCGGAGGCGGCCGGCCCCGTCGAGCTGACGGCGGAGGGGACCGGCGCCGGGGCGGAGGCGGGCCGGGCGGCAGGTCGTCGGGGATGGTGGCGGCGATCGAGCGACCGAACAGGACAGCGTAGCCGTCGGCCGGCACCTGCTCGCTGCGGCCGTCCCAGCGCTGGAGTCCGTCGTACACCGCAAGCGGGGTAAGGGTGAGCGACACCAGCGTCGCGACCCGATCGCCGGGGTGCAGCCCCAGCGGCGAGGCCCTCGGCACCGAGCGCGGCCGCCGGGAACGAGGTCGCCATCGAGAAGAAGACCACCGTGCCGCCCGCGCGGGTGGCCAGGATC
>JBJMII010000006.1:0-10003 GCA_045806925.1 Mycobacteriales bacterium
ACTTCGTCGGGATTGACCGACCGGTTCGGGTCCTTGCCGAAGAAGTCCTTCACGAGCTGCTGGATCTTCGGAACGCGCGTCGATCCGCCGACCAGCACCACCTCGTCGATCTGCTTCGGATCCACACCGGCATCGGTCAGCGCCTGCTTGGTCGGACCGACGGTCCGCTGCAGCAGCTCGTCGACCAGCTGCTCGAACTTCGCCCGTGTCAGCTTCATCGTCAGGTGCTTGGGACCGGTCTGATCCGCCGTGATGAACGGCAGGTTGATCGAGGTCGACTGGGCGCCGGACAGCTCGATCTTCGCCTTCTCCGCGGCCTCCTGCAGCCGCTGCATCGCCATCTTGTCCTTGGCCAGGTCGATGCCGTACTGCCCGTTGAACGTACGGACCAGGTGCTGCACGATCCGCTGGTCCCAGTCGTCGCCGCCGAGGTGGTTGTCCCCGGAGGTGGCCTTGACCTGGATCAGGCCCTCCTCGATCTCCAGCAGGGACACGTCGAACGTGCCGCCGCCCAGGTCGAAGACCAGGATGGTCTGCTCCTTGCCCTCCTTGTCCAGCCCGTAGGCCAGCGCGGCGGCGGTGGGCTCGTTGATGATCCGCAGCACGTTCAGGCCCGCGATGGTGCCGGCCTCCTTGGTGGCCTGGCGCTGCGCGTCCTCGAAGTACGCCGGGACGGTGACCACCGCGTCGGTGACCTCCTCGCCCAGGTACGACTCGGCGTCCCGCTTCAGCTTCTGCAGCACGCGGGCGCTGATCTCCTGCGGGGTGTAGAACTTGCCGTCGATCTCGCGCTTCCAGTCGGTGCCCATGTGGCGCTTGACCGACCGGACGGTCCGGTCGACGTTGGTGACGGCCTGCCGCTTGGCGACCTCACCGACGAGGATCTCGCCGTTCTTGGCGAAGGCGACCACGGACGGAGTGGTCCGCGAGCCTTCCGCGTTGGCGATGACCGTGGGCTCGCCGCCCTCCAGGACGGCCACCACCGAGTTGGTGGTGCCGAGGTCGATGCCGACCGCTCGTGCCATTCTCGGTCCCTTCCCGATGCTCGTGTGGGGTTCAACAGACCTGAGCGTATCTCACTCAAGTTTCTGCTGTCTCCCCAACGGCTCGGGACCGAGTCGTGTTCCCGGGAGCCGGGATCCGCCCGGGCCGGTCGGCGGTGCGGCAGGATGGCCGGCGTGCAGGTCCAGGTGCGCCACCAGCCGTCCTTCGCCGTCGCCCGCTGCCTGCTGGCCGCCGGCGAGCCGCTCCGGGTCGAGTCCGGGGCCATGCTCGCCACCTCCTGGGGCGTGCAGGTCGAGGCGTCGATGCAGGGCGGCCTGCTCAAGGGACTCAGGCGGGCCGCGCTCGGCGGCGAGTCGCTCTTCGTCACCACCTACACCGCGCCGCAGGGCGGCGGCTGGGTGGACGTCGCGGCCAACCTGCCCGGGGACGTTGCGGCGGTGTCGATCACCCCGGAGCGGCCGTTCTACATCACCCGCGGCTGCTGGATCGCCAACTCGCACGGCCTCCAGGTGCAGACCCAGTGGGCCGGCATGCAGAACCTCTTCGGCGGCGAGGGCGGCTTCGTGCTGCAGACCAGCGGGCAGGGCGACGTCGTGCTGGGGGCGTACGGCGCGATCGACACCATCGACCTGGCGTCCGGTGAGGCGGTCACGGTCGACTCCGGCCACGTCGTGGCGTACGACGCGGGCGTGCAGTCCCGGCTCCGCCGGGCGGTCGAGGGTCGTTCGATCCAGTCCCTCAAGTCCGGCGAGGGTTTCGTCTTCGACTTCGCCGGCCCGGGCCGGGTGATGATCCAGGCCCGCAACCCGCGGGCGCTGCTCGACTGGCTGACGGCGGAGCTGCCGTTCTCCCGCGACTGATCCGGGTCGGCCCGGCTGGGGCAGCATGGGTGTCGAGGAGGAAACCGTGGAGATCGGGATCGGGTTGCCGAGCACGCTGAACGTCGACGGTCCGGCGGTGGTCCGGTGGGCGCGCCGGGCCGAGGAGCGGGGCTTCGCCCGGCTGGCCACCATCGACCGGGTCGTCTACCCGTCGTACGACGCGCTCACCGCGCTCGCCGCGGCGGCCGGTGCGACGACCCGGATCGGCCTCTTCCCGGACATCCTGCTGGCACCGCTCCACCCGCCGGTCTGGCTGGCCAAGGCGACCGGCAGCCTGCACGCGCTGTCCGGGGGCCGGCTCACGCTCGGCGTCGGGGTCGGCGCCCGGGAGGACGACTTCGCCGCCATGGACCGGCCGTTCCACCAGCGCGGGCGGCTGATGGACCACACGCTCGACCTGCTCCGGCGGGCGTGGTCGGGCGAGCCGGTGGCCGGCGGCGAGCTCCCGGTCAGCCCGGCGGTGCCCGGCGACCGGGTGCCGATCCTGGTCGGCGGCAACGGCGACGCGGCGGTGCGGCGGACGGTGACGTACGGCGACGGCTGGACGGCCGGGGGCGGCGGCCCGGACCAGGCCGCGCCGATGGCCGAGAAGATCAGGCAGGCCTGGCGGGACGGCGGCCGGGACGGAGCGCCGCGGCTCGCCGCGCTGGCCTACTACGGGCTCGGCGACGCCGACGCGTCGCGGGCCTCCCTCCGGCACTACTACGGTTTCCTCGGCGGCTGGGCCGAGCGGATCGCCGAGTCGGCGGTCCGGACGCCGCAGGCCGCCAGGGACACCGTGCGCGCGTTCGCCGACGCCGGCATCACCGAGCTGGTCTTCGACCCGACGGTGCCGGCGCTGGACGAGGTGGACCGGCTGGCCGACGCGGTGCTCTGACGGAAAGGTGTACCGCACGGCCGCGGGCCGGCGTGGGACGCTCCGGGCGTCCCGTCGGGCGGGAGAAGTTACCCGTCAGTAGACTAGGGGCCTTCGTCGGGAGGAGGAGCCGTGACGCTTCGCCTGGTCCTCGGGCTGCTGATGACGGTTGCCGCGTTCGCGGTCGCCGGCTGGCGGGCCTGGTGGCTGCTGCGCCTGGTCCGCACCGGGCAGCCGGCGCCGGGCCGGCTGGACGGTGCCCCGGCCCGGCTGCGGGCGGAGGTGGCGGAGGTCTTCGGGCAGCGCAGGCTGCTGAAGTGGTCGGTGCCCGGGACCGCCCACTTCCTCACCTTCTGGGGCTTCGTCATCCTCGGCCTGACGATCATCGAGGCCTGGGGAGCGCTGTTCGACCGGGACTTCCACCTGCCGGTGATCGGCCAGTGGCCGTTCGTCGGGTTCCTGGAGGACCTGCTCGCCGTCGCCGTGCTGGTCGGCATCACCACCTTCGCGGTGTTGCGGGTGCGCAACGCGCCGGCCCGCCGGCAGCGGGCGTCCCGCTTCTACGGCTCGCACATGCGGGCCGCCTGGGTGATCCTCGGGATGATCGCCGCGGTCATCCTCACCCTGCTGCCCTACCGGGCGGCCCAGATCAACACCGGCGTGTTCCCGTACGACGACAGCCCGTGGGCGTTCGCGTCCTGGACCCTGGCCAAGCTGCTGCACCCGCTCGGCCAGCAGGCGAACGAGGTGATCGAGACCGTCTTCGTGCTGGCCAACGTCGCGGTGATCCTCACCTTCCTGGTGATCGTCGTCTACTCCAAGCACCTGCACATCGCGCTCGCCCCGCTCAACGTGGCCACCAAGCGGGTGCCGGACGGGCTCGGCCCGCTGCTGCCGGTGACCGACGCCAAGGGCGTCCCGGTGGACTTCTCCGACCCGGAGAAGCTGGACGAGGACCAGGTGTTCGGCCGCGGCAAGGTCGAGGACTTCACCTGGAAGGGCATGCTCGACTTCGCGACCTGCACCGAGTGCGGCCGCTGCCAGTCGCAGTGCCCGGCCTGGAACACCGGCAAGCCGCTGTCCCCGAAGCTCGTGATCATGGACCTGCGGGATCACCTCTTCGCCAAGGCGCCGTACCTGCTGGCGCAGAACGGCGACGGCCCGGCCAAGACCGGGGTGGACGAGGGCGGGCCGGAGGCCGCCGAGCCGGGCCCGGGCCACGGCGGCGTGCCGGAGTCCGGCTTCTGGCGGGTCCCGCAGCCCGGCGCGCCCCAGGCCGAGCGCCCGCTGGTCGGGACGCTGGACGAGGGCGGCGTGATCGACCCGGACGTGCTCTGGTCCTGCACCACCTGCGGGGCCTGCGTCGAGCAGTGCCCGGTCGACATCGAGCATGTCGACCACATCGTCGACATGCGGCGCTACCAGGTGCTGGTCGAGTCCTCGTTCCCGTCCGAGGCCGGCGTGATGCTGCGCAACATCGAGAACAAGGGCAACCCGTGGGGGCTGTCCGAACGGGCCCGGGAGGAGTGGACCGACGGGCTCGACTTCGCCGTCCGCCGGGTCGGCGCGGGCGAGCCGATACCGGACGACGTGGAGTACCTCTTCTGGGTCGGCTGCGCCGGCGCGCTGGAGGACCGGTCGAAGAAGGTGACCCGCGCCTTCGCCGAGCTGCTGCACACCGCCGGCGTCGAGTTCGCCATCCTCGGTGCCGGCGAGACCTGCACCGGCGACCCGGCCCGCCGGCTGGGCAACGAGTTCCTCTTCCAGATGCAGGCGATGCAGAACGTCGAGACCCTCAACTCGGTCGGCGCGAAGAAGATCGTCGCCACCTGCCCGCACTGCTTCAACACCCTGGCGAACGAGTACCCGCAGAGCGGCGGCAGCTACCAGGTGGTCCACCACACCCAGCTGCTCGGCCGGCTGGTCGCCGAAGGCCGGCTCACCCCGGTGCAGCCGGTCGACCAGCTGGTCACCTACCACGACCCCTGCTACCTCGGCCGGCACAACAAGGTCTACACCCCGCCCCGCGAGGTGCTGGCCGGCGTCCCCGGCCTGCGCCAGCAGGAGATGCACCGGTGCAAGGAGCGCGGCTTCTGCTGCGGCGCGGGCGGTGCCCGGATGTGGATGGAGGAGAAGATCGGCAAGCGGGTCAACATCGAGCGGGTCGACGAGGCGCTGGCCCTCGACCCGGACGTGGTCTCGACGGCCTGTCCGTACTGCATGGTGATGCTGTCCGACGCGGTCACCGCCAAGAAACAGTCCGGCGAGGCACGGGAGGACGTCGAGGTGCTCGACGTCGCGCAGATCCTTCGCCGCTCGCTCGCCGCCCCGGCGTCGGCCACGCAGCCGCAGCCGGTGGCAGACTGAGCCGATGGTCCTGCTGCCCCCGAGCGAGGGCCGCCGGGACCCGGAGCGGGCCGAGGCGGCCCGTCGGCAGCGCGCCCGCTTCGCCCGTGACATCGGGGACGAGGCCGGGCTCGCCTGGGCGCACGAGCCGCGCCGCCCGCGCAGCAGGTTCACCACCGGCACGGTGGTGGCGCTGATCCTGTTCGCCGGGCTCGGCGCGGTGCCGATGCTGTTCCACCGCGGCGACGGGCTGCTCCCGCCCAACTGCACCACCGCGGCGCTGGAGACCGCACCGGACCGGGTCGGACCCGGGCTGGGCTTCGCCTGGCAGCTCGCCGGCCCCGCCGAGGGGTCGTACGTGGTGACCATCGACGCGCCGGAGGTGACCAGCGACGGCGCGGGTGGCGCCCGGGTCGCCGGCGGCCGCATCCTCGGCGGTCCGATGCCGCTGCCGGGCTGCCGGTCGCGACAGGTGGTGGCCAGCGCGCCCGACCAGACCGGCACCCATGAGGTGACCCTGTTCCGCCGCGCCGGCGGCCGGTGGGAGCGCACCGCGGTCGCGCTGTTGAAGGTGTCCTAGCACCCCGGGCCGGCGCACCCCGGGCCGGCGCACCCCGGGCCGGCGCACCCGCGGCGCAACGCTTCCCGCCCGACCGGGTCAATCTGCCGGAAACCCGGGACATCGCCGGCCGGCATCGACATGATGCCTGGACACCCCGGCGCCCTGCCCGCAGGGCATCCCTACCTTCACCCCCGGAGGCTCTTTCGTGAGCGATGTCTCCCGCAGGGCCTGGCGGCTGCTCGCCGCCGCCGCGACGACCGGCGTGACCGTCGGCGCGGTGGCGGTCGGCGGTGCCGCCGCCGCCAGTGCCGACCCGGCGACCGACACCGGCCCACCGAAGGTCAGCGCCAAGGACGTGCTCGGTGCCCATGACCGGGACCTGCTCGCCCAGGCGGAGGCCAAGGGCGTGAAGCGGGTCACCATCCTGGTCGCCGCCGACAAGGGCCGGGCGGCCGCCGTCGGTGCCGAGCTGGCGAAGCTCGGCGGCACCGTCGCCAACCGGGTCGACGCGGTCGGCTACGTGCGGGCCAGCATGCCCACCTCGGCCGTCCTGCGGGCCGCGGCGGTGCCCGGCATCGCGGCCGTCGACCTCAACGAGACGATCAAGGAGCCGGCTCCGGACCTGGGCACCGGCGGCGCCGCGGCGGCGCAGGCGGAGCTGCTGCCCGCACCCGGCCCGACCACCCCGGCCGCGAACCCGTACATGCCGACGAACGAGACCGGCGCGGTCGCCTTCAAGCAGCGGCACCCGACCTGGGACGGCCGCGGGGTCACCATCGGCATCCTGGACGCCGGGATCGACCTGGACAACCCGGCTCTGCAGACCACGTCGACCGGCCAGCGCAAGATCGTCGACTGGGTCACCGCGACGGACCCGGTCTTCGACGGCGACGCCACCTGGCGGGCGATGATCACCGAGGTCACCGGTCCCACCTTCACCTTCGCGGGCGAGAGCTGGACCGCTCCGGCCGGCACCTGGCGGGTCAACCGCTTCACCGAGTCGATCACGGCGCCGAGCGCGCCCGGCGGTGACGTGAACCGCGACGGCGACACCGCCGACCGCTTCGGCGTGCTCTACGACCCGGTCAGCCATGACGTCCGGGTCGACGTGAACCAGAACCACGACTTCACCGACGACGCGGTCATGCGACCGTACCGGGAGCGCTTCGACGTCGGTCACTTCGGCACCGACGACCCGGCCACCGAGGTGCGCGAGCAGATGCCCTTCACGGTCGAGTACCGCGAGGACGTCGACACCGCGCCGGTCGGCGGCCCCGGGCTCGTCGACTACGTGAACATCGGCATCATCGAGGAGCAGCACGGCTCGCACGTGGCCGGCATCGCCGCGGCCAACGACATGCTGGGCAACGCCGACTTCGACGGTGCCGCGCCGGGCGCCAAGCTGGTCTCCTCCCGCGCCTGCAACTGGGGCGGCGGCTGCACCACCGCGGCGACCACCGACGGCATGGTCGACCTGGTCGTCAACCGGCACGTGGACGTCGTCAACATGTCGATCGGCGGGCTGCCGGCGCTGAACGACGGCGCGAACGCGCGGGCCGAGCTCTACAACCGGCTGATCCGCGACTTCGGCGTGCAGATCTTCCTGTCCGCCGGCAACTCCGGACCGGGCGCGAACACCGTCGGCGACCCGGCGGTGGCGACGGACGCGGTCGCGTCCGCATCGAGCATCAGCAAGCAGACCTGGCTGGCCAACTACGGATCGGAGACCCGTACGGCCATGCAGCTGCACAACTTCTCCTCCCGTGGCCCGCGGGAGGACGGCGGCGCCAAGCCGAACGTCGCGGCTCCGGGCTCCGCGCTGTCCACCACCCCGCTGTGGCAGCCGGGCGGGCCGGTGCCGGAGGCCGGGTACTCGCTCCCGCCGGGCCTCCAGATGCTCAACGGCACCTCGATGGCCTCGCCGCAGTCGGCCGGCGCCGGGGCGCTGCTGCTGTCCGCGGCCAAGGCCACCGACCGCGGGGTCACCCCGGCCGCGCTGCGCCGCGCGCTGTACAGCTCGGCGAAGTGGATCCCCGGCGTCGAGGCGTACGGCCAGGGCAACGGCCTGGTGAACGTGCCCGGCGCGTGGTCGCTGCTGGCGCAGAACATCAGCACCCGCAGTTACCGGACCGACGCCCCGGTCTGCACCCCGCTGTCGGACTTCCTGGTCGTCCCGGACCGCGGCACCGGCATCTACAACCGGTGCGCCGCGGACGCCGGCGGGCACGCCCCGGGCCAGCCGAAGTCGTACCCGGTCACCATCACCCGGACGACCGGGCCGGCCGGGAACCTGGCCCACAAGCTGATCTGGGTCGGCAACGACGGCACCTTCAGCTCGGTCGGCCAGGTGGTGCTGCGACGGAACGTGCCGGTGCAGGTCGTGGTCCAGGCCAGGCCGACGGCCGGCTCGCACAGCGCGATCCTGCGGGTCGACGACCCGTCGACCCCGGCCGTCGACGCCGAGATGATGGCCGCGGTCATCGCCGGCAGCACGCCGGCCGGCCCGCAGTACGCGTACGCCATGCAGGGCTCGGTCGACCGCAACCTCTACAAGTCCTCCTTCGTCACGGTGCCGGCGGGTGCGAAGGCGCTGCAGGTCAACCTGACCGGCATCGCCACCGGGTCGCAGACCCGGTTCATCGCCGTCAACCCCTGGGGCGTCCCGGTGGAGAGCACGGCGAGCACGGCGTGCTACACCAACTTCTCCGATGCCGCGGCGTGCAACCCCAACTCCCGGGCGTACCTGAACCCGATCCCGGGCGTATGGGAGATCGAGGTGGAGGCGCGGCGCACCTCTCCGGCGCTTGAGAACCCGTTCCAGATCGGCGCGCGGATCCAGGGCGTCACGGTCACGCCGGCCGTCGTCGAGCTGCCGTCGGTGGCGGCGGGCGTGCCGACCCCGGTCACCTGGACGCTGACGAACGACTTCGGCACGGTGCAGGTGCATGGCCGGGGCGGCCCGCTGGGCAGCTCGTTCAGCGACCGGCCGACGATCGCGACCGGTGAGCTGGACCAGTACCAGGTGGTCGTGCCGGCCGGCGCGACCCGGCTGGACGTCTCGATCGGCAACACCAGCGACCCGGCCGCCGACCTCGACCTCTACCTGCTGCGCAACGGGGTCAGGGTGGCGCAGTCCGCGGACGGCGACTCCGAGGAGTCCGTGTCGCTGGCGAACCCGACGGCCGGGACGTACACGGTCCAGGTCGTCGGCTTCGCGGTGCCGGCGGGCAGCACCGGGTACGACTACCGGGACGTGTTCTACAGCCCGGCGCTCGGCTCGGTGGACGTGCCGGCGACGACGGTGACGCTCGCGAACGGGGCCAGTGCCACGATCACCGGGTCGGTCACCGCGCTGGTGGCGCCGGCGGCCGGGCGGCAGCTCTTCGGTGAGATGACGGTCGTCACCGACGAGGGCGCGATCGTCGGGCGGGGCGCGGTGCGGATCGGGGCCGTCACCGCGGCCTGATCCTGCCCGGTACGGAGCCCGTCCCCTCGTCCCCCGGGGGGCGGGCTCCGTGCTCTCGGGTCATGCCTTCTGAGCGGGCTTTCTAGGCCGGCTCGACGGGCTCGGCGGTCTCCACCACGAACGGGGTGCCCTGCTGCCAGATGGTGAGCAGGTCGGGCTGGACGCGGCCGGTGACCCGGACCGGTCTGCCGGCGCCGAGGAGCTCCCGCGGGCCCCCGATGAGCAGGTAGCCGTCCAGCAGGACGCCGCCGGCCTCGACGGCGGGCTCCGGGACGCCGGTCAGGGTCAGCGTCTTCCCGCCGGCGCTCATCCGGTCGGCCAGCGCCGGAAGCCGACCCAGGACCGGGACGGCGTCGGCCCGCGCTGCCCCTGGTAGCGCGAGCCGTACACGGCCGACCCGTACGGCTGCTCGGACGGGCTGGACAGCCGGAAGAGGCACAGCTGCCCGATCTTCATCCCCGGGTGCAGGATGATCGGCAGCGTCGCCACGTTGGACAGCTCCAGCGTGATGTGGCCGGTGAAGCCCGGGTCGATGAAGCCGGCGGTGCTGTGGGTGAGCAGTCCCAGCCTGCCCAGACTCGACTTGCCCTCGAGCCGGCCGGCGAGGTCGTCGGGGAGGGTGACGACCTCGAGCGTCGACCCGAGCACGAACTCGCCCGGGTGCAGCACGAACGGGTCGTCACCCTTCGGCTCCACCAGCGTGGTCAGGTCGTCCTGCTGCAGCGCCGGGTCGATGTGTGTGTAGGCGTGATTGTTGAACGTGCGGAAGTGCCGGTCCAGCCGCAGGTCGACGCTCGAGGGCTGCAGGAGCGTCTCGTCGAAGGGGTCGAGACCGACACGCCCGGCTGCGATCTCGGCGCGGATGTCGCGGTCAGACAGCAGCACGC
>JBJMII010000007.1:0-39101 GCA_045806925.1 Mycobacteriales bacterium
CCAGGCCGCCGGCGCGGTGGCGACCCTCGGGTCGGGCACCGTGGGGTACGAGTGGGACGTGGACGCCGACAACGGTGCCCGCCCGGCCGGCCTGGTCGACCTCTCCACCACCACCGCCACCGGCGTCCAGGTCCTGCAGGACTACGGCTCGACGTACGGGACCGGCAACGCGACCCACCACCTGACGCTCTACCGCGCCGCCGGCGGCGCGCTCGTGTTCGGCGCCGGCACCGCCCAGTGGTCCTGGGGGCTGGACAGCAACCACGACCGCGGCTCGGGCGCCGCGAGCACGCCGATGAAGCAGGCCACCGTCAACCTGCTCGCCGACCTGGGCGCACAGCCGGCGACGCTGCAGTCCGGCCTCACCCCGGCGACCTCGTCCGCCGACACCACCGGCCCGGCGGTGACGGTCACCTCGCCGGCCTCCGGCGCGACCGTCCAGGCCGGCACCCCGGTCACCGTCAGCGGCACCGGGACGGACGCCGGCGGCGGCGTGGTCGGGTCGGTCGAGGTGTCCACGGACGGCGGCACCAGCTGGCACCCGGCCTCCGGCCGGGCGACATGGACCTACTCCTGGACGCCGACCGGCCTCGGCGGCGCGTCGATCAAGGTCCGGGCCAGCGACGACGGAGCCACCCTCGGCGCGGTCACCGCCGTCCCGGTCACCGTCGCCGCGCGGTCCTGCCCGTGCACGATCTGGGCCGCCTCCGCCGGCCCGACCGGCGGCCCGGACCCGGACGCCGTGGGCACCGAGCTCGGCACCCGGTTCACCTCGGACGTCTCCGGCACCGTCACCGCCATCCGGTTCTACAAGCAGACCGGCAACACCGGTACCCATCTCGGCCACCTGTGGACGGCGTCCGGCACCCTGCTGGGGACGGTGACGTTCACCGGTGAGTCCGCCACCGGCTGGCAGCAGGCGACCCTGTCCACGCCGGTCGCGATCACCGCCGGCACCCCGTACGTGGTGTCGTACTACGCTCCGGCCGGCCACTACTCCGCCACCACCGGCTACTTCGCCGGGGCGGCGACCGACGCCCCTCCGCTGCACGCGCCGGCGGACACCGCGAGCGCACCGGACGGCGTGTACGGCTACTTCGGCGCCGGCGGCGGCTTCCCGAGCCTGGCCTGGCAGTCGGCGAACTACTGGGTGGACGTGGTGCTGGCCACCGGCTCCGGCGGCGGCGGCGACACCACGCCACCGACGGTGAGCACCCGCTCGCCGGCCGCCGGGGCGACCGGGGTCTCTACCGGGACCACCGTCACGGCCACGTTCAGCGAGCCCATCCAGTCCGGCAGCGCAGTGGTCGCGCTGGCGGCGGGCGGGACCGCGGTCGCCGGCAGCACGGCGTACGACGCGGCCAGCCAGACCGTCACCTTCACCCCGTCGGCGCCGCTCGCCGCCGGGACCGCGTACACGGCCACCGTGTCCGGCGCGCGGGACGCCGCGGGCAACCAGATGACGGCGGCGAGCTGGACCTTCACCACGGCCACGGGCAGCCCAGCGCCGCCGAGCTGCCCGTGCACGATCTGGGCCGCGACCGCGGCGCCCGGCGGCGCCCCGGACCCGGACACCAGCGCGGTGGAGGTGGGCACCAGGTTCCGCTCCGACGTCGCCGGCCAGGCCACCGGAGTGCGGTTCTACAAGCAGGCCGGCAACACCGGCAGCCACGTCGGCCGGTTGTGGACCGGCAGCGGCACGCTGCTCGGCAGCGTCACCTTCACCGGCGAGACGGCATCGGGCTGGCAGCAGGCGACCTTCGCCAGCCCGATAGCGATCGCCGCGAACACCACGTACGTGGTCACGTACCACGCGCCGGCCGGCCGCTACTCGGCCGACACCGGCTACTTCGCCGCGGGAGTGGACCGCGCACCGCTGCACGCGCTGCGGGACGGCCTGGACGGCCCGGACGGGGTCTACCGCTACGGCAGCGGTGGCGTCTTCCCGACCGACACCTGGCAATCCACCAACTACTGGGTCGATGTCGTCCTGACGACGAGCTGAGGGCAGGGACATGTTCACTCTGACGCGGAGCCGCCGAAGCGCCGCCAGCCGGCGCCGGCTCTCGCCGGCGGTGGTGCTCGCCATCCTGGTCGGGCTGCTGGTGCCGTGGACGGTGGTCACCGCCGGCACCGCCGCTGCCGCCACCTGCCCCTGCACGATCTGGCCGTCCACGGCGACCCCGAACACGCCGTCGGACGCGGACACCGCCGCGGTCGAGGTCGGCGTGAAGTTCCGCGCCGACGTGGCCGGCCAGGTGACCGCGCTGCGGTTCTACAAGGGCGCCGGCAACACCGGCACCCACGTCGGGCACCTGTGGAGCGCCACCGGCACCGCGCTCGCGACCGCGACCTTCATCGGGGAGACGGCCGGCGGCTGGCAGCAGGTGAACCTCACCTCACCGGTCAGCGTCGCCGCGGACACCACGTACGTCGCCTCCTACTATGCCCCGGTCGGGCGGTACGCGGCCGACACCGACGGCCTGTCCTCCGCGGTCGACAACGCCCCGCTGCACGCGCTCGCCGCCGGCAGCTCGGGCGGCAACGGCGTCTACCGGTACGGCACCGGCGGCGGCTTCCCGAACAGCTCCTTCCAGGCCTCGAACTACTGGGTGGACGTGGTGTTCGCGCCCGCGCCGGACAGCACGCCGCCGGCGGTCACCAGCACCAGCCCGGCCGCCAACGCCACCGGCGTCGCGACCACCGCGCCGGTCACCGCGACCTTCAGCGAGCTCGTCCAGCCGGCCACCGTGCAGATGTCGGTCACCCCGGCCGGCGGCTCGGCGGTGAGCGGGGCGACGAGCTACGACAGCGCGACCCGGACCGCGACCTTCACCCCGAGCGCCGCGCTGGCCGCCTCGACCGGCTACACCGCCTCCGTCTCCGACGCGACGGACTTCTCCGGGAACGCGATGACGCCGTTCTCGTGGACGTTCACCACCGGCACCGCGTCCGGGGCGGGGTGCCCCTGCACGATCTGGGCCAACACGGCCACCCCCGACACTGCCAGCAGCACCGACTCGTCCTCGGTCGAGCTGGGGGTGAAGTTCCGCAGCAGAATCGCCGGCTACGTCAGCGGGATCCGGTTCTACAAGGGCAGCGGGAACACCGGCACGCACGTCGGGTCGCTGTGGTCCTCGTCCGGGACGAAGCTGGCCTCGGCCCCCTTCGCCGGGGAGACCGCCTCCGGCTGGCAGACCGTGACGCTGCCCGCGCCGGTCGCGGTCACCGCGAACACCACGTACGTCGCCTCCTACTACGCACCGGTCGGCCGGTACTCGCTCAACGGCAACGGCTTCGCCTCCGCGGTCGCCCGCGGCCCGCTCACCGCGCTGGCGAACAGCACCAGCGCCAACGGCGTCTACCGGTACGGCGGCGGCGGGGTCTTCCCGACCGACACCTACCAGGCCAGCAACTACTGGGTCGACGTGGTCTTCGACACCACCGCGGCGGACACCACGCCGCCCACCGTGACCGCGAAGTCGCCGGCCTCCGGCGCCACCGGGGTGGCCACCACGACCAGCGTCTCCGCGACGTTCAACGAGCCGGTGTCCGCCGCCAGCGTGAGCCTGACCCTCACCGGCCCCTCCGGCGCGCTGCTCGGCGACCTGGCGTACGACGCCGCGTCGACCACCGCCACGTTCACCCCGGCGTCCGCGCTGGCGGCCAACACCACGTACACCGCGGAGGTCAGCGGCGCCCAGGACGCCGCCGGCAACACGATGGACCCGGTCAGCTGGACCTTCACCACCGGCGCGGCCAGCCCGCCGGCGCTGGACGCCGGCCCGGGCGGGCCGATCCTGGTGATCAAGAACCCGGCCGCCGCGGAGAGCCAGTTCACCTCCTTCACCGCGGAGGTGCTGCGCGCCGAGGGCCTGAACGAGTTCAGCACGATGAGCCTGTCCGGGGTCACCCCGGCGGTGCTGGCGAACTACGACGTCGTCGTGCTCGGCCGCACCCCGCTGACCGCGGCGCAGGTCAGCATGTTCAGCACCTGGGTGAACGGCGGCGGCAACCTCATCGCGTTCCGGCCGGCCGCCGGGCTCGCCTCGCTGCTCGGCCTGACCAGCGCCGGGTCCACCCGGACCGACGGCTACCTCAAGGTCGACACCACCCAGGCGCCGGGGGCCGGCATCACCGACCAGACCGTCCAGTGGCACGGAGTCGCCGACAACTACACCCTGGCCGGCGCCCGGGCGGTGGCCACCCTCTACTCCAGCGCCACCGCCGCCACCGCGAACCCGGCGGTCACCCTGACCTCGGTCGGCAGCAGCGGCGGCTCGGCGGCGGCGTTCAGCTACGACCTGGCGCAGTCGCTGGTCTACAGCCGGCAGGGCAACCCGGCCTGGGAGGGCCAGGAGCGGGACGGGGTCAGCCCGGTCCGGTCCGACGACATGTTCTACGGCGACACGGTGCCGGACTACATCGACCTGACCAAGGTCGCGATCCCGCAGGCCGACGAGCAGCAGCGGCTGCTGGCCAACCTCATCACGACCATGAACGCCAGCCGCACGCCGGTCCCGCGGTTCTGGTACTTCCCGCGCAGCCTCAAGGCGGTCGTGGTCTCCACCGGCGACGACCACGCCACCGGCGGCACCGCCGCCCGGTTCAACGAGTACAGCTCGCTGAGCCCGGCCGGCTGCTCGGTGGCCAACTGGCAGTGCCTGCGCAAGACCTCGTACATCTACTCGAACGCGCCGCTGACCAACACCCAGGCGGTGAACTACACCGGGCAGGGCTTCGAGGTGAGCCTGCACCCGCAGAACGGGTGCACCAACTACACCGCGACCTCACTGGAGAACACGTACGCCTCGCAGCTGTCCAGCTGGGGGTCGCGCTACACCGGCATCCCGGCGCCGACGACCAACCGGTTCCACTGCATGTCCTGGAGCGACTGGTTGGGACAGCCGACCACCGAGCTGCGACACGGGATCCGGCTGGAGACCAACTACTACTACTGGCCCGGGCAGGACGCGACCCACAACTACCCGGACTGGATCCAGGACCGCCCCGGCTTCATGACCGGCTCCGGCCTGCCGATGCGGTTCGCGGACAAGAACGGCACCCTGATCGACGTCTTCCAGGCCGTCACCCAGATGACCGACGAGTCCGGGCAGACCTACCCGTTCACGCCGAACAGCCTGCTGGACAACGCGCTCGGCCCGCTCGGCTACTACGGCGCCTTCACCGTCAACCTGCACACCGACAACGGCACCACACCCGAGGACGACGCCCTGCTCAGCTCCGCCACCTCCCGCGGGGTCCCGCTGGTGACGTCGAAGCAGATGCTGACCTGGCTGGACGGGCGCAACGCCTCGTCGTTCTCGGCCGTGTCGGCGGCCCCCAGCACGCTCACCTTCACGGTGAACGCCGGCACCGGGGCGACCGGGCTGACCGGGATGGTGCCGACCGTCGGCGCCGGCGGCGGCACGCTCACCGGGCTGGCCCGCGGCGGCACCGCGGTCCCGGTCACCACCCAGACGATCAAGGGGGTCTCGTACGGCTTCTTCACCGCCCAGGCGGGGACCTACACGGCGACCTACAGCTCGCCGCCGCCGACGGGGCCGACCGCGACCGGACCGGCCAGCGTGACCACGCTGGCGTCGGCGGCCGCCACCACCGGCACGGTGGACACGGTGGACACCACCTCGGTCCAGTGGACGACCGACCGGCCGGCCAGCGCGAAGGTCGTCTACGGCAGCTCGCCCTCGTCGCTGACGGCCACCGCCGCCGACGGCACGTCGACGACCCGGCACGACGTCAAGCTGCGCGGGATCAAGGCCGGCCGGTACTACTACCGGGCGGTGTCCACGGACGCCACCGGCAAGTCGACCGTCTCCCCGGCGGCCGGCCAGCCGCCCGCGGTGCTCGAGGTACGGCCGGCCGACCGCAAGGCCCCGGCGGTGTCCGCCGCCCGGGTCGAGGCGCTCCCGGACGGGACCGGCACGGTGCGCTGGAGCACCGACGAGCCGGCCGACTCCAGGGTCCGGCTCGGCACCTCGCCGGCCGTCCTGGACAAGCGGGCCCGCGACGGCTCGGCCGAGGCGCGGCACGGCCTGCTGCTGACCGACCTGCGGCCCGGCACCCGGTACTACTACCGGGTCGAGTCCAGCGACGGCGCTGGCAACCGGACGGCCGGTCCGGTCCGGTCCTTCCTGACCCCCGGGCACGGCGTCGCGGACGACTCCGAGATGTCCTTCCGGCTGGGTAGCGGCAGCGGCACCGCCGTCCAGGGCGGGGGCGACGGCCAGGTCGCGCTGGCCCCGACGGCCGGCTCGGAGTTCCAGCTGCCGCAGCTGCCGGCCTCGATGACGGCCAGCACGTCGGCGGGCGGCAGCTGGCAGGTGCTGGGCGGCCGGCTCACCGCCGACGGCGCCACCGTCGGGCTGCGGGCCGCGGCCGACGGTGCCGACGCCGGCCCGCTCGGCTTCGCCGCGAGCTTCGACCCGCGGTCCAGCCAGCTGGTGGGCTGGCGGTCGGCCACCGGCAGCGATCCCCGGGCGGTCATCGTCGCGCGGTCCGGCGTCCTGTCGGCGACGACGACGTGGGCGGGCCGCACGGTCACCACCCCGCTGCCCGCCGGGCTGGCCGGTGCTTCGCACGAGTACCGGATCGACCGGTCCGGCTCCGAGGTCGTCTACCAGGTCGACGGCGTCGTGGTGGCGCGGCACCCGTTCGGTCCGGGGGCGCTGGTGGTGTCCGCCGCCGACGAGCGGGCGGACGGGGCGTCGCTGGCGCTGGACTGGCTGCGGTTCGGCCCGGCCGCATCCAGCGGCACCTTCACCTCGCGGGTCCTGGATGCGCAGCAGATGGTCACCTGGGGCCGGGCGCGGTGGCAGGCCGAGGTGCCCGCAGGCACCTCGGTGACCGTGGGAGTGCGCACCGGCAGCACGGCCTCGCCGGACGCCAGCTGGACCGGCTGGCGGCCGGTCGGCCAGGACGGGGTGGTCGGCGGCAGCTCCCGCTACCTCCAGTACCAGCTCGTGCTCACCGGCCGTGCCGGTGCCGCCACCCCGGTGGTGTCCAGCGTCTCGGTCACCAACAGCGGGCACCCGGCCGAGTCCCCCGGGGAGGCCAGGACCCGCTGACGCCTCAGCCGCCTCAGCCGCCTCAGCGGCCTCAGCCGCCGAGCTCCCGGAGCCTGCGCACCAGATCGGTGCTGCGCAGGCCGAGGGTGGCCCGGACCGAGCGGACCAGCTCGGCGGCCGGCCGGGCCGGCGCGCCCGGCGTGCTCAGCTCCCAGAGCCGCAGCACGCCGTCGCCGGTCAGCACGTCGACCGCGCCCCGGTCCCGGTCCACCCTGACCACCCGGCCCGGGACCCGGCCCTCCCAGCGGGCCGGGTCCGGGGCCGGCTCGGCCCGCACGACGACCAGCTGGTCGAGCCCGAGCCAGCTGAAGGCGCCGGGGAACGGCGGACCGAGCGCCCGGACCAGCCGGTCGATCTGCAGCGTCCCGGCGGTCCAGTCGATCTCGCCGTCCTCGGGTACCCGGGTGCACGCGTACGTCGCGGCGGACTCGTCCTGCGGCACCCCCTCGTCGCCGGCGAGCACCGCCCGCACGGCGGTCGGCAGGGCGGAGCGCTGGAGCCGGTTGAGGTCCGCGTAGACCTCCCCGACGGTGGACCGCGGCCCGATCGGCACCCGCTCGGCGAACAGGATGCCGCCCGCGTCCAGGCCCGGCACCAGCCGGTGTACGGAGATCGTCGCCTCCGTCTCGCCGTTGATGATCGCCCAGTTCACCGTGGCCCGGCCACGCAGCCGGGGCAGCGGCGCGTAGTGGACGTTGACGAACGGCCAGGCCTCGACCAGGTCGGCGGGCAGGATCCGGTGGAAGGAGGACACCACCACGCAGTCCGGCCGGGTGCGGGCCAGCACGTCCCGGACCGCGGCGATCCGGTCGTCGTCGACGACCGGCACGGCGGCGGCCCGCGCCGCGGCGACGACCTCGTCGTCGCCGGGCCGGACCAGTGCCACCACCTCGGTCCCGGCGAGCAACCCGGCCAGCGCGTCCCCGGTGGTCGGGCCGAGGCCGACCAGCACCACCCGCGGGCGGTCAGCACTCATCGACGAAGCTCCGGTCCGCCTCGGTCCAGCGCTCCCGCGGCTTCCGCAGCACCGCGGCCACCCGCAGCCCACCGGCCTGGAGCCGGACCACCGGCTCCGGGCCGACCGCGGACGGCAGCACGCCCATGTGCCCGGGTTGCGGCGCGGCCGCGGGCACCACCGGGACGCCGGCGTCCGCGCACCGCTGCCGGGGCAGGTCCCCCCAGAACTGGGCCAGCACCGCGGTCGGCGCCTCGGCGGCGACCCGGTGCACGTCGGCGTCGGACAGCACCGGCGCGCCGGTCGGGCGGAGGGCGACCAGGACGGCGTCGGTGTCCTCGGCCAGCTCGAGGTCGGACAGCCGCTCGCCCGGCTGCACCGTCGCGCCCGCCGCGGTCAGGCCGTCGAGGAGGAAGTCGCGGAACGGGTTGTCGCACAGCAGCCCGATCCGCGAGCCGTGCACCGCGACCGCCGCGTCGGTGAGCAGCCGGACCGCCATCGGCCCGAGGAAGCCGAAGACGCCGACGGCCGGGTTCCGCTCGTTGGTCCCGGCGAAGCGGATGCCCCGGTTGCGCAACGCCGCCAGGTCGACGTCGTCCCGGCCCAGGTCGATCTCCCACGCCTCGAACATGAGCGGGACGACGGCGTCCGGTCGCAGCCAGCCGGCCAGCCGGGCGTCCAGCGGCCGCAGGTGCCCGCTGTTGGTCACCACGTCCGCGGTGGCGGCCAGCTCCGGGGTCAGCCCGGTCCGCACCTCGATCCGGTCGGCGACCCCGGCCAGGGCCGCCAGCTCCGCGGTCCGGCGGCGCACCTCCTCGACCGTCCCGTGCCGGGTCGCCCTGGTCACCGCATGCACCCGGGCCGCCCGGCCGAGCGCCGCCAGCACGGGCGTCAGCACGTACGGCCCGGTCGCCGCCTCGGTCAGCACGGTCAGGCCGGACAGGTCGACCCCGCAGGACAGCACGGCCTGGCGGGCCAGTCGCAGCAGGCGCGGCGGGCGCAGCCCCGCCGGGACGTCGGCCGGCATCGGTCCCCCCAGCATCTCCCGGCTCGGACCGCTGCTTTCTACCACCCCGGTCCAGGTCCGGGTCGACCGGCCGCTGTCGCGAACCAGCCGAAGGCCCCGCGGGCGGGGCCGGCAGCCGGCAGACTGGGGCGGAGGTGGATGGTCCACCCTGGGGGGAAGCGTGACGATGCGGACGATCCCGGTCATGGTCCCGGCGCTCGGCGAGGAGGAGGCCGAGGCGGCGGCGGCGGCGGTGCGGTCGGGCTGGGTGGCCCAGGGGCCGCGGGTGGCCGAGTTCGAGCGGGCGTTCGCCGAGCGGGTCGGCGCCCGGCACGGCGTGGCCGTGTCCTCCTGCACGACCGCCCTGCACCTGGCGCTGCACGTGCTCGGGGTGGGCGCCGGCGACGAGGTGGTGGTGCCCTCCTTCTCGTTCATCGCCACCGCGAACGCGGTCCGGTACGCGGGTGCGACGCCGGTCTTCGCGGACGTCGACGCGGTCACCGGCAACCTGACCGCCGATTCGGTCGAGCCCGTGCTCGGGCCGGCGACCCGGGCTGTCATCGCCGTGCACCAGGCCGGCGTGCCCGCCGACGTCGCCGCGCTGCAGGCCGTGCTGGCCGCGCGCCGCATCCCGCTGGTCGAGGACGCTGCCTGCGCCGCCGGCTCGACCTACCGGGACCGGCCGGTCGGCGCCGCCGCGTACCTGGCCGCCTGGTCGTTCCACCCCCGCAAGCTGCTCACCACCGGCGAGGGCGGCATGGTGACGACCGACGACGCGGAGGTGGCGACCCGGCTGCGCCGGCTGCGCGAGCACGGCATGGACGTCAGCGCCGCCGACCGGCACGCGGCCGGCCGGCCGGTACTGGAGAGCTACCTCGAGGTCGGCTTCAACTACCGGATGACCGACGTGCAGGCGGCCATCGGGCTGGTCCAGCTGTCCAAACTGGACAGCCTGGTGGCCCGGCGGCGGGAGCTCGCCGCCGACTACCAGCGGCTGCTGGCCTCGGTCCCGGACGTGCGGGCGGTGACCGACCCGCCCTGGGGCCGGACCAACTACCAGTCCTTCTGGATCGAGCTGCTGGACGGCTTCCCGGTCTCCCGGGACGACCTGCTGGCCGCGCTGAACGCGGAGGGAATCTCGCCGCGCCGCGGCATCATGGCCGCCCACCTCGAGCCGGCGTACGCCGGGCACCCGCACCGGCCGCTGCCGGTGACCGAGCGGCTCACCGGCCGGTCGCTCGTGCTGCCGCTGCACCACCTGCTGTCCGGGGCGGACCAGGAGCGGATCGTCGGGGTCGTCCGGCAGGCCGCGGCCGGCCGGCGGGGACTGGTCGCGGAGGGCACCCGGACGGCCGGCTGACCCCGGGCCTCAGCCGGTGGCGGCGCGCAGCGCGGCGGCCACCTGCTCCTGCTGCCCCGCGCTGAGGTGCGGGCCGATGGGGAGGCTGAGGATCTGCCCGGCCGCCTGCTCGCTGATCGGGAACGCCCCGCGGCGCAGGCCGAGATCCTCGAACGCGCGGTGCAGGTGCACCGGGGTCGGGTAGTGCACCGCGGCGCCGACCCCGGCCCGGTGCAGCGCGTCGAGCACCCGGTCCCGGTCCGCCACCCGCACCACGTACAGGTGCCAGACGTGCTCGTTGCCGGCCATCGGGCCGGGCAGCCGCACCCCGGGGGCGTCCGCGAGCAGTTCCGCGTAGCGGTCCGCGGCCGCCCGGCGGGCCGCGTTCCACTCGGCCAGCCGGGCCAGCTTCGCCGACAGCACGACCGCCTGCAGGGTGTCCAGCCGGGAGTTGACCCCGAACTCGGTGTGCTGGTAGCGCGCCTCGCTGCCGTGGTTCGCGATCCGCCGGACCCGCCGGGCAAGCCCGGCGTCGTCGGTGGTGACCGCCCCCGCATCCCCGTACGCGCCGAGGTTCTTCCCCGGGTAGTAGCTCGTCCCGGCCGCGGTGCCGAGCGCCCCGGCGGCCCGGCCGTGCCGGCGCGCCCCCTGGGCCTGCGCCGCGTCCTCCACGAGGTGGACGCCGCCCTCGACCGCGGGGCCCAGCAGCTCGACCGGCGCGACCTGGCCGTAGAGGTGCACCGGCAGGATGGCGCGGGTGCGCGGGCCGGTCGCGGCCAGCGCCTGCTCGGCGTCCAGGAGCAGGTGGTCGGGGTCGACGTCCACCAGCACCGGGGTCGCCCCGGCCCGGACCACGGCCTCGGCGGTGGCCACGAACGTGTTGGCCGGCAGCACGACCTCGTCGCCGCGGCCGATGTCCAGGGCCCGCAGCACGAGCTCGAGCGCGTCGGTGCCGTTCGCCACCCCCACGCAGTGCCCGACCCCGATGAACCGGGCGTACTCCTCCTCGAACGAGGTGACCGCCTTGCCCTGGATGAACGCCGTCTCGGCGAGCACCTGCGCGAACCCGGCGGCGACCTCGTCGGCGATCTCGCCGTGCTGCGCGCGCAGGTCGACCAGCGGCACCGAAACCATGATCCCCCCAGTGGGTCCGGGGGAAGTCACCCCCAGCGAGTACGCAGAAATCATACTGAGACAACGCCCGCGGCTCCGGGCGTTCCGTCCATCATGGGCTCCGGACCGGCGGCGGTGATAACGCTCCGTAGTGGTCTCTGCAATTTCCGTCATTCACCTGTCGCGACCGGTGCGGACCGGCCAGGATCTCCCGAGGTACGACCGCCCACGTCCGACCGGAGGTGGGCGGCCGATCCGGGGGGAGAGGTGAACGGCGGTGTCGGTGCCACGTGCCCGGAGCCGGGCTGGTTCGGTCCAGCCGTCTGCTGTCCCGGTGCCGGCTGTCCCGGTGCCGGCTGTCCCGGTGCCGGCAGCGCCGGCCGTGCGCCGGATCCGGCTCGCCGGTACGCCGGTCGACCTCTGCCTCGAGGCCGAGGCGGTCAGCCGGGTCCGCGGCCGGTTGGCGGCGGGGAGCGGCCGGCCGCTGGTGGTGGCCTCCGCGAACCTCGACCACGTGCACCACTTCGGCCGCGGCGGCCGCCATCCGGGCCTCATCGGAGAGCCGGGCTCCGGCGCCGACTGGCTGGTGCTGCTCGACGGGATGCCGCTGGTCTGGCGGGCGCGCCAGCTCGACCGTGGTTCGGTGTGGCAGCGGCTGGCCGGCTCCGACCTGCTCGGTGAGCTGCTTTCGGTGGCCGAGCGGGACGGCCGGCGGGTCGGGTTCCTCGGTGGCTCGGCGCAGACCCACGACCGGCTGGCGACCGCCCTCGCCGGCTCCTGGCCGGGGCTGGCGGTGTCCGGCTACTGGGCGCCGTCGCGAGCCGACCTGACCGATTCCAGGGCCTCCTCGGCGATGGCCGGCGAGGTCCGGGACGCCGGGACCGACCTGCTGGTCGTCGGGCTCGGCAAGCCGCGGCAGGAGCTGTGGAGCGCCCGGTACGGGACGGACACCGGCGCGAAGGTGCTGCTGGCATTCGGTGCCGCGGCCGACTTCGTCGCCGGGACGGTCCGGCGGGCGCCTGACGCGCTGCGTGACAGCGGCCTCGAGTGGCTCTACCGGCTCGCCCTCGAGCCGCGCCGGCTGGCCCGCCGCTACCTGCTGCAGGGCCCGCCGGCCCTGGTCCGCCTGTTCGCCGACCGGCAGGCCTGACACCGCCGGCCCGGTGGCCCCGGTAGGCCCGGCCGGACCCGACGGGCGGGTCCTCCCCGGGCCCCCGGCCGCGCCCGGCGCTCAGCCCGCGGTTCTCGCGGTCCGCTCCCAGGCGGGGTCCAGGTCGCGGCGCAGCAGCCCGAGCCGGGTCGGCAGCTCCGACCCGACCAGGGCCGGGGCGGCCAGCAGCGCCCGGAACGTCTCCGCTGGGGCCCCCGCCGCCCGCAGACCCACCAGCACGTGCACGGGCAGGGCGACGGCCGCGGCGGCCCAGGGCAGCAGGTGCCTGGTGTGCACCCCCCGGACCGCCCGCAACGCCAGCCCGGCCGTACCGCCGGCGGCGACCAGCGCAGCCAGCACGCCCAGCGGCGGGACAGCCAGGTCCGCCGCGGCGTCCCAGAGATCCCACCGGCGGTCCCGGACCATGGACCGGACCAGCCGCGGCAACCTGGTCCGCACCACCTCCGCCCGGCCGCCCTCCCAGCGCCGCCGCTGGGTGCGTGCGGCGCCGCCCAAGGTCGACACCGGCGCCTGGACCCGCGCCTGCGGGGCGAAGACCGGCCGGACACCGCGCAGCCGCAGGTCGACCGAGTACTCCAGGTCCTCCGCCCGCGAGTACGCGCTCCACGGGACGTTCTCGACCAGCCGCCGGCTGAACAGCATGCCGTTGCCGACGAGGGAGCAGGGCAGGCCCAGGTTGGCCCGCCCGGTGAACCGGGCTCGGTGGAAGAGCAGGAAGGCGGCGGAGCGCAGCCGGGCCCGGCCGCCCGTCCCGGCCCGGGGTGCCGGCTCGTCCAGCGCGAGATAGTCGCCCTGGACCGCGTCCGCGCCGGACGTCAGCGCCGCGGCCAGCCCGGAGAGCAGGTCCTGGTCGGTGACCGAGTCGGCGTCGACGACGACGAAGGCATCGAACGGCTCGCCCGAGGCGAGGATGGTGTCCATCGCCCACCGCAGCGCGTACCCCTTGCCGCGCTCGTCCGCGTTGGTGCGGCTGAGCACCTCGACCTTCCGACCGGCGGCGACCACAGCCGTGCCGTCGGTGCAGTTGTCGGCGATGACCATGACCCGGTAGCACTCGCGCGGGTAGCTCTGCGCCGCCAGCGAGTCCAGGCAGCGGCCGAGCAGCAGCTCCTCGTCGTGCGCAGGCACCAGGACGACCAGCCGCGGGGCGACCCCGATGACCAGCCCACCGGCCCGCGGCCGGCGGAGGGCGGCGAGCGAGAGCGCCGCCAGGTACGCCGATGGAGCGAGCACGGCCGTGCCGAGCGCGACCGTCGCCGGTCCGGCGAACGGGCGGAGACCCGCACCGGCCGACCAGCGTGCACGTTTGACCCGCGGCGCGCGGATGCCGCTCATGGACCCCCCCTAGGGCATCGGTCTGACCGATCGCCGGTCAGAACGCTACCGGCCGGCTGTGCCGGCCGAGGCCGAATGCAGGGAAACGACGGGTGAAGACATCGGGGGAGCCGGTGCAGCCCGGTCCAGCCCGGGTCCAGCCCGGTCCAGCCGGTGCGGACCCGGCGAGGATCGGCCCCGCTCCGCATGCCCGGTGCCGTCCCGGCCGGCCGATCCTCGGATTCCCTCCCGCGGACCGCGGTCGTCGGTCAGAATGCAGGCGGCGCAATGATTGGGGGCGCGCCGGCCGGTGGCACGCCGTGGTGGGGGGTAGACAGGTGAAGCGCAACTATGCGGAGACGTTCTTCCGTCACCGCGTGCTGCTGATGGCGCCGGTGCTGATCGCATTCGCGCTGGCCGCGTTCTACGGGCTGAGCCAGCCGCGCAAGTACGCGGCGTCCGCGGCGGTGTGGACCGACCGGCAGATCCCGTTCGACTCGACCATCGGCACCACCGGGGGCGGCGACTCCCCGGCCGGGGGGCAGCAGGCCCTGCTGTCCGGGCTGCTGGCGAGCCGGACCTTCCTGATGGCGGTCGCGCAGCACAGCCCGATGGCCGCCGAGGTGCGGGGTTCGCAGCAGGACGTGGACTCGGCGCTGTGGCGGCTCGCGGGGACGGTCACGGTCACCACGCCCGGACCCCAGGTCCTCACCATCGCCGTCGAGGAGCTCAGCCCGCAGCGGGCGACCGGGCTGGCCCAGGCGTTCGTCGAGGAGTTCATCCGGACCGAGCAGGCGAAGATCAGGAGCCGGGCGGAGACCCAGGTCGCGTACGACAAGAAGCAGCTCGACGCCGCGGCCAAGCAGGTGTCGGACGCCCAGGCGGCGGTGACCGTCTACGCGCAGACCCACCCGGACACGACCGGGCCCGCCTCGGGTAGCTCCGGGCAGACCGATCCCGGCGAGACCTCGCTGGTCGGCGCGCTGGCAGTGGCCCAGCAGCACCTCTCGGAGGCGGAAAAGGCGTACACGGCCAGCAATGCCGCCCTCACCGAGGCCGGTCGGGGCTCGCTGGAGCTGCTGGACCAGCCGACCCACGCCACCCCGCTCAGCCGTCGGAAGATCGTCCTCATCAGCGGAGTCGGCGGCCTGCTCGCCGGCGGCTCGATCTCCCTGCTGATCCTGCTGCTGCTGGTCACCAGGGACCGGGCGGTGCGCGAGGAGGCCGACCTCGAACAGGGGCTCGGGCTGCAGGTCGTCAGCACGATCAAGGACCTGCCGGCGCTGCGGCCGGCGCGGCGGTCGAGGGGGACCCGCGGCCGGGACGCGGATCCCGCTGTGTCGAGGGTGCCGTAGTGACCAGCGTCGACCCGGACGAGCCGATCGACCTCCACCTGCACCGGACCAACCTCCCGTTCGAGCCGGCGGATGTCGGGGAGGTCCTGCGGTCTGCCCAGCTGCCCGGCATCCTGCCCGAGGTGATCGAGGCGTGCAGCGCGGCCGTGCGCCGGATGCCGCGCGAGGCGATCGACGGGCTGGCCGTCACCAGCGCGCGGCGCGGGGAGGGGCGCAGCACCGTCGCGATGGGTGCCGCGCTGGTGCAGCGCAACGAGTACGGCCGCAAGACGATCCTGCTCGACCTCGACCTGGAGTCGCCCGCCGTGCCGGGCCACGGGCCGGGGATCGCCGAGGTGCTGCGCGGCGACGCGTCGCTCGGCGAGTGCATCCGGTGGCTGGCGCCGCAGTTCGGCAGGGTGCCCCCCGGCGAGGTCCGGGACGAGGCGCACGGCCTGCTCGCGCTGTTCCGGACCCGGTCCATCGTCACCGACCTGCAGCGCGCGGGGTATGCGGTGGTGGCCGACCTGCCGCCGCTGCCGCCGCACGGGGCGGGCGACCGGGTGGCGGTGAGCTTCTCGAACGTCCTGATGGTCGTCCGGGCCGGCAGCACGCCACTGGACGCCGTCCAGGCCGCGGCCTCCGGGCTGAGCCGGCCGCCGCACGTGCTGCTCAACGCCAAGCGGTCGGCGATCCCGCGCTGGCTGCACCAGCTGGTGGGCCGCTGAGATGTGGATGCTCCTGCTGATCGCCATCGCCCTGTTCCTGGGCCTGGGACGGGAGCGCCCGGCCGGCACGGAGCGCCTGGTCGTGCTCGCCGCCGCCACCCTGGTGGCCGGGTACCTGGCCGTGACGAAGCATCTGCTGTGACGGCCTGGGTCCAGCGTTCCGGCGCCCGCCCCGCCGCCGCCCCGGACGTCCGCTTCGGCTGGTGGCTGCTGGCGCCGGCCTGCGTCGCCGCGGTGCTGGCCGGTCTGGTGGTCGGCCGGCTGGCCAGCGGCAGCCATCCGGTGCTGGCCCTGCTCCTCCCGCTCGGCCTGCTGCCGCTGCTGCTGTGGTACCGGCCCGCGGTCGGCGTGCTGGTCCTGATCGCCGCCGCCGTCACGGTCGAGCAGTTCGGCTACACCGTCGGCCCCCGGGACGGGGCGGTCACCGGGCAGATCCCGTTCTTCCACAGCGTCAGCGCCGGCAGCGGGGTCACGCCGGCGGAGATCTACCTCGTTGTGCTCGTCGTCATCTGGGTCCTGCGGACGGTGCAGCGCCGGGAGCAGCTCTTCCCCCGGTCCCGCCTGGCCGTCCAGATCGGCGTGCTCTGCGGGCTGGCCGTCCTCTACCTCGGCGTCGGCGTGGCGCGGCACGGCGACTTCAAGATGGGGCTCTGGGAGGTCCGGCCGTTCCTGTACCTCGGGCTGGCCTACCTGCTCGCGGCGTCCCTGCTGAGCGCGCCCGGCGCGCTGCGCGCGGTGATGTGGATCATGGTGCTGGGCAGCGGGCTGAAGGCCCTGTACGGCATCCTGATCTGGTTCTCGATCCGGCACCTCCAACCCCGGCCGGAGGCGGTGCTGGCGCACGAGGAGTCCTTCTTCTTCGGCCTGTTCGTGGTCCTCACCCTCGGGCTGTGGGTCTTCCGGGTCCGGGGGCCGCTCCGGCTCGTCGCCACCGGCCTGCTCCCGCTGGTCCTGCTCGCCGACATGGTGAACAGCCGGCGGACCGCGTGGGCGATCCTCGGCACCAGCACACTCGTGATGCTCCTCATCGCGTACGTGCGCCGGCCGAACGGGCGCCGCGCGCTGCGGCGCGCCGGCGTGGTCATGCTCGCCGTGAGTGCGGTCTACCTTCCGGCCTTCTGGAGCAAGGAGGGCACCCTCGCCCAGCCGGCCAGGGCGGTCCGCTCCGTGGTCGCGCCGGACGCCCGGGATGAGATGTCCAACCAGTACCGGTACGTCGAAGACGCCAACCTGATCCTCAACATCCAGGGCAAACACAGCACCGGGACCGGCTTCGGGCTGCCGATCAACTACATCATCGGCATGGTCGACCTCCGCAGCTCGGTCAAGGCGCTGGCGTACGTGCCGCACAACGGGGTGCTCTACGTGTGGATGCGGATGGGCCTGCTCGGGGAGGTCGCGATCTGGCTGATGATCATGCACGGCCTGATGGCGGCCGCGAAGCTGAGCCGCCACCCGGACCGGGAGACCGCCATGTTCGCCGCGCTGGTCGCGGCCGCGGTGGTGGCGTACGTGATCATGGGTGACAAGGACATGGGCTTCACCTGGTTCCGGCTCGCCTTCTGTCTCGGGACGATGCTCGGCGCCGTGGAGGCGAGGACGCGGGTCTGGCGGGCGGTGCCCCGGCCACCGGTCGCGATCCCGGCGCCACAGTCCGAGTCGCTGCTCCCGCCGGCCCGGCCCCTCGTGGGGAGCGCCCGGTGAGATCGGCGCTGCGGCTGGCCGCCGTCCGGGTGCTGAACTACCTCACCAACCACGTCGTCAACCGGATCCCCAGCTTCCGGCTGCGGCACGCCTGGTACCGGCGGCTCGGGGTGTCCGTGGGCGCCGGCGCCGGCATCCACCTGGGGTGCTACTTCTGGTTCTACGGACCGGGTCACGTGCGCCGGACGGGCGTCACGATCGGCCGCCGGACGCTGGTCAACCGGAGCTGCTGCCTGGACGGCCGCGGGCCGCTGGTGATCGGCGACGACGTCAGCATCTCGCCCGAGGTCGCCATCATCACCACCCAGCACCGGTGGGGCTCGGCGGACTTCGGCCTGGAGAGCCGGCCCGTCGTCATCGAGGACCACGCCTGGATCGGGATGCGAGCCACCATCCTGCCCGGCTCGACCGTCGGCCGCGGCGCGGTGGTCGCGGCCGGCGCGGTGGTCAGCGGCGCCGTCCCGCCGCTGGCGGTGGTCGCCGGCGTGCCCGCCCGCCCGGTTGCGCAGCGCCCCGCGGGTGCCGCGCACTACCGGCTCGACGCGCCCCTGCCCCTGTTCGAATGAGGACCCGGATGATGCCACGCCCGTCCCGGTTGATGCCCCGGCAGCGGCCCGAGGTCGGGCCGCGGCCACCGGCGGCGTCGCCGGCCCGGGAGGCCGGCACCGGCCGGCTGGCCGGGGTGGACGGTCTGCGCGCCTTCGCCGCGATCTGGGTGGTCCTGTTCCACATGAGGTCGTTCAGCGGCGGCGCGCTCTGGCCCGGGGTCGACCTGGTGCTGCGCAGCGGCTCCACCGGGGTCAGCCTCTTCCTGGTGCTCAGCGGGTTCTGCCTCTACCTGCCGTACGCCGGCGACCGGCTGGACCGTTTCCGCACCGGCGCCTTCATGCGCCGGCGCTGCGCGCGGCTGCTGCCGACGTACTACGCCTCGCTCGCCCTGATCGTGCTGGCCCAGCTGGTGCTGGGTGGGCACGGCGACCTGCCGCGGCTGGGCGGGCCGGAGCTGGCCCGCCAGACGGTGGCCCACGCCACGCTCACCCACCAGTTCTTCCCGTCGACGTTCTACGCGCTCAACGGGGCCTACTGGTCACTCGGGCTGGAGTGGCAGCTCTACCTGACGCTGCCGCTGCTGGTCCTCGGGGCGCGCCGGTTCGGCCTGGCCCGCACCGTCGCCGCGGTGTTCGCGGTGACGATCGCCTACCGGCTGCTGCTGTTCGCCGCCGTGGCCGGCGGGATCCTGCCCGGGCAGAGCACCTGGGCGACGGTCGTGCTGCCCAACCTGCTGCTGGGCCGGTGGAGCGAGTTCGCGCTCGGGATGGTCGCGGCGGCGCTCTACCGCACCGGCCGGACCGGCGCCCGCGCCCGTCAGCTGGGGGCGGCTGCCGTGCTGGCCGCGGCCGCGGGACTCCTGCTCAGCGCGAACCCGCTGAAGCACGTCCTGTTCGGGCTCGTCTTCTTCACCCTGCTGTGCGCGGTGCTGTCCGGCGACAACGTGGTGGCCCGGGTGTTCGCCTGGCGGCCGCTGGTCGCGATCGGGGTGATGTCCTACTCGCTCTACCTCGTCCACCAGCCGCTGGTGGGCTCGCTCGGCCTCGCGTTCGGCGCCGGCACCGGTACCGACCCGCGCCGGGTCTTCCTCCTCCTGCTGGCCACCTTCCCGCTGATCCTGCTGGTCGGCCTGGCGCTGTTCGCGACGGTGGAGTGGCGCAGCATCGCCCGGCGCGGGTCGACCCGGGTCCCGCTGCGGCAGCTGCTGTTCCCGCCGGTCCGGGCGGCGGCCCCGGCGGCGCCCGCGGTCCTGCACCCGGTCCCGGCGGCCGCGCCGGCCGGCTCCCCGGCCACCGAGCCGCTGGTGTTGGAGCGGGGCCGGTGACGACGAGCTCGGTCGCGCGCCCGGACGCGGGGCACCTCCCGCGCCGGGGGGTCGCCGCGAACGTGACGGCGCTGGCGGCGAGCCAGGCCATCACCTGGTCGCTGACGCTGCTGTGGACGCTGGTCGTGCCGCGTGCGCTCGGACCGGCCGGGATGGGTCTGGTGGTGACCGCGTTGTCGGCCACGTCGATCCTCGGTCTCCTGCTGGGCCTGCCCACCAGGGACTTCGTGACGCGGGAGATCGCGGCCCGGCCGGCGGGCGCCCGCGGCATGGTCGGGTCCGCGATGATCTTCCGCGCGGCGATGGCCCCGGTGTTCCTCGCCGCCGTGGCCGTCTTCGCCGCGGTGGCGGACCTGGGGACGCTGGGCACCACCGTCCTCTACCTGACCACCGCGGCCACGCTGTTCTCGCTGGTGGCCGAGCCGGCGCTGGCGGTGTTCCAGGCGGTCGAACGGATGGAGTACCTCGCGTACTACGAGGTGCTGAACAAGACCTGCATCAGCCTGGGCGGGGTCACGCTGGCCCTGCTCGGCGTGAAGGTCCTCGGCCTGACCGTCTTCGGCCTGGCGGTGGCGGCGCTGTCGGCCACCGTCGCGGTGCGGTGGGCCCGCCGGCTGGTCGGGGTCGACCTGCGCCCGGGCGCCCGGCGGGTCGCCGCCGCGGCGAGGGCCAGCGTCCCGTACTGGACCTTCGGCGTCTTCTTCATGATCTACCTCTGGATCGACTCGGTCATGCTGGGGCTGATGACGCCGGCGGAGGTGGTCGGCTACTACGGGGTCGCCACGAAGCTGTTCACGACGCTGATGTTCGTGGCGGTCATCCTGGCCACGGCGACCCTGCCGCGACTGGTGGCCGCGTTCGAGGAGAGCTGGGAGCGGCTCGCGGTGGCGGCCCGGGCTCCGCTCGAGCTGGCGCTGGTCGTCAGCCTGCCGGCCTGCGTCGGAGCCGCGATGACGGCCGGCGACGCGGTGCCGCTGCTGTTCGGAGCCAGCTTCCGCCCGGCGGTCCCGGTGCTGGTGATCCTCTCGCTGTGCCTGCCGGCCATGTACCTCAACATCATGCTCAACCAGGTGCTGGTCGCGGCGAAGCGGCCGCTGGTCTGGTCCGCCGTCATGCTCGGCGCCACGGTGGTGAACCCGGCGGTCAACGCCGTCCTGATCCCGCTCGCCCAGCACCGGTGGCAGAACGGCGCGATCGGAGCCGCGGCGAGCCTCCTGGTCACCGAGATGCTCATCGTGCTCGCCGGACTCTGGGTGGTGGGGCGGCACGTGTTCACCGCCGGGACCGCCTGGCGACTGCTGCGGGCCGGCGCCGCCGCGACCGCGATGGCCGCGGTCATGTACGCGTCCTCGGCGCTGGGGGCGGTGCCCGAGGCGATCGTCGGGCTGGCCACGTTCGTCGGTTGCGCGCTGCTGCTGCGGGTGCTGTCGCCGGACGAGCGGGTGGTGGCCCGCGCGGCCGCCGCCCGGGTGCTCGGCCGCCTCGGCCGCAGGCGGCGCGGTGGGGCCCGGGCGTGAGTCCGACCGACAACCGAGCAGGAGCGGGGGAAGCGGTGCCGACCAGGCAGTTCCTGTACGTCCTCGAACAGACGCTCGGCAATGCGGTGCACGGGGACAACGTGCTCCGGGCCGCCGAGGCGCAGCCGGACGTCTCCGCCCGCGCCCTGCGCGTCCACTACGACGGGACGGCGCTGCGGCGCCGGGTCCCGGTCCTGGGGAACTGGACGGTCGAGGCGAGCTGGCGTACCCGCCGGCTGGTCCGCCGAGCGCTGGCCGAGCGGCCGGCTGACGCGCTGTTCGTCAACACCCTGTCCTGCGGGCTCCTGCTGCCCGACGTCATGCGCCGGGTGCCGACCGTCGTCTCGATGGACTCCACCCCGCTGACCTTCGACACCGTGGGCAGCGGGTACGGGCACGCCGGCCGGGCCGCCCCGGTGGAGCGGGCGAAGCTGGAGCTGACCCGCCGCGTGCTGGCCCGGGCCGCGGCGGTGACCACCTGGTCGCAGTGGGCCGCGGACTCGGTGGTCGACGAGTACGGGGTGCCCTCGGAGCGGGTCCGGGTCATCCGCCCCGGGGCCAGGCTGGACCGCTTCCGGCCGCCGGCCGGGCGGCCGCGGCGCGCCGTCCCGCGGCTGCTGTTCGTCGGCGGCGACTTCGCCCGCAAGGGCGGGTACGACCTGCTCCGGGCGATGGAGCTGCTCGGCCCGGTGGCCGAGCTGGACGTGGTCACCTCGGCACCGGTCGGGCCGGTCCCGCCGGGCACCCGGGTGCACCTCGGGCTGGGGCACGACTCGCCGGAGCTGTTCGACCTCTACCAGCGTGCCGACGTCTTCGTCGTGCCGAGCACCGCGGACGTGTACGGGCTGGTGTACCCGGAGGCGATGGCCTGCGCCCTGCCGGTGGTCGCCGCCGACGTGGGGGCGGTCCGCGAGCTGGTCGTCCCGGGCGAGACCGGGCTGATCGTGCCTCCGGGTGCGCCGGAGCAGCTCGCCGCCGCCCTGCGCACGCTCGTCGAGCGGCCGGACCTGCGGGTGGCGATGGGCCGGCGCGGGCTGACCGTGGCCCGGGAGCAGCACGACGCGGACCTGACCTGCGCCCAGATCGTCGAGCTGATGCGGACCGTGGCCGGCGAGCGGCCGCGTCCGGTGCGCCGGACCGGCCAGGACCGCGCGCCGGCCAGCTCCCCGACGGCGGCGCGTCGCCGGCCGCTGGCGCTGGTGTCCGCGAGCGCCGACCTGCGGGTGCGCGACGCGGTGAAGGCCGGGACCCGGCCGTGCCCGGAGTACCTCCGGCTCGAGTGGGACCACGACGTCGAGCTGCTCCCCTGGCGGCCCGGCGGCGTGGTCCGCGGCCGCCCGCTGCGCGGCCTGCGGCAGGTCGGCGCGGCAGTGGGCCCCGCCCGCCGGGCGGCCGTGGTGTTCTCCGACGGCGAGCACGTCGGGCTGCCGCTCGGGCTGGTGCTGCTGGCGCTGCGGGTGCGCACCCCGCACGTCATGCTCGGCCACCACCTCAGCACCGGCGCCAAGCGCGCGCTGCTGCGCCGCACCCCGGCGGTCCGCGGGATCGACCGCATCCTGGTCCACTCGGCCAGCCAGGCCGCGGTGCTGACCGGGGAGCTGGGCGTCCCGGCGGCGAAGGTGCACGTCGTCCCGTACGGCGTCGACACCGACTTCTGGCAGCCGCGCCCGGTCCCGGAGCAGCACCTCGTCGTCTCCGCCGGGCGCGAGCACCGCGACTACGCCACCCTCGCGGCGGCCTGCGCCGACCTCGCCGTGCGTGTCTTCATCGCCGACGGCAGCAGCCATTCCCCGGGCGCGCATCGGACCGAGCCGGTCGGCTGGCCCGCGAACGTGGAGCGGCGCGGGGTGGGGCCGGTCGAGCTCCGCGACCTGTACGCGGCGGCCGGCCTGGTGGTCGTGCCGGTGCTGCCCACCGACTTCCCGGCCGGCATCACCACCATCCTGGAGGCGATGGCGATGGGCCGGGCGCTGGTCGTGACCGGCACCGAAGGCCTGCGCGGGGTCGTCCGCGACGGGGTCGACGGCGTCGTGGTCCCGGCCGGGGACGCGGCCGCGCTGCGCGCCGCGGTCCGCGACCTGCTCGACCGGCCGGAGGAGCGGGCGCGGCTGGGTGCGGCGGCTCGCGAGGCGGCGGTGCGCCGATGGTCGCTCACCTCGTTCGCGGACGTGCTCGCCCGGCACCTCACCGACGCCGCGGCCGGCCGGGGGCGGGCATGAGCGTGCGCGAGGGCTGGCAGCGCGCGCGGGGAGCGAGCAGGGCCGGCCGCCAGGCGCCCGCGCCTGGCGCCCTGTCCGAGGAGCGGGCACCGAGCGAGCGGCTGGCGGTCCTGGTCGTCGCGCCGGACCTGCCGTACCCGCCGAGCTGGGGCTTCGGCATGCGCGTCTACCAGCTGGTCCGCGCCCTGGCGGCCGACCACTCGGTCACCCTGCTCTGCCATGCCCGCCCCGACCTGGTGCACTTCGCCGAGCCGCTGCGCGCCTTCTGCACCGAGGTCCGGGTGGTCGAGCGGGCGCCGGAGCCGGGGCTGGCCCGCCGGGTCCGGCAGGCCCGCTCACTGCTGTCCGCGACGCCGTACCACGCCAGCGGGATGCGGACCCGGCAGCTGCAGGCGGCCCTGGACGACTGCCTGCGGGCGACCGACTTCGGCGTCGTGCAGATCGAGTCCAGCCCGCTGGCCGGCCTGCGGTACCGCACCGGCGCCGCGCTCGTGCTGGACGAGCACAACGTCGAGTCGGAGCTGCTGCAGCGGATGCACGAGGCGGAGCGGCACCCGGGCCGGCGGCTGTTCAACCTGGTCGAGGCCGTCAAGTACCGAAGGCTGGAGCACCGGGTCTGGTCCCGGGCCAGCGGCTGCGTCACGACCTCGGAGCGGGAGCGGGAGCACGTGCGGCAGCGGGTGCCGGCGGCCCGGACCGCCGTGGTTCCCAACGGCGTTGACCCGGACCACTTCCGCCCCGGCGAGGCGCCGGTCCGGCCGGACACGCTGGTCTTCACCGGCGTGCTCAGCTACCGGCCGAACTACGACGCGGCCCGGTACTTCATCGACGAGATCCTGCCCCGGGTCCGGACCAGCCGGCCCGGCGTGGAGCTGACCGTCGTCGGGTACGGCGAGCCGAAGGACCTGGCCGCGCTCGCGGCGCCGGGGGTCACGGTCACCGGCTGGGTGGACGACGTCCGGCCCCACCTCGCCGAGGCCGCCGCGGTGGTCGTCCCGATCCGGATGGGCAGCGGCACCCGGCTGAAGGTGGTCGAGGCGCTGTCCATGCGCAAGCCGATGGTGTCCACCTCGGTCGGCTGCGAGGGCATCGACGTCGAGCCCGGCCGGCACCTGCTGGTCGCCGACGACCCGGACCGGTTCGCCGCCGCGGTCTGCACGGTCCTCGCGGACCCGGCGCTGGGCGAGCGGCTGGGCCGGGCCGGCCGGCAGCTGGTGGTCGACAACTACTCCTGGCAGCGGTCCGGGCGGCTGCTGGCGGAGCTCTACCGGGAGCTGGTCCCGGCCGGCGGGCCCGGCCTGTCGACGCCGGCCGGGCAGGGAGAACCCGGCTGAGTCGTCAGGCCCGGTCGGCTAGGAGATCCGCGTTACGAGCGGCGAAACTCGGTGCGGCTGATCTCTCGGTCATCGTGACTGGCCTTCCTACCTGCGGTTTTGACTCTGTGGGGGCCGATCGGTGGCCTGGGACGGCCTCTGGCGGGGCTGTCAGGGTGGATTCTGGCCTACGGGCATGGCGGAAGGCCCGCTCTCGGCGGGCTTCCGGCGGCCGGGTCTACGCGGCCAGCGGGACGGCTCGTGCGCGGCGAGCGCGCAGGCCAGCCGGGCGAGGATGGTCAGGTCGGCGTGCAGCCGGACCCGGGCGATCCGCCGGACCCGCAGCGGGGTCAGTCCCCACTCGTGCTTAAGCCGGCCGAGCTCCCGCTCGACGGCGGCGCGCTGCCGGTACAGCGCCTTGAACCGGTCGGTGCTGCGCGGCACCAGCGGGTGCAGCCGGTCGGCCTTGATCCAGACGGAGGCGGGCTTGCAGTCACCGGGGCAGCGCCACTTGGCCGCGCCGCGCTCGGTGTCGGCTCCGGCGAAGGTCCAGGTCCCGTGCTGGCAGGTCGGCGGCAGGTGCTTCCCGGCGACGACGGCGGGAGTCTTCCGCAGCGGGATGATCGGCCGGATGCCCCGGTCCTCGCACCCGTCGTAGACCGGCCCCACGTCGTAGCCCTTGTCCAGCACGCCGCACTCGACGGGGAAGCGGAGGTCCCGCAGCCGGTCCAGCAGCGGCACGACCGGCGCCTCAGCGTCCCGGGCGGTCAGGACCCGCCAGGCCAGCGGCAGCCCGGTTAGGGCGCAGACAGCGGCGTGCAGCTTGTACCCGTAGTACCCGCCGCCGGAGCGGGTGGAGATCGACGACCGGTGCCCCCAGGAAGCGTCCGGGTCGGAGTACCGCTCCCGCAGCTTCCCGCCTTTGGACACGTACCGCTGCCCGTTCGCGTACGCGGGCAGGTCCGAACCGTCGATCGCGACGGTCCGGCCGATCTCCGGGTTCGCGTCCCGCAGCGCGGCCAGCACCCGGTCAAGGCAGCCGGCCAGCGCCGCAGAGTGCTTCCGCAGCTTGACGGTGAACCGGTAGCAGGCGTCCACCGACGGCGCCCCGCCGATCTGACCCGTCGGCTGACCCGGGTGTGCAACCACCGGGCGGTCCCGCCTTGGACAGACCGAGGCTAGACAGGGCCTCTGACCTGCTGCAACGCTCGTGGGGTAGGACCAGTCGCAGAAGCCTCGCTAGCGGCCCGGGCCGGGGTGGCGGGCGGCGGCGTCGGCGGCGACCGCTCCGGACTCCGGCACGCCCGGCTGCGAGGTCGCCAGCGCCGGCTCGTACCGGTCCCGGCCGGACCCGGTCTGCGCCAGCAACCGGCGCTGGGCGTGCCGCCGGTCCGGCAGCCGGTGGCGGATCTTGTGGGCGAGCACCCGGCCCGGGGTGCGGGCCGCGTCCAGGACCAGGTCGCGGGGCCGGGGTGACCAGGCCAGCACCTGCCGGTAGATCTCCAGCAGCGCGTCAGCGGAGCTCTCCAGCCCGTGCCGCTCCACCACCAGCCGGCGGCCGAAGTCGCCGAGGGCCGCGCGCTGCGGCTCCGGCATCCGGTGGATCTCCAGCACGGCATCCCGGATCCGGTCCGCCCCCGACCCGCCGTCGCCGACGCCCCAGAAGCCCTGCACGAGGGACTGCCCCACCGTCTCCGGCCGCATGGTCCGGACGTACCCCAGCTCCCCGACCAGGACCGACGGCCGGCCGGTCGCCATGCCCCGGAGCAGGGACGTCCCCATCCCGACCACGACGTCGGCCGCCCGGTAGGCGGGGACCGGATCCATCAGGGCGCCGGTCATCAGCACGACCGGCCGGCCGTGGGCGGCGTTGACCGCCTCCGCCCGCCGGGCGACCGCCTCCCGCGCCCTGCCGTCGCCGACCACCACCAGCCGCACCGGCAGGTCGTGCGCCAGCGCGCCGACCGCGTCGATGGTGTCCAGCAGGCTGTCCATCTTCAGCCAGAGGTCCAGCCGGGACACGATCGCGACCAGGTACTCGTGGTCGAGGATGCCGTGCGCGGCCCGGAACCGCCGTCCGTCGGCCGGGTCCGGCGAGCTCGCCAGCACGTCGACCGGGGGGTCGAGCCGGAAGACCGCGTCCGCCCGCCGGCCGCGCAGCAGGTCCGCATGCAGCTCCGCGGTGCCGGCGATCACCGGGAAGGCGGTCGGGACGAAGCTGTCGACCGACATCGTGTAGAGCGTGCCGACCAGCGGCGTGCGCCGCCGGAAGCCGACGCCGTAGAAGGCCTCCGTGCAGGAGTAGCCCTCGTAGACGTGCACCAGGTCAGGCCGCTCCCGGCGGACCACCGTCCGCAGCTCCAGCGCGGCCAGCGGGGACGGCCGCAGCCGCTCCGGGGTGCGCGCGTCCACCACCCGTACGCCGAGGTGGCGGGCCCGCTCCCGGAGCGGGCCGGGACGGCCGAACAGGACCGCGTCGTGACCCCGCTGCTGCACGGCGGCGGCGAGGTCCACCGCGTTGATCTCGCTGCCGCCGATCTGCAGGCTGCACGGCAGCACCAGCACCTTCACGCGGGCTGGCTCTGCATCTGCGGGTCCGCCCCGTCCGGCCGGGACCCGCCCGTCCCGGTCCGGTCCGCGGCCAGGACCAGGTCCCGGTGCCCACGGAACCAGGAGATCGTCCGCCGCAGCCCGAGGCCGACCGGGACCTGCGGCTCCCAGCCCAGCTCGGCGCGGGCCAGCGTGATGTCCGGCTGCCGGACCGTCGGGTCGTCCACCGGCCGCGGGATGAACTCGATCGGCACGTCCGCCCCGGACAGCTCCCGCACCATCTCGGCGAGCGCCAGCACCGAGAACTCGTCCGGGTTGCCGATGTTCACCGGCCCGGGGTGGCCGGAGCGGGCCAGCCGGACGATGCCCTCGACCAGGTCGTCGACATAGCAGACCGAGCGGGTCTGCAGGCCGTCCCCGGCCACCGTGAGCGGCTCGCCCTGCAGCGCCTGCCGGATGAAGGTCGGGATGGCCCGGCCGTCGTCCGGGCGCATCCGCGGCCCGTAGGTGTTGAAGATCCGCACGATGCCGGTGTCCACCCCGTGGGTGCGCCGGTAGGCCATCGTCATCGCCTCGGCGAACCGCTTCGCCTCGTCGTACACGCCGCGCGGTCCGACCGGGTTCACATGCCCCCAGTACGACTCCGGCTGCGGGTGCACCTGCGGGTCCCCGTACGCCTCCGAGGTCGAGGCGAGGATGAACCGGGCGCCCTTCTCCTTGGCCAGGCCGAGCGCGTGCAGGGTGCCCAGGGAGCCGACCTTCAAGGTCTGGATCGGCAGCTGCAGGTAGTCGACCGGCGAGGCCGGGGACGCGAAGTGCAGCACCATGTCGACGTCCCCGACGACATGGATGAAGTCGGTCACGTCGACGTTCAGCAGCCGGAACCGGCCCAGGTCGGCGAGGTGCGAGACGTTGCGGGGCGTGCTGGTGCAGAAGTTGTCCAGGCAGATGACCTCGTAGCCGTCCAGCAGCAGCCGCTCGCAGAGGTAGCTGCCGAGGAAGCCGGCTCCGCCGGTCACCACAGCCCGTCGAGGGACCGTCACTTCTCCACCTCCGGTCGAGTCCTGCCCTGGTGCGCAACGAAGTCTCCCAGCCGGCACCGACGCCTGTCCCGGGATTCGGCAATGCGCACCGCATCAGACCACCGGCCATGATCGTCTCGGTGTTCCGGCCCGACCGGCGCCGGCGCCTGGATACCCTCCGAGGGTCGGCAGGCGTCGGCACGGGCCGCGAGGGTCCGGGTGGATCGGCATGGGGGGCGTGGTGACCGGCAGCAGCGGGGACGGCGGGCAGTGCGAACGGCCCGGCGCCGGGGTCACCCTCCAGGTGAGCCTGGCACCGACCGACCTCCCGCACGCCCGGCACATCCTCCCGCACCAGCTGGCCCAGTGGGCCGGTCAGGTCGACGAGATCCTGCTGACCCTCGACCTGCACCGCAGCGGCGGCCGCTTCGCCGAGGCGTGGGCGGAACGGCTGCCGGGCATGCGGCGGCTGGTCGAGGACGCCTGCGCCGAGTACCCGAAGGCGCGGCTGTCCGAGGTGGACTATTCCCCGCGTACGGCGGCGGAGATCGGTGCCCGGTTCTTCGGCGGCGCGAGCGTGCCGGCGAAGGACTGGAACGGGGGGCCTTTCTACTCCTACTTCTTCGGCCTCAACGCGGCGGCGAGCGACTACGTCTTCCATCTCGACTCGGACATGATGTTCGGCGGCGGCAGCCGGACCTGGGTCGCCGAGGCCGTGCAGCTGCTCAGGGAGCGGCCGGACGTGCTGGCCTGCAGCCCGCTGCCCGGACCGCCCCGCCCGGACGGCCGGCTGCCGTCCCAGGGCCGCGGCGACCTGCCGCGGGAGACCGTCGAGCCGCACCCGTCGCCCGCGTTCCGGTTCCCGCACCTGAGCAGCCGGCTGTTCCTGATGGACCTGCGGCGCTTCGAGACGGCCATCGGCCGGCTGCCGCTGACCCGGCCGCCGCGGATCCGGAAGCTGCAGGCGAGGCTGCGCCACAACCCGCCGTACGACCTGCCGGAGGCGATCCTGTCGGAGGCGATGCGCGCGCACTCGCTCTTCCGCGTCGACTTCCTCGGCGCGGCGCCCGGGATGTGGTCGATCCATCCGCCGTACCGGTCGGCCGAGTTCTACGCGGCGCTGCCGACGCTGATCGAGCGGGTGGTGGCCGGGGACGTCCCGGCCGAGCAGCGCGGCGACCACGACGTGAACGACAGCATGGTGGACTGGTCGAGCGCCCGCGCCGCCCAGCGACGCTGGTGGAAGCCGATCGTCCGGCTGCTCACCAGGTAGCAGTCCGAGCGGGTCCGCATCGCCGGCGCCGGGGGAGGGGATCGACCGTGGGCGTCCTCGCCGGCTCGGCCGGCCGCTGCGGCGACGCGGGCGGTGCCCGGACAGCCTCCCCGGCGTCGCCGTGATGCGGCGGCGAACCCTGCCGGCCCTGCTGGCCGTCCTGGTGCCGGTCCCGCTCGCCGTCCTCGGCGTCGTGCTGGTCCGGCACGGGCCCGCCCCGGCGGCAGCGCCGGGG
The DNA here is from genome assembly GCA_045806925.1 of Mycobacteriales bacterium. Lineage (GTDB taxonomy): Bacteria > Actinomycetota > Actinomycetes > Mycobacteriales > CADCTP01 > CADCTP01. The sequence continues at coordinate 29,755 of JBJMII010000007.1, forward strand.
GTCGCCTCGATCATCAGCCGCGGGGTGCCCGCCTACGCGTCCTCGAGCGGCGCGGAGCGGGCCAACGACGACGACTACGGCACCGAGTGGCGCTCGTCCGGCACCCCCGCATGGCTCGCGTACGACCTGTCCGGGGTGCCGGCGGCGAAGCGGCAGCGGGTGCTCGCGGTCTACTACAACAACTCGTACGGGTACTCGACCCGGTCCGGACCGCACTACAACAACCTCGGCTCGTACCGGATCGAGTCCAGCACCGCGGCCGGCGGCGGCGCGCCGCCGGACTCCGGCTGGCGGAGCCTGGTCGAGGTCGAGCGGAACACGTTGCATTCCCGGCAGCACGTGCTCCGGCTCGCCGGCGCGAACTGGCTGCGGATCCGGATCACCGCCTCGGACGGCGCCGCGATGAACACCGACGCCAGCACCAACTCCTTCGACGTCTACGACGTCGGGACCGGCCGGGCGCAGGTGCCGGACGACTTCATCTTCTACGGCGACTCGATCACCGCCGGGGGCATGTGCCCGTGCCCCGGCGGGGGCGTGCCGAGCCTGCCGGAGCTGATCCACGCGGCACATCCCCCGGCCTGGCCGGTGATGGAGAACGGCGGGGAGCCGGGCGAGACCAGCGCCGGCGCGCTGCACGCCCTGGTGGGCCCCGCCGGCTACCTGTCCCAGTTCCCGGGGACCTACGTCGGGCTGAGCTTCGGGATGAACGACGCCGGGGTCGACGGCGGCCAGCAGACGTACTACGAGAACATGAAACAGCTGGTCCAGGCCGTGCTGGCGACCGGGAAGATCCCGATGGTCCCGACCATCGGCTACACCGGCGACCGGGAGCGCAACGCCCGCATCCCGGCGTACAACGCCCAGGTCCAGCGGCTGTACGGGGAGTTCCGGCAGATCGTGCCCGGCCCGGACTTCTGGGCCGCCTTCCGGGCCCACCCCGAGCTGGTCGGGGCGAACGACATCCACCCGAGCGCGGCCGGCTACGCCGCCATGCGGCAGCTGTGGGCACAGGCGTTGCTGTCCACGGTCTACTCCGCCGGCTCCGGTGCGGTGGCGATGACGGGCCTGCACGTGGTCGGCAACCGGATCGTCAACGCGGACGGCCGGACGGCCCGCCTCGTCGGCGTCAACCACTCCGGCACCGAGTACGCCTGCGTCGGTGGCGGAAAGCAGGGAGCGTCCGGCTACGCGATCTTCGAGCCGCCCGACTTCGGGTCCAACGCCGCCTACCTGACCGCGATCCGCGGCTGGGGGGCCAACACGATCCGGATCGGGCTGAACCAGGCCTGCTGGCTCGGCACCAGCGGGGTCACGGCCGCCCACTCCGGCCCGGCGTACCGGCAGGCGCTGTCCCGGTTCGTCGCGCAGGCGACCGGCGCCGGCCTGGCCGTCGTCCTGGAGCTGCACTGGAGCGCGCCGGGGACCGGCCCGGACTTCGTCCCGCACGGCCAGGCGCCGATGCCGGACCGGGAGCACTCGGTGGCCCTCTGGCGGCAGGTCGCGGAGACGTTCAGGGGCAACCCCGCGGTCGTGTTCGACCTGTTCAACGAGCCCTACCCGAACGCGAACCGGGACGACGAGCCGGCCTGGCAGTGCTGGCGGGACGGGTCCGACCGGGCCGACGCCGGCAACTCCCGGCGGTGCGCCGGGACCGAGTGGTGGGACCGGGACGGTAACCGGTTGCACGGCGGCCGCGGCTACCCGTACCCGGTCGCGGGCATGCAGGAGCTCCTCGACGCCGTCCGCGGCACCGGAGCGAAGAACCTGGTCCTGCTGGCCGGCCCCCGCTACGGCAACAGCCTGGCCCGCTGGCCGGACTACCGCCCGAGCGACCCGACCGGCAACCTGGCCGCGTCCTGGCACGTGTACCCGGACAACCCGTGCGCGAGCCAGGACTGCTGGGACGCCTCGGTTTCGCCGGTCGCCACCCAGGTGCCCGTCGTCGCCACCGAGTTCGGCCAGGCCGACTGCCGGTCCACCTTCGTCGACCCGCTGATGTCCTGGCTGGACCGGCGGGGCGGCAGCTACCTGGCCTGGACCTGGAACACCTGGGGGTGCGCGGGCCACGCGCTGGTCACCGACGCCGCGCGCGGCACGCCGACGCCGTACGGGCGGGCGGTCCGGGACCACTTCCGGGCGGTCACCGGTGGCGCCCCGGCGCTGCCGTCCCCGACCGGGCCGCCGAGGCGGGCGGCGGCCGTCGCCCCCGGCACCCGGCTGAGCCTCTGGCCGGCCCGCACCGTGCCGGCGTCGCCGCCGGTCGACGACCCCGCGGCCGTCGAGCTCGGGCTCCGGTTCACCTCGGACGTCCCCGGCCAGGTCCTCGGCGTCCGCTTCTACCAGGGACCCGGCAACACCGGCCCGCACCGGGTGAGCGTCTGGGACGGGCAGGGGCGGTCGGTGGGCACGGCGACCTCCGCCGCCGGGACCACGACCGGCTGGCAGGACGTGCGCTTCCGGCGGCCGGTCCGCGTCGTCCCCGGCGGCACGTACGTGGCGTCGTACCACGCCGGCGCCGGGCACTACTGCGTCGACCCGGAGTACTTCCGCGGCCGGCAGGTCGACAACGGACCGCTGCACGCCCTCGGCGGGGTGTTCCGGTACGGCGGGAGCAGCTTCCCGACCGACACCTGGCGGGCCGCCAGCTACTACGTCGACCTGCTGTTCGTCACCGGCGGGTAGGGCGGTCCGGCCGGCTCAGCCGGTGTTGCGCAAGCCGGCGGCGATCCCGTTGACCGTCAGGGTCAGCGCCCGGCGCAGCTCGGGGTCGACCTCGCCGCCCGCCTCCCGGACCCGCCGCAGCAGCGCGACCTGGAGGTGGGAGATCGGGTCGAGGTAGGCGTCGCGGACCGACAGCGTGCGCTTGAGCGTCGGCTGGGTGTCCAGCAGCTCCGCGCTGCCGGTCAGCCGCAGCACCTCGGTCACGGTCCGGGCGTGCTCGGCGGTGATCCGGTCGAAGACGTGCCGCAGCGGCGGCGGCACCAGCGACTCCACGTACTCGGCGGCGATCCCGAGGTCGGTCTTGGCCAGCGTCATCTCGACGTTGGAGACGAACGCCCGGCAGAAGTGCCACTCGCCGACCATCTCGGCCAGCACGCCGCCCAGCCCGGCGGCGCGGGCGGCGGCCAGCCCGGCACCGACGCCGAACCAGCCGGGCACGATCTGCCGGGACTGGGTCCAGCCGAACACCCAGGGGATGGCCCGCAGCCCGGCCAGCCCGGCGCCGGCGTCGGGCCGCCTCGACGGCCGGGAGCCGATGTTCATCCAACCCAGCTGCTCCACCGGCGTGGAGGACAGGAAGTAGGCCGGCAGGTCGGGGTCGTCGACCAGCTCCCGGTACGCCGCGTACGCCCCGGCCGAGACCACCTCCATGGCCGCGTCCCACCCGGCCAGCACCTCCGGCGGCTGCCGGGACTCGGTGTGCAGCACCGAGGCGCGCAGCACCGCGGCCACGGTCAGCTCCAGGTTGTCCCGGGCGAGCGCGGGCAGCGAGTACTTGTCCGAGATGACCTCGCCCTGCTCGGTGAGCTTCATCTCGCCGTCCAGCGTCCCGTACGGCTGGGCCAGGATCGCCTCGTGCGTCGGCCCACCGCCGCGCCCGACGGTCCCGCCCCGGCCGTGGAACAGCCGGAGCCGCACCCCGTACGCGGCGGCCACGTCCCGCAGCCGGCGCTGCGCCTTGTGGATCTCCCACTGCGAGGTCGCGATGCCCGCCTCCTTGTTGGAGTCGGAGTAGCCGAGCATCACCTCCTGCACGTCGCCGCGCAGCCGGACCAGCTCCCGGTACGTCGGGTCGCCCAGCAGGCCGCCGACCAGGGTGTCCGCCGAGCGCAGCTGCTGCACGGTCTCCAGCAGCGGCACGAAGCCGAGCCGGGCGACCCCGGAGTGCACGTCGACCAGCCCGGCCTCCCGGGCCAGCACCACGGCGGCCAGCACGTCGTCCGGGCCGCGGGTCATCGAGATCACGTACGACTCGACGACCTCCGGACCGAACCGGTCCAGCGCGTCCCGGATCGTGCTGAACACCGCGAAGGTGCCCGCCGCGGCGCCCGCCAGCGGGGACGGGTGCGGCGACAGCGGCCGGCGGCCGGCCAGCTCCCGGGACAGCAGCCGGCGGCGGTACTCCCGCGGCAGGTCCGAGTAGCGCCAGGACTCCATCCCGAGCCGGTCGACCAGCTGGCCGACCGCCTCGTGGTGGGCGTCGGCGTGCTCGCGCACGTCCATCGTCGCCAGGTGCAGCCCGAACGCCGCGACCGTCCGCTCCAGCGCGGCCAGCGGCCCGTCCGCGGCCAGCTCGCCGCGGTTCGACCGCAGCGAGTCGCCCATCAGCCGCAGCTCGGCCAGCAGCTCCGCGCTGCCCAGGTAGTCGACGCCCGGCTCGTGCCGGGTGCCCGCGGCCAGCCGCTCCCGGGTGGCGACCAGCTTGGCCCGGATGCAGCCGGCCTTCAGCCGGTACGGCTCCTCCGCGTTGAACCGCAGGCTGCGCCCGTCCAGGCCGCGCACGGTGGCCAGGTCGGTGTCGATCGAGGCCCGCAGCTCGTCGGTGATCCCGACGATCCGGGACGAGGAGGACAGCTCACGCAGCACCCGGTCGACCGCGCGCAGCAGCATCTCGATGCCGTGCCCGTGCATCAGCTCGAGCACCTGCTCGGTGACGGTCGCCGTGACGTTGGGGTTGCCGTCCCGGTCGCCACCGGTCCAGGTCCCGAACGTGAGCGGGCGGCCGTCGGCCGCCAGCGTCCCGCCGTGCCCGCGCACCTCGTCCGCCAGGTCGGTCAGCAGCCGCGGCACAGTGCCGCCGGCCAGGTCGTCCAGGTAGTAGGTGACGTTGCGGGCCTCCTCGACCGGGTCCGGCCGGTCCAGCCGCAGCTCGTCGCTCTGCCAGATCAGGTCGATGGTGGTGGCCAGCCGGCGGTCGTGCCGGCGCCGGGCGGCCGCCGAGGTCGACCGGCCGGGCGGCTCGGCGAGCAGCTCGTCGCCGACCGCGCGCAGCTTGTCCAGGATGGTGCGGCGGCTGGCCTCGGTCGGGTGGGCGGTGAACACCGGCCGGACGGCCAGCCCGGCCAGCGCCTCGGACAGCCCCTCCGGACCGGCCCGCTCGGCCACCGCGGCCACCGCCTCGGCCAGCCAGCCGCGCTCCGGCGGGCGCTGCGCCAGCCCGCGGACCCGGTGCACCTGCTCCGCGAGGTTGGCCAGGTAGAAGTACGCCGAGAAGGCCCGGACCAGGCAGATCGCGGTCCGCAGCGGGGCCTCGCCGAGCAGCCGGCGCAGCTCCGGCAGCGCGCCCCCGTCGCCGGCCCGGTCGCCGGCCCGGTCGCCGGCCTTGGCCGCCTTGGTCAGCCGGCGGACCCGCTCGACCAGGTCGAGCAGCTGCTCGCCCTCCTGCCGGACCAGCGACTCGCCGAGCAGCACGCCGACCCGCCGGACGTCGGCGCGCAGCGCCGCGTCGTCCCCGGTGCCGATCCCGGCCGCCGTCATCAGCTCCAGGTCCGCCTGCTCGCCCGCCCGGCGCTGAGCCTCCGGCGCGCGCTCGCCGTCGACTCGCACCCTGCCATCCTCCCCGACGGATGCGGGCGGGTCCGCGGAGGTCCCCACCGCGGCGCGGTGGGCACCGGCGAGTGGTTGTGGCGCTCGGTGTGTGCCGGTACCGTCTCCGCGGCCACTTGGAGGCCACTTGGAGCAATGAAGGCATTCCATCTACCCGGGTAGGTGCGACGTTCGGAGTCTTGGTCACGCTGGGTTAGCAGCTTGCCCTAACGGGCAGTGATTGCCCGCTGACCTGAGCCTTTTTCGCGAATGCTTTAACCCTGAGTGATGGAACCCGCTATGTTGGCCTCGCTCTCGGGGGGAACCCGCCGCACCGCAGCAGCGGAGGCGGGCCGGGAGCGAGTGCGAAGGCTGGCCCGGTGGTGCTCGGCGGCCGCCGGTGGTGCAGTGGGGGGTGGGGTTGCAGATGAGCGTCATCGACCGGTTGCCCCGGTTCGTCGACGACGGTCCCAGCACCGGGGTTGCCCGGCGCCGTCGATGGGAGCGGCGGTATGCGCATGTCCTGATGATCGACGATGCGGCGGTAGGCGCGGTGGCCGCCCTCGCGGCGTACTTCGCGCGGTTCGCCGACTCGGGCTCGACCTGGGTGTACGCGTACGCGGCCGCGAGCTTGGCGGCCCCGCTGCTCTGGGTCTGCGCGATCGCGCTGGCCGGTGGCTACGACGCCGGGATCCTGGGGCTGGGGTCGGAGGAGTTCCAGCGGATCTTCCGGGCCTTCGTCGGGCTCACCGCCACCGTCGGCTTCCTCTCCTACGCGCTGAAGGCCGACGTGGCCCGCGGCTACATCGTCTGGGCCCTCCCGCTGGCCATGGCGCTCTCCGTCTCCACCCACTACGCGATCCGCAAGCAGCTGCATCGCAGCCGGTCCCGGGGCCGGCACGTCTACCGGGTGATCGCCGTCGGGGGCGAGGAGTCGGTGGCCGACCTGACCGTCCAGCTGCGCCAGGAGCGCCACTGCGGCATGCAGGTGATCGGCGCCTGCCTGTCCGCCGGCGACGGCGCCCGGCTGGTCGGGCTCGGGGTGCCGCTGCTCGGCGGCCTGGCGGACGTGGGGACCGCGGTGCGGAACCTGGGCGCGGACACCGTCGCGGTGGCCGCCGGTGCCAGCGTGGGCCCGGCCAGACTGCGCCGGCTGGCCTGGCAGCTGGAGGGCACCGACACGGACCTGGTGGTGGCCCCCGGGCTGATGGAGGTCGCCGGCCCGCGGCTGCACATCCGGCCGGTGACCGGGCTGCCGCTGCTGCACGTCGAGGAGCCGACGTTCGTCGGCGCCCGCCGGGTGGCCAAGGCGGTCGTGGACCGGTCGCTGGCCGGGCTGGCCTGCGTGCTGCTCCTGCCGTTGCTGGTCGGAGTGTGGCTGGCCGTGCGGCTGACCAGCCCGGGACCGGCGATCTTCCGGCAGGTGCGGACCGGGCAGGGCGGCCGCGAGTTCACCCTGCTGAAGTTCCGCTCCATGTACCTCGACGCGGAGGCCCGCCGGGCCCAGCTGGCCGAGCTCAATGAGCGGGCAGAGGGTCTGTTGTTCAAGATCCGGGACGACCCGCGGGTCACCCCGGTCGGCCGGTGGCTGCGCCGGTTCTCCCTGGACGAGCTGCCCCAGCTGGTCAACGTGCTGCAGGGCAAGATGTCGCTGGTCGGACCGCGACCGCCGCTGCCCGAGGAAGTCGCCCTCTACCAGGACGACGTCCGCCGCCGGCTGCTGGTCAAGCCGGGGCTGACCGGGCTCTGGCAGATCAGCGGCCGCAGCGACCTGGACTGGGACGAGTCGGTGCGGCTGGACCTCCGGTACGTGGAGAACTGGTCCTTCACGCTCGACCTGATGATCCTGTGGAAGACCGTGTCGACCGTGCTGCGGGGGCGCGGGGCGTACTGACCGGCCCGCCGGCCGGGCCGCCGCCGCGGTCCGACCCGGCCCGCCCACGGGCGCCGGACCTGCTGGTCTGCGCCGCCAGGCGACCAGACCGTATCGTCGCTCTGATCGGCCGGCAGCAGAAGCCCGACCCGGAAGCAGGAGCGCGATGACCGACGCCCAGCGCTACCAGCTCAGCCAGCTGGAGACCCTCGAGGCCGAGGCGATCTTCATCATGCGCGAGGTGGTCGCCGAGTTCGAGCGGCCGGTGCTGCTGTTCTCCGGTGGCAAGGACTCGATCACGATGCTGCGGCTGGCGGAGAAGGCGTTCTGGCCGGCCCGCATCCCGTTCCCGGTGATGCACGTCGACACCGGGCACAACTTCCCCGAGGTGCTCGACTTCCGGGACCGCCGGGTCGCGCAGCTCGGCGTGCAGCTGGTCGTGGCCAGCGTGCAGGAGGCCATCGACAACGGCACGGTGTCCGAGCCGCCGGACGGCACCCGCAACCGGATCCAGACCCCGGTGCTGCTGGAGGCGCTGGAGAAGCACCGGTTCACGGCCATCTTCGGCGGCGCGCGGCGGGACGAGGACAAGGCCCGGGCGAAGGAGCGGATCTTCTCCTTCCGCGACGACTTCGGCCAATGGGACCCGAAGAACCAGCGGCCCGAGCTGTGGAGCCTCTACAACAGCCGGATCCACCCGGGCGAGAGCATCCGGGTCTTCCCGCTGTCCAACTGGACCGAGCTCGACATCTGGCAGTACGTGGAGCAGGAGCGGATCGAGCTGCCGTCGATCTACTTCGCGCACGAGCGCGAGGTCTTCGAGCGCAACGGGATGCTCTTCGGCGTGCACGAGGCCTGCCGGCCGCGGCCGGGCGAGGAGGTCGGCGTCCAGCGGGTGCGCTACCGCACGGTCGGGGACGCCAGCCTGACCGCGGCCGTCCGCTCGGAGGCGGACACCGTGCGGAAGGTGATCGACGAGGTCGCCACCACCCGGATCACCGAGCGCGGCGCCACCCGCGGGGACGACAAGTTCAGCGAGGCGGCGATGGAGGACCGCAAGCGTGAGGGCTACTTCTAGGGCGCCCTCCCCGGCGTCCACCGACGATCGAGAGGCACGCCCTGGATGGACATCCTGAGGTTCGCGACCGCGGGCTCCGTGGACGACGGCAAGAGCACGCTGATCGGCCGGCTGCTGTATGACACGAAGACGGTCTTCGCCGACCAGATCGAGGCGGTCGAGCGGGTCAGCCGGGAGCGCGGCGACGAGCACGTCAACCTCGCGCTGCTCACCGACGGCCTGCGCGCCGAGCGCGAGCAGGGCATCACCATCGACGTGGCGTACCGGTACTTCGCGACCCCGAAGCGGAAGTTCATCATCGCCGACACCCCGGGCCACATCCAGTACACCCGGAACATGGTGACCGGCGCCTCCACCGCGGACCTCGCGTTGATCCTGGTGGACGCCCGCAAGGGCATCGTCGAGCAGAGCCGGCGGCACGCCTTCCTGGCCACCCTGCTCGAGGTCCCGCACCTGGTGCTGTGCGTGAACAAGATGGACCTGGTCGACTACTCGCAGGAGGTCTTCGACCGGATCCACGAGGAGTTCCGCGCGTTCGCCACGAAGCTGCGGGTGCCCGACCTCACCGTCATCCCGGTGTCCGCGCTGCGGGGCGACAACGTGGTCACCCGCTCGGACGCCATGCCCTGGTACGAGGGGACCAGCCTGCTGCACCACCTGGAGAACGTGCACGTGGCCAGCGACCGCAACCTCATCGACGTGCGCTTCCCGGTGCAGTACGTGATCCGCCCGCAGTCCGACGCCTGGCACGACTACCGCGGCTACGCGGGGCAGGTCGCCGGCGGGGTGCTGAAGAAGGGCGACGAGGTGATGGTGCTGCCCTCCGGATTCACCAGCCGCATCGCGGCGGTGGAGACCGCGGACGGC
>JBJMII010000008.1:0-7454 GCA_045806925.1 Mycobacteriales bacterium
ATCTCTGGCGCCACGGAAGCTGCGCCGGAACCATGCTAGGCGTCTCGGCCCGGCTCGCGCGTCAGGTGGGGATGGCCTCGCCTGTGCCGCCCGGACCGAGGGTCAGCTGCCCTCGGTCCGTTTCGTCGCCTTCTTGGCCGGCGCCTTCTTCACCGGGCCGCGCTCCCGCCGGTCGGCGAGCAGCTCCGCCGCCCGCTCGATCGTGATCTCCGCGACCGTGTCGCCCTTTCGGAGGCTCGCGTTGGTCTCACCGTCGGTCACGTACGGCCCGAAGCGGCCCTCCCGCACCACCAGCGGCTTGCCGGTGGCCGGGTCGTCGCCGAGCTCGCGCAGCGGCGGCGCGGGGGTGCTCGAGCGCCGGCCCCGGATCTTCGGCTGGGCGAGCAGCGCGAGCGCCTCCTCCAGGGAGACAGTGAACAGCTGCTCCTCGCTGTCCAGCGAGCGCGACTCCTTGCCCTGCTTGATGTACGGCCCGTACCGCCCGTTCTGCGCGGTGATCTCCTCGCCGTCCGAGCCGGTGCCGAGCACCCTCGGCAGGGTCAGCAGGCGCACCGCCTCGTCCAACCGGATCGTCTCGGGAGACATCGACGCGAAGAGGCTAGAGGTCCGGTCCCCGGAGGCCACGTAGGGCCCGTAGCGACCCGCCCGGACCACCACGTCGAGGCCCGTGTGCGGGTCGGCGCCGAGCACCCGCTCCCCGGACGGGGCGGAGAAGAGCTCGGTCACCTTCTCCGGGGTGAGCTCGTCCGGCGGCAGGTCGTCGGGCAGGCTCGCCCGCTGGCCGTCGTCCCGTTCCAGGTACGGCCCGTAGCGGCCGACGCGGACGACCGCGCCGCCGTTGATGGGGATCGAGTTGATGCCGCGGGCGTCGATGTCGCCGAGCCGCTCGGCGACCAGCCTCTTCAACCCGCCGGCGCGGGCGATGCCGCCCTCCTTGCCCGCGTCCGAGCCGAAGTAGAAGCGGGTCAGCCAGTCGACCGACTGCATGCCGCCGCCGGCGATGCTGTCGAGGTCCTCCTCGACCGACGCGGTGAACCCGTAGTCCACCAGCCGGGTGAAGTGCTGCTCGAGCAGGTTGACCACGGCGAACGCGATCCACGACGGGACGAGCGCGCTGCCCTTCTTCCAGACGTACCCCCGGTCCTGGATCGTGTTCAGGATCGAGGCGTAGGTCGACGGCCGGCCGATGCCGAGCTCCTCCATCGCCTTGACCAGGCTCGGCTCGGTGTAGCGGGACGGCGGCGACGTGGTGTGCCCCTGCGGGGTCAGCTCCCTGGCGTCGAGCTGCTGGTCCCGGCGCAGCCGTGGCAGCCGCCGCTCGCTGTCGTCCCGGTCGCCCTCGGCCGCGCCCTCGTCCAGGCTCTCCACGTACGCCCGGAGGAAGCCGGGAAAGGTGATCGTCTTGCCGCTGGCCGAGAACTGGGCCTGCTCCCCGGTGCTGCTCGTCCCGGCGACGCGGACGGACACGCTGGTGCCCACCGCGTCGGCCATCTGGGAGGCCAGCGTCCGCTGCCAGACCAGCTCGTAGAGGCGGAACTCGTCCGCGGACAGCTCACGAGCCACCGCGCCTGGGGTGCGGAAGGTGTCGCCCGCCGGCCGGATCGCCTCGTGCGCCTCCTGCGCGTTCTTCACCTTGCGGACGTAGCGGCGCGGCTCCGGCGGCACGAACTCGTCGCCGTACAGCTCGCGCGCCTGCTGCCGGGCGGCGGTCAGCGCCGACTCGGACAGGTTCGTCGAGTCCGTCCGCATGTAGGTGATGTAGCCGTTCTCGTACAGTCGCTGGGCGGTACGCATGGTCCGCTCGACGGAGAAGCGCAGCTTGCGGCCGGCCTCCTGCTGCAGCGTGCTGGTCATGAACGGCGGGTACGGGCGGCGCCGGTAAGGCTTCTCCTCGACGCGGCTGACCGCGAAGTCGGCGTCGGCGAGCCGGGCGGCCAGGCCGCGGGCGCCCGGCTCGTCGAGGTGCACGACGTCGCTGCGCGTCCGGCCGGTCTCCGGGTCGAAGTCCCGGCCGGTCGCGATCCGGTCGTCGTCGAGCGCGACCAGCGTGGCCGTGAACGTCGACGGGTCGCCCTCGGCCACCGGCTCCCGGAGTGCGAAGAGGCCCTCGATGTCCCAGTACTCAGCCGAGCGGAAGCGGATCCGGGCCCGCTCTCTCTCGACCACCAGCCGGGTGGCAACGGACTGGACGCGGCCCGCCGACAGCTTCGGCATGACCTTCTTCCACAGCACCGGGCTGACCTCGTAGCCGTACAGCCGGTCCAGGATGCGCCGGGTCTCCTGCGCGTCCACCAGGTCGGAGTCGATGTCGCGGGGGTTGTCCACCGCCCGGCGGATCGCCTCCTGGGTGATCTCGTGGAACACCATCCGCCGAATCGGCACCCGCGGCTTGAGCGTCTCCACCAGGTGCCAGGCGATCGCCTCGCCCTCGCGGTCCTCGTCCGTCGCGAGGTAGAGCTCGGTGGCGTCCTTGAGGAGGTCCCGCAACTTGGTGACCTGCTGGCGATGGTCCGGACTGACCACGTAGAGCGGCTCGAAGCCGTTGTCGACGTCCACGCCGAGCCGAGCCCAGGACTCCCCCTTGTACTTGGCCGGCACGTCCGCGGCATTGCGCGGCAGGTCGCGAATGTGCCCGATGCTCGACTCGACCACGTACCCGTCGCCGAGGTAGCCGGAGATCATCCGCGCTTTCCTCGGCGACTCGACGATCACCAGTCTGAGACCGTTCTTGCCGGTCGCGCGGGACCGCCCGCGACCGGCTGGTGCCGCGGGGGCGTGGGTGTCGATCGTGGTCACGGTGCTCCAGGTCTGCGTCATACTCGGGCGGTGGGGCTCGCAAGGGGTGCCCGCGCGCAGTGTGCGGGTTCCCGGGTGCACTCTGTCAAACCGACGGAACGGTCCGTCTCGTCCCGCCGTTCCCGGCTCTCCACTATCCATCCCTATCACCGACCCGCGACCCGGACGGGTCAGCGGCCGCCAGGGACTCCAGCAGCAGGACGGCCGAGAGGTGGGTGGACAGGCTCCGGTCGCCCTCCACCGGACGGCGCCAGTCGGCGCCCACCGGGCGGTCACCGGCCACCGCTACTGCCTCACCGTTGCGTCTCAGAACGATCAGGATGCCCTCGATGACCTCGTCCTTCGCACCGGTCGCCCGGACCAGCTCGCCGAGGTAGCGGGCCAGGATGCCCTTGAAGAGGCCGCCGTCGCCGGCCCCCTCCACCGGCAGGAGGCCACTGGTCGGGTCGGCGAAGCGGCTCAGTGCCGCGACGGCCGTCCGCTCGGCGCGCTCCCGGTGGCCCACGTCACCGGTCAGCCGCCAGAGCTCGACCTCGGCGCCGACCACCGTGCCCTGGTTGTACGTGTACAGCTCGCGGCTCGGTCCCGGGTCGGTCTCCGGGTGGATGCCATCCCAGACGAGACCGCTGTCCCGATCGACCAGCGTGGCATGCTGCCAGTCCGCGATGCGGCGGGCCCAGTCCAGGTCGGCGGTGTCCCCCAGGCGGCGGTGCAGTCGGGCGGCAAGGATCGCCGACGGCGCGTTCGCCGGCGTGTTCGTGTAGGTGTCCTTGCGGCGCCACACCAGGCCGCCGTGGCGCTGGTCCCAACCCTGGCGGATGTCCGCCCACAGCTCGGCCACCAGCGCAGAGGTGTCCACGCCGGTGATCTCGTCGGCGCGCAGCAGCGCGAGAGCCATCCACGCCATGTCGTCGTAGTAGTCGTTCGGGATGTGGCCGCCGTTGCGGCGGATGATGCCCGCGACGTGCGCCCTGGCCCGCTCCCGGGCACCGGGGTCTCCGGTCCGGCCGACCGCGTCCACGGTCGCATCGAGCGCGTGCGCCTGCCACCAGTAGTGCCACTGTGGCGCCGGGATGAGCCGCCGCCCCGGGGCCACCCGGTAGAGCCCGCGGCGACCGTCCCAGAAGTGGTCGACCAACGCGCGCTGCGCCGCGTCCGCCCGCTCCGACCAGGTCATCGCTCCCCCTCGGTCCCGACCAGGGTGACGTCGCCGTCCCGCCCCACCACGACGCGGGCGACGTTTCGCAAGGACTCGGACCCGGCGTCGAAGTAGTGCGAGTGGTCGCCGCCGGACAGTCGGTCCGGCCAGGAGACGTTCGGCCCCGGGTCTGCCCGGATGCGCGTCCCGCCGAACGCGGCGTCGCCGGGATCGGACCCGAAGACAGCCAGGTCGGCCACCATGTCGAAGGTCGCCTCACCGACGAACAGGTGGCCTCGCCGGCGACCCAGCTCGGGCGCGTGCGCCGCCATCACACCCGGACTGCCGAGCAGCACCAGGTCATCGGCCTCCAACGGCTCGCGGGTGGCCGCCGCGCCGACGACCGTGCTGCCGTAGCTGTGGCCGACGACGGTCAGGTGTGGTGGGCCGCCACCGTCGACAGTCCGGGCGGCGGCCAGCGCGTGCAGGTCGGTGGCCAGCGCCCGGCCTCCCGCCAGGGCTCGCGCAGTGAAGGGCGCCTGCGCCCAGCCTGGTGCGGCGTAGCCGACCCAGGCGACCACCGCGGTGGTCGCGGTCGACTCACGGCCGGCCTGCTCGAGCAGCCGCTCCGCGTGGTCGACCGTTCGCTCGACCCCGTGTCCGGCGTCCTGGCCCATCCCGGGCACGACGACCGCTACGTGCCGGGCCTGGTCCACGTCGCCCAGTCCGATCGCGACTCGACCGGCTCCGGTCAGGTCCAGCGTCATCAGCCGGGCCGGAGGGTTGCCCCCGGCGTGGGCGGCCAACACCCGTTCGACGCTCTCCACGATGGCGAGGCTGCTGCGCACCCGATCGGCGACCCAACGCAGCTCCACCGGAACCATGCCGAAGCCGGCGGCCCACATCCGGTCGCGCTCCGCCCGCAGCGAGCGGAGCAGGCGGGCGAGGACCAGCCGGTTGGCCGCATCCCGCGCGGTGGCCGGCGGACCGGCGAGCGAACCGAGGACGGCCGGCTGCTCGACGAGGGCCAGGCGACGCTGGTCCGGCGGCAGCGCCGTCCACCAGGCGGCGACCTCGGCCGGAGTCCGGCCCGTCGGGATCACCAACCGGCGGGCGGCGGTGTCCGGCCAATCGGTCACCGAGCTGAGCTCCGCGGCCACCCGGCCGTCCACCGCGGTCGCGACCAGCGTCGTCTCCGCGAACTCGCCCGGCGACTGCGCGGTCCGGCCGGCCAGCCGCACCGCCTCCGCGAACCCGGTCAGCCCGCTCCGCACGGCGTCCGCCGCCTGCCGTACCGCTCCGGCCAGCCGGCTGACCGCCACGACCACCCGCCGCACCCGAGGCAGCGCCTGCGTCGCGGCGGGACCGCGCCAGCCGTCCAAGCCGGACTCGACCCGGCACAACCGCTCGTACGCGTGGTCCAGGTCGTCGGCGATGCCGAAGAGCCGCCGCACTCCCCTGTCGTAGGTGGCCACGTCCCAGCGCTGAACCAGCTCCGCACTGATCATGACGGCCGCCGTCCCGCCCGCTCGAGCCCCGCCGCAGCCTCCCGCTCGACGGCGAGGTATTCGCTCGCGGCCGCACCCAGCGCGACGGCGAGGACCGCCAGCTCGGCGGCCGCCATCCGCACTGCCGCGGCAAGCTCGACGCCCGTTGACTCGGCTCCCGCGGCCGTCCCCGACCCGGGCAGCGCCCGGACGACGTCATGGGTCGCAGCGCCGATCGCCACCGCCGTACCCACGACCAACTCCTGCTGAGCGTGCAGTGTCCCGGCGGCATCGGCGAGGACTTGGGGAGTCACCTGCAACATGCCGGCGACAGTAGGGCGGAGATCCGACGGTGACGACCGGCCTTCCACAACGGACGGTTCTGTCCACAGATCGTCCCGGCGGGGTTGCCGCCGGTCAGTCCGGCCAGTCCGTGCGTGGTGCACCCGCAGGCGCCTCACCGACGTACTCCCGCAGCCGAGCGGACCGCCGCCGCCCGGTGATCCGGTATGCCGGACCACCGGCGCGCGAGCCGACGAAGGTGCCGGCGATGCCCAGCCCCGCCAGCGCCGCACCGGCCGGCTCCCAGACGGCCGGATCATGCGGGCTGAGCCGGAGCAGGTAGCCGTGCTCGTCCCGGCGGCCGGCACCGACCGCCCACAGCCGCAGCCGGGAGCCGTCCAGCACGAAGCCCGGTGGCACCGACTTGACCGCGCCGCGCACCCAGCGCTGCGCGACCGGAAGCAGAGTCCGGCTGAACGGGGTGCGGACCGACGTGGCGCCCTCCTCACCGGGCACGGCCTCGCCGCGAAGGCCTCGCTCCGCGTACGCGGTCAGGACGCCCTGCACCCGCCAGGACGGCTCGACCAGGACGGACAGCCGGGCGGTGCCCCCGAGCCGGACGACCTGGGCGACGCCGAGCAGCAGCCCCTCCAGGTCGTCGACCGCGGGCGGCCGCACCCCGGCGGTGAGGAAGGAGAGCTGCCCCGGCACAGCTCGGAGCGTAGGCGGTCGTGCGCCTTCGAGGCTGTGACGGGCCGGGGTGCGGGCCGTACCCGCGCGACGGCCGCCCTGGGCCGGCGCCGCAGCGCTCCGGTCAGACGCCGCTGGTCGTCGCCGGCTCCGCGCCCACCGCGACCGACCGCCGCTTCGACACCACGACCGCACCGATGATGATCAGCGCGGCGAGGATGCTCAGGCCGATGCGGAGCCCGTCGTTCTCGTCCGCGCCGACGCTGAGCTGAACCACTGCCGGCGCCACCAGCAGGGACACCAGGTTCATCACCTTGATCAGCGGGTTCAGCGCCGGCCCTGCGGTGTCCTTGAACGGGTCGCCGACCGTGTCGCCGATCACCGTCGCCGCGTGCGCCTCGCTGCCCTTCCCGCCATAGGCGCCGTCCTCGACCATCTTCTTCGCGTTGTCCCATGCCCCGCCCGAGTTGGCGAGCAGCACCGCCATCAGCACGCCCGTGCCGATCGCGCCGGCGAGGTAGCTGCCGAGCGCGCCGGCGCCCAGGCCGAAGCCGACCGCGATCGGTGCCAGCACCGCGAGCAGGCCCGGAGTGGCCAGCTCCCGCAGCGAGTCGCGGGTGCAGATGTCCACCACCCGGCTGTAGTCCGGCCGGTCGGTGTAGTCCATGATCCCGGGCTTCGTCCGGAACTGCTCACGGACCTCGAAGACCACCCTCCCGGCAGCTCGCGAGACAGCGCTGATGGCGAGGCCGGAGAAGAAGAAGACGACGGATGCTCCGATGATCAGTCCCACCAGGTTGCTGGGGTCGGCGACGTTGAGGATGCCGAGGTATTGCAGGGCCTTGTAGTCGGTGCGCCCCTCGCTCGGCGCCGCGCCGGACTTCGCGACCGCACCCATGACGGCATCCGTGAACGAGCCGAAGAGCGCGGTCGCGGCGAGCACGGCGGTCGCGATCGCGATCCCCTTGGTGATCGCCTTCGTGGTGTTGCCCACCGCGTCGAGGTCGGTCAGGACCCGAGCGGCGGGCTCGTCGATGTCTCCGGACATCTCCGCGATGCCC
>JBJMII010000009.1:0-31550 GCA_045806925.1 Mycobacteriales bacterium
CGGACCATCCTGATCGGGGCGGACCTGCTCGTGCTGCAGGGCGAGCAGCGCCGCCGGGCTGCCCGGTTCGCCGTGCTCATCCACGCATCGGACACGGTCGCCGCCGCGACCGCCGGCCTGCGCGGCGACCTGCCGCGCAAGGCCGCGGCGGTGACCACGCTGATCTCCGCCGGCAACACCGCACTGGCCGTCCTGGCGACCAGGGAGTAGCCGACGGCGGCGCGCCTCGGTCAGGATCCCGGCTCCACCATCCCGAGCCGGTGGGCGGTCGTGGCCGCCTCGACCCGACTGCGCACGCCGAGCTTGCCGAGGATGTTCGAGACGTGGACCGTGGCCGTCTTGGGACTGATGAAGAGGGTCTCGGCGATCTCACGGTTCGTCCGCCCCAGCGCGACCAGAGCCAGCACCTCCTGCTCGCGGGCGGTGAGGCCGAGCCGGTCGAGCGGCGTCGGCGCCGGCGGTGCGGTGGGCGGGGCGGAGGGGTCCGGCCCGAGGGCGAGGCGGCCGCGGCGGGCCAGGGCCTCGATCTCGGCGCGCAGCGGCGCCGCGCCCAGCTCGCTCGCCGTCAGGTGCGCGGCTCGCAACGACGACTCGACCTGGCCGCGCAGGACGCCGCCCAGCAGTCCCGCCTCCCCCTCCCGCCAGCGGGCGTAGGCGGTCGGGTACGGCTGGCCGAGCCGTTCCCAGGACTTGGCGGCGGCCGCCCACAGGTAGGGGTCGCTGTGCCCCTCGAGCCGGGCGAGCTCGGCCTCGCCGAGGACCGCGTGGGCGTCCGTGCGCGGGGTCGGGACCATGCCGTCGGCTCCCCCTGGCGGCAGCCGGCCGCGCAGCTCCCGGGCCAGTGCGCCGCCGGCCCGGCGAGCGTCCAGGACCTCGTCGTCGCTGCGCCGGGCGCGCGCCCGGTCAGCGCGATCGGCAGCTGCCCGCAACCCCAGGACGTACAGCGGCGCGGCGAAGACGACGTCCGCACCGGCGCCCCCGAGCCCCTCGGCCACGGCGGCGTCGGCGTCGGTCAGCCGGCCCTGCGTGATGGCCAGCTCCGCCGTCGCGGCGAACAGCGGCGTCGCGAACCAGGGCTGGGTGACGGTCGATGCGTAGGCCTCGCGGGCCACCGCCAGGTGCCACGCGGCCGAGCCGGCCTGGCCTCGGGCGAGGTCGAGCTCCGTACGGGCCGTGTGGATGTAGACCCGCGCGGCGGCGAGTTCGGGAGCCACGCCGTCGGCTGCGCGGCGCAGCAGCCGGTCGGCGTCGTCCCACCGGCCGAGCGCGAACAGGGCCCGGGCGGCGGTCGCGGTGAGGAACGGGCTGTGCCACCGCCCGAGGCCCTGGGCGGCCGCCAGTTCGGCGCCCTCCAGGGCGACCGCGGTCGCCGCCTCCAGCTCGCCGAACGTCTCCAGCAGGCCGGACAGGGTGGCGAAGGAGCGCGCGACCTCGTCCACCTTGCCGACCGCCTCGGCGATCCTGCGGGCCTCGCGGATCTGCTCGACGCCGGCGTCGAGGTCACCGAGGAAGGCGAGGTCCACGCCCAGTGCCCGGCGGGCGTCGCCCTCCTCGGCCAGGGCGCCGGTCTGGCGGGCGACCACGATCGCTTCCGCGCACAGGTCCCGCGACTCGCGGTAGCGCCCGCGCACGATCAGGGCCTCGCCGAAGGCGGCCACGACCTGCGCACGCTCGGCCAGCGGCGGGCTCGTCGGAACCAGCCGTACCGCGGCTTCGTAGTGCTCGAACCCGCCCTCGCCGCCGGTCGCGCTGAGGTAGCCGCCGAGCCGCCCATGCAGCAGCCCGGCCCGTACCGGGTCCCGGGCCGCGTCGACCTCGACGAGCGCCGCCCGGGTCAGCGTGATGGCCCGGTTCGGGTCACCGGCCAGGTAGGCCGACTCGGCCGCGTGCTGCAGCACCGCGGCCCGATCGAGGTCGAGTCGGGCCTCGGCGTCGGTGACCTGGTCCCACAGCTCCAGCGCGGTCTCGAAATGACGCTGGGCGTCGGCGAACCCGTACGCCGTCACAGACTGCAGTCCCGCCTGCACGGCGGCCGGCAGCGCGCGGGCCGGGTCGTGCGCCCTGACCCAGTGGTAGGCGAGCCGGGCCGGTGCGGCGACGCCGTGGGGTCCGGCCAGTTCCGGGCGTTCGGACAGGACGCGGGCGAAGGCGGCGTGCAGCCGGGTGCGCTCACCGGGCAGCACCTCGGCGTACAGCGCCTCCTGGGTCAGCGCGTGCCGGAAGGCGTAGGTCTCGGTGGTCGGGTCGGGGACGAGTACCTGGTGGGCGACCGCGGCGCGCAGCGCGGCGAGGAGGTCGGACTCCGGCAGCTCACTGACCGCACGGAGAAGCTCGGGCCCGACCCGGCCGCTCGCCGCGGCCACGATCCGGAGTGTCGCCTGAGCGTCCTCGGCGAGATCCTGGACGCGGCTGAGCAGGACGTTCTGCAGGCTGGGCGGCAGGCCGCGCCCGTGGCCCTGGTTGCTGGCGGCGAGCAGCTCCTCGGCGAAGAACGCGTTGCCGTCGGAGCGGCGGTAGACCTGCTCGACGAGCTCGTCGTCCGGCCTCGTGCCCAGGATGCCGGCCATCAGCTCGGCGACGCCGACCCGGTCGAAGCGGGCGACGTCGAGCCGTTCGACCCGTCCACTGCGGTCCAGTCCGGCCAGGAACGGCCGCAGCGGATGCCGCCGGTGCAGCTCGTCCGTGCGGTAGGTCAGCACGAGCAGCAGCGGAGCCCGCAGGTTACGGACCAGGAAGGCGAGCAGGTCCAGGGTCGAGCGATCGGCCCAGTGCAGATCCTCCGTCACCAGCACGGTGGGCGACCGGTCAGCGAGGCGCTCCAGCAGGGCGAGGAACGCCTCGAAGAGCCGGGCCTGCGCCGACGAGCCGACCGCGAGCTCGGCCGACCCGGTCTCCCCGCCCCGCCCGAGCTCCGGCAGCAGGCGCGCGAGCAGCGGCCGTCCCGGTCCGACCAGCTCGTCGAGCGCCGCCGGCTCGAGCCCGCGGCCGAGGCCGCGGAGCGCCTCGACCACCGGTGCGTACGGCAGCGACGCCTCGCCGAGCTCGATGCAGCCGCCGACCAGCACCCGCCCACCCGACCCGCGGACCTGATCGGCGAACCGGCCGACCAGTCGGGTCTTCCCGACGCCGGCCTCACCGCCCACGCACACCGTCATCGGGCTGCCCCCGCCGACGTGCCCGAACGCCGACTCGAGACGGCCCAACTCAGCTCCGCGACCGACGAAGCGCGAGGTCGCGGCGACCCCCGACATGCCGAAAAGTATGCTCTCCTTCCGTCCGGGTCGGACCGGACCTGATGGCTGCTCTCCGACGGCACCGCCGGCACCGACGGCACCGCCGGCACCGGCCGAGCCGGCTGGTCCCGGCGGGGCAGGTCCGGCGGATCTCCCGCGGACCAGCCGTAGGGGCGTCGGTGCCGGGAAATAGGTGTCCCGGGCTCGGCCGAATCGGGGCATCGTCCGATGTCGGGTTCGCTGCCACGCCATACGTTGCTCACACGAGCGGCTGACGGGGCCGACCGCCGACCCTGGCTTCTCCTGTCGTCATGGGATGTCCCGGCGACGAGGTGTCGGACCGGACAGCAGACGGGAAGAGGACAATGCCACTGTTCATGGACATCCACGTCATCGAGGGTGGGGTGTCGGCGAGCGACGTCGCCGGCGCCCACGAGGCGGATCTCAAGACCCAGCAGGCGTACGGGGTGCACTACCTCCGCTACTGGGTGGACGAGCAGGCGGGCCGGATCTTCTGCCTGGTCGACGCGCCCGACGCCGAGGCGGCGAACACCGTGCACCGGGAGGCGCACGGGCTGGTCGCCGACGAGATCCATGCCGTCATCGAGAGCCCGGAGGACCAGCCCGCCTGACGCCGCCGTGCCGGTCGGGTCCGCGGCGGCTCAGCCGCGCCGGCCGCTGTGCGGGGCCAGCGCCAGGTCACGCCGCAGCGCGTCGTACGCCGGCTTCGGGTGGTAGTTCGCGTCGTAGATCGCCGCCGCGCCCTGGCCGGGGAAGACGCCGGGCACCCACTGGTAGCGGTCGGTGAATCCCCAGACGGTGTAGGAGATGCAGCTGCGCTCGAGCAGGCAGCTCTCCAGCATCAGGCTGTACCCGGCGGCCTGCGCCCAGAGTTCCGCACTGTCGACCGGGAGGATGCTCCGGACGTCGGCCTCGGTGATGGCGGTGGCCAGGCCCAGGTCGCCGAAGCGGCGCAGGTTCTGCAGGACGTCCTGCGGGAATCCGTACTGCGTGCCGAGGTGGCCCTGGGCGCCGAAGCCCTCGACCGGGACACCTTCGCGCCGCAGCCGGCTCAGCAACGCGTAGACGGCGTTGCTCTTCGGGTTGATCCCCTCGACGTTGTAGTCGTTGTAGAAGAGGATCGCCTTCGGGTCGGCCTGGTGCGCCCAGCGGAAGGCGTCGGCGATGTACTCCGGGCCGATCGTGCGCAGCCAGATCGTGTCGCGCAGGGTGCCGTCGTCGTTGAACGCCTCGTTGACCACGTCCCAGGCCCAGATGCGGCCGCGGAAGTGCCCGGCCACGGTGAAGATGTGCTCGCGCAGGATGCTGCGCAGCTCATCCCTGGTCCAGGTGCCGGAGGTCAGCCAGGCCGGCAGCTGGCTGTGCCAGACCAGGACGTGCCCGCGGACCTTCTGGCCGTGCTCCCGGGCGAAGGCGACCAGCTGGTCGGCCTGGGTGAAGTCGTACCGGTTGCGCTGCGGGTGGACCACCTCCCACTTCATCACGTTCTCCGGGGTGACGCTGGAGAACTGGTCGGCCACCAGCTGCCGGTAGGTCGCGTCGTTGCGGAGCGCGGAGGTGTCGACGGCGGTGCCGATCTCGAGCTTCGTGTGCCGGGCGAGCTGCCGGAGCGTCGCCGTCGTCGGGTCCGGCACCGAGCCGGCCGCGGCGGGGGCGGACGCCGGCGCCGCAGGCGCGGCCGGCGCGGCCCAGGAGGCGGCCGCCGCGCCGGCCAGGAGCGTGACTCCGAGCGTGCCGGTCACCAGGGTGCTGAGGGTCTTGCGTCCGAGCTGCATCGCGGGGACTCCTTCGCTTGGGCAGGGGTCAGCTGGGACTGGGCCGGCCGGGGACGGGGGCGGCGCCGAGTGAGGTCCCGGGGGAGGTCCCCCGGGGCTGGTCAGTGGGCGCCGAGCAGGTGCTCGACGGCGAGCTGGTTGAGCCGGACGTAGCCGTAGCCGCGGACGCCGGCCGCGTCGGCGTCGAAGTCCTCGAAGGCGGACCGGTCGGCGAGCAGGTCGGCGTAGCTCTCCCCGGGCGCCAGGGTCGGCTGCCCGAGCTCCGCCACCCGGGCCGCGGAGAGCGCCTCCTGCACCTCCGGGTCGGCACGGAACGCCGCGGCCCGCTCCTTGAGCAGCAGGTACGTCCGCATGTTGGCGGCCGCGGACGCCCAGACGCCGTCGATGTCCTCGGTGCGCAGCGGCTTGTAGTCGAAGTGCCGTGGCCCGTCGTAGGCCGGCCCGCCGCCCGGCGCGCCGTGCTCGATCAGGTCCACTGTGGAGAATGCGTTGAGCAGGTCGCCGTGCCCGAAGACGAGGTCCTGGTCGTACATCGGCCCGTGCTGGCCGTTGAGGTCGATGTGGAAGAGCTTTCCCTGCCAGAGCGCCTGGGCCAGCCCGTGGGTGTAGTTGAGGCCGGCCATCTGCTCGTGCCCGGTCTCCGGGTTGACGCCGACCATGTCGGCGTGCTCGAGGGTGGAGATGAAGGCCAGCGCGTGCCCCAGC
Organism: Mycobacteriales bacterium; assembly: GCA_045806925.1. Classification (GTDB taxonomy): domain Bacteria; phylum Actinomycetota; class Actinomycetes; order Mycobacteriales; family CADCTP01; genus CADCTP01. Next base: position 5,735 of record JBJMII010000009.1, read on the forward strand.
GTCGGCAGCAGGATGTTCCCGCGGGGCTCGTTCGGCTTCGGCTCCAGGGCGAAGCGCAGCCCGTAGCCGGAGTCGACGACGTACTGGGCGAGCAGGTCCAGGCCCTCCCGGTAGCGGTCCAGCGCGGCCCGGACGTCCTTGCCGGCGTCGGTCTCGGCACCTTCCCGGCCGCCCCAGAAGACGTACGTCTGGGCGCCGAGATCAGCCGCGAGATCGAGGTTGCGCATCACCTTCCGGATGGCGTAGCGCCGGATCGAGCGGTCGTTGCTGGTGAACGCGCCGTCCTTGAACACCGGGTGGAAGAACAGGTTGGTGGTCGCCATCGGGACCACCAGGCCGGTCTCGGCGAGGGCCTGCTTGAAGCGCTCGATCGTCTTGTCCCGGGTGCTCTCGTCGCTGCCGAACGGGACGAGGTCGTCGTCGTGGAAGGTGACCCCGTACGCGCCCAGCTCGGCGAGCCGGTGCACGGTCTCCACCGGGTCCAGCGGCGGTCGGGTGGCCTCGCCGAACGGGTCGCGGGCCGGCCAGCCGACCGTCCACAGGCCGAACGAGAACTTGTCTTCGCGGGTGGGTCGCAAGTCCATGGAAATCCTCCGGGTTCGGACCGGACGGTTCGGTCCCCTACTTGCTGAAGCCTGCGGTCAGTCCGCTGAGCAGCTGGCGACGGCCGACGACGTACAGGATGAGGATCGGCAGCGTGGTCAGCACCACGGAGGCGAGGATCGCCGGCACGTTGACGCTGTACTGGCCCTGGAACGTCCACAGCGCGAGCGGCAGGAGGCGCTTGGACGGGCTCTGGGTGAGGATCAGCGGCAGCAGGAACCCGTTCCAGATCGCCAGTCCGTTGTAGATGGTCACGGTGACCAGCGCCGGCCGGGTCAGCGGGAACGCCAGGTGCCAGAGCGTGCCCCAGTCGGAGGCGCCGTCCATCCGCATCGACTCGAAGAGCTCCTTCGGCACGTCGCGGATGAAGTTGGAGAGCACCAGCACCGACAGCGGGATCGCGAACGCGATCGACGGCAGGATGAGCGCCGGCAGGGTGTCGTAGAGGCGCAGCCGGATGATGATCAGGTACACCGGGATGATCGTCGCCTGCAGCGGGATCGCCAGGCCCATCAGGAACAGCGCGTTGACCAGGCGCAGGAACCGGCTGGTGCCGCTGGTCCGGACGATGGCGAACGCGGCCATGAAGGAGATCAGCACCGCCGGGATGACCGCTCCCAGGGTGACGATGACGCTGTTGAGGAAGTACCGGGGGAAGTCCGACTGGATGACGAGCTTGTAGTTCTCCATCGTCGGGGAGGTCGGCGGCGCCAGCGGGTTGCCCTGGAAGTAGGTGGCCTGCGTCTTGAAGCTGGTGACGACGATCCAGTAGATCGGTATCACCACGATCGCCAGCCAGATCCAGCCGCCCAGGCCGCCGAGCCAGTTCAGCCGGGCGGCGCGCCGGCCGCGGGGCCTTTGCCGGGCCGGCGTCGCGGTCGCCGGGCCGCCGGTAGTCAGGGTCGTCGCCATGTCACGCCGCCCCTTCCAGTTGGCTCTCGCTCGCGCTGCCGCCCACCCGGCGCAGCAGCAGGGCCAGCCCCAGGCCGACGAGCACGAGGATGACGGCGATCGCGCTCGCCGGTCCCATCAGGTTGGCCTGGAAGCCGGTCTTGTACATGTCCAGGGCGAGCACCCGGGTGGCATCCCCGGGGCCGCCCTCGGTCAGCACGAAGATCAGGTCGAAGAACGTCAGCGAGCCCACGACCATCAGCGTGGACGACGTGATGATCGTGTACTTCAGCTGCGGCACCGTGATGCTGAAGAACTGGCGGACGCGGCCGGCGCCGTCGATCTGCGCGGCCTCGTACATGGTCCTCGGGATCTGCCGCACGCCGCCCTGGTAGATCAGCGAGTGGAACGGGATGAACTGCCAGGACACCACGAAGATGATCACGGCCAGGGCCAGGTGCGGCCGGCCGAGCCAGTCCTGGGCCAGCAGCGGGATGTGCAGCCCGGCGCCGAGGCCGAAGTTGGGGTCGAGCAGCGCCTTGTAGGTGATGGCGATGGCCGCCGAGCTGAGCAGCAGCGGGATGAAGAACAGCACCGCGAGGACCTCGCGGTAGCGCTGGTGCCCGGCGATGAACACTCCGATGAGCAGGCTCAGCGGGGTCTGCACCAGCCAGCTGAGCGCCATCACCTCGAAGGTCACCCACAGCGCGTGCGGCAGCCCGGGGTCGCTGAGGGTGGCCCGCCAGCTGGTGGAGCCGGACGGCTGGATGGTCCCGATCCCGTCCCAGGTGGTGAACGACAGGGCCAGGACGCCGAGGAGTGGAACCACTGCGAAGACGACGAAGACGGCGAGCGCCGGCAACGCCATCCAGATGATGGACGACTGGCGGGACCCGACCGGACGGGATCCGGCCTGGACCGGCCCGGTCAGCTGCTCGGCGCCGGGGAGCGTGGGCAGCGTCGTCATGTCAGGTCACTTCCCGATGACCTTGTTCATGTTGTCGACCCACTGCTGCGGCGAGATCTGGAGCTGGAAGAGCTTGGCGATGTTGTCGAGCAGCTGCTCGGCCGCCGTCGGGGACAGCGCCTGGTCCCACGACTGCGCGAAGACCTTCGCCTTGCTGGAGACGTCGTAGACGAACTTCAGGAAGTCGGCGTCCTGGCCGGAGCCGAACTGGCTGTCCGCCCCCTTGACCACCGGCACGTTCCCGGACTTCACCCAGTCCTTGACCTCGGTGTCGTCGAGCACGGCGGTCGAGAAGAACTTCTTGGCCGCCTCCTTCTGCGCGTCGCTGGCCTTCGACGAGATCGCGTAGTACTGGCCGGGGTTGCCCACCGTGTCGCTCGGGTCACCCTTGCCGCCCTCGACCGGCGGGAAGTTCATGTAGCCGAGGTGACCGCCGGTGACGAAGTCGCCACCGCTGGCCTTCATGTTCCCGTAGGTCCACACGCCGTGCAGCATCATCGCCGCCTTGCCCGAGTACAGCAGCGCCTGGTCGGCGTTGGAGTCGGCGGTGATCGAGGAGAAGCCCTTGATGAAGCCGTTGGCCTTCACCAGGTCCTGCACCTTCGTGAGCATGTCGGTGACGGCCGGGTGGGACCAGGCGTCCTGCTTACCCTCGAAGACGGCCTGGAAGACGTCGGGGCCGGCGATGCGGTCGAGCAGGAACTCCAGCCACATCATGTTCGTCCAGCGGGACTGCCCGCCGAGGGAGAACGGCGCGATGCCGGCGGAGTTGAACTTCCCGACCAGGTCCATGATGTCGCCCCAGGACTGCGGGGGCTGGGCGCCGACCTTCTCGAAGGCTCGCTTGTCGTAGAAGAGCACGATGGGCTGCACGGCCTCCGCCGGCATCGCGTAGATCTTGCCGTTGACGGTGGCGGCGCCGAAGGAGGAGGGGAACAGCTTGTTCTTCAGCTGGGCGTTGTCCGCGAAGAACTGGGTGAGGTCCTCGACCTGGTTCGCTTCGACGTAGCTCTTCAGCCCGCCGCCGCCCCAGCCCCAGATGATCGTGGGTCCCTGGCCGGCACCGATGGCGGTCTTGATCTTCGTCTTGTACGCGTCGTTCTGGAACTCCGTGTACTTGATCTGGCTGTTCGGGTTCGCCTGGTTGAACCGCTTGACGCTGTTCTCCCGGATGGCCTGCTGGGGCTGCCCGGTCAGGAACCAGTAGGTGATGTTGCCGCCGCCGCCGCCACTCCCGCCGCCGCTGCCCCCGCCGGCCCCCGTCTGGGTCGGGCCGGAGCCGCCGCAGGCGGCGAGTGCCGTGCCGGCCGCAGCGCCGGCCGCGAGGCCGAGGAAGGTACGTCGGGAAATCGTCCTGGGGTCCACGCTCATCTCCCGTACTCGAGAGCCGCGGCGTCCCCGCGGCGCGCCGATCGTGCGAGGCGGTTGGTATCGGCCGCGCGGCCCAACCCTCGCGCCTCCCACTCTCCACCCGGACGACTGCATCTTTCGACCGGCGACCGCAACAGTTAACCTAGGAACGCCTTTCGAGCGTGTCAAGAGGGCGTGAACGGCAGGTTCAAGCGGTGCTCAGGAGGTGCTGGGAGCCCCTCCCGCGGGTCGACGCACTGGCGACAAGGCTGCGTACGTCGTGGTCGTGATGCGGATGGATCTCGGTGGGTTCGAGGTGATGCGGTTGTTCGCCCTGCTTTCGAAATGTTTCGACTATCTACTTCGCCCCCGGAAGGAGCGCCGGCGTGACGCGAGCTGACTCCGGCCCGGTCCCGGACCGCGGGAACGCGGCGTGGCAGGACACCACGCTGCCGGTCGAGGACCGGGTCGAGCGCCTGCTGGCCGAGATGACCCTCGAGGAGAAGGTGGCCCAGCTCGGCAGCCGGTGGGTCGGCAACGACATGCACGCCGGCGACGCCGACCCGGACCGTGGGCCGGCCGCGGATCCCGACGCCAACCTCATCGTGGCGCCCATGCAGGACGTGTTCGCGGCCGGCGAGGCGCTGACACTGCAGGAGGCGAGCCGGCACGGGCTGGGCCAGCTCACCCGCCCCTACGGCAGCGCTCCGGTGACCGCCGCGGACGGCGCGGCCGAGCTGGTCCGGCAGCAGCGCATCGTCCTGGACGGATCCCGGCTGCGCATCCCGGCGCTGGTGCACGAGGAGTGCCTGACCGGGTTCACGACGTTCGGCGCGACCGTGTACCCCACATCGCTCGCCTGGGGGGCGACGTTCGACCCCGACCTGGTCGAGCGGATGGCCGCCGCGATCGGGCGGGACCTGGCCGCGCTGGGCGTGCACCAGGGTCTGTCCCCGGTGCTGGACGTGGTGCGGGACTACCGTTGGGGCCGGGTCGAGGAGACCATGGGCGAGGACCCCTACCTCGTCGCGATGCTCGGCGCGGCCTACGTGCGCGGCCTGCAGAGCGCCGGTGTCATCGCCACCCTGAAGCACTTCGCCGGGTACTCCGCCTCGCGCGCGGCCCGCAACCACGGCCCGGTGTCGATGGGACGGCGGGAGTTGCTGGACGTCGTCCTGCCGCCGTTCGAGACCGCCGTCGCGGCCGGGGCCGGCTCGGTGATGAACTCGTACGCCGACGTGGACGGGGTGCCGGCCGGGGCGGACCCGTGGCTGCTCACCGAGCTGCTGCGCGGGGACTGGGGGTTCACCGGCACCGTCGTGTCCGACTACTGGGCGGTGCCGTTCCTGGCCACGATGCACCGGGTCGCGGGGGACGCCGTGCACGCCGGCGCGCTGGCGCTCGCGGCGGGGATCGACGTCGAGCTGCCGGACGCCCTCTGCTTCGGGCCCGGGCTGGTGGAGCTGGTCCGCCGGGGCGAGCTGCCGGCATCCCTGGTCGACCGCGCAGCCCGCCGGCTGCTCGTCCAGAAGGCCCGGCTGGGCCTGCTGGACCCGGACTGGACGCCGGAGGAGTCGGTGGCCGGGGCAGCCGGCACCGAGCTCGACTCAGCCGGCAACCGCACCCTCGCCAGGCAGGTCGCCGAGCGGTCGGTCGTCCTGCTCGACCCCGGGACGGCCCTGCCGATGCTCGGGGAGGGCCGCCCGGCGCTGCGCCGGGTGGCCGTCGTCGGGCCCTCGGCCGGGGACCCGCTCGTGTTCCTCGGCTGCTACTCCTATCCCAACCACGTGCTGCCGCGGCACCCGGGCCTGGGGCTGGGGATCGAGGTGCAGACCGCGCTCGACGCCCTGCGGGCGGAGCTGCCCGGGATCGAGGTCGTGCACGAGCAGGGCTGCCCGCTGCAGGGCGAGGACCGGTCCGGCTTCCCGGCCGCGCTCGCCGCGGCCCGTTCGGCCGACCTCTGCGTGGCCCTCGTGGGCGACATCGCCGGCCTGTTCGGGCACGGCTCCTCCGGCGAGGGCTGCGACGCCGAGGACCTCCGGCTCCCGGGGGTGCAGGCCGACCTCGTCGCCGAGCTGCTCGGCACCGGCACGCCGGTGGTCCTGGTCGTCGTCTCCGGCCGCCCGTACGCGCTGGGTGACATGCGCGCTGCAGCCGGGCTCGTGCAGGCGTTCCTGCCGGGCGAGGAGGGCGCGCAGGCGATCGCCGGCGTCCTGTCCGGCCGGCTCCAGCCGGGCGGCAAGCTGCCGGTGCAGATCCCGCGCGGTCCCGGTGGCCAGCCGGGCACGTACCTGCAGCCGCCGCTGGGCGGCCCGGAGAGCGCCGGGATCAGCTCGCTCGACCCGACGCCGCTGTTCCCCTTCGGGTACGGCCGCTCGTACACCACCTTCGAGCTCGACGACCTGCGGATCAGCGACCCGGAGGTGCCGACCGACGGCGAGTTCGCCGTCTCGGTACGGGTCCGCAACACCGGCGCCCGGGCCGGCGACGAGGTCGTCCAGCTCTACCTGCACGACGTCATCGCCGAGGTGGTCCGGCCGGTGAAGCAGCTGGCCGGCTTCGGGCGGGTCCGGCTCGAGCCCGGCCAGGCGCTCGACGTCCGGTTCCGGGTGCATGCCGACCGGACCGCGTACACCAACCGGGAGTACCAGCGGGTGGTGCCGCCGGGAGACCTCGAGGTGCTGGTCGGAACGTCGGCGGCCGACCTGCCCTGCCGCGGTAAGGTGACGCTCAGCGGCCCTGTGCGGACTGTCGGCCACGACCGTCGGCTTCTCACTCCGGTGGAGCTCCGCCCTGCCGCGAGTGACGGCGGAGCCTGAGGAGGAGGGCTGTGGCGTCCAGAGACGGGCGCGCCACGCTGGCCACGGTCGCAGCGTCCGCGGGAGTCTCCGTGGCGACGGTCTCCAAGGTGCTCAACGGGCGCAGCGACGTCGCGCCGGCGACCCGCGCCCGCGTCGAGGACCTCCTCCAGACGCACGACTACCGGGTCGCCCGCCGGGTCGACCCGGTCCGGTTCCCGACCGTCGAGCTGCTCTTCCACGGCGACCTCAACGAGTACTCCACGGAGGTCGTCCAGGGCATCCTGCCGGCCGCGGCGGAGCTGGACGTCGCGGTCGTGGTGAGCCTGCGCCCGCGCGGCCGGCAGCAGTCCACGCCGGCGCGCTCCGGTGCCTGGGCCCGGGAGCTCGCCGCGGCCGGCCGGCGGGCGGTGATCACCGTGACGACCGAGCTGGGCGCCGCGGACCTCACCGCGCTGTCCCGGGCCCGGATACCGCTCGTGGTCATCGACCCGTTCGACCTCCCGCAGGCCCGCGTGACCAGCGTGGGGTCGACGAACTTCCTCGGCGGCCTGGCGGCGACCCGGCACCTGCTCGACCTGGGTCACCGGCGGATCGCCTACCTCGGCGGTCCCGCGGCCGCCGCCTGCAACCAGGCCCGGATGCACGGCTACCGCGGGGCGATGGAGCGGGAGGCGGTCCGCATTCCCGAGGGGTACGTGCGGACCGGGCGGTTCCACCACCGGGACGGGCTGGTCGAGGGCGCCGCACTCCTCGACCTGCCGGCGCGCCCCACCGCGATCTTCGCGGGCAGCGACGAGACCGCGCTCGGCGTCATCGAAGCCGCCCGGGCCCGGGGTCTGCGGATTCCGGAGGACCTGAGCATCGTCGGGTTCGACGACACCCCGATCGCCCGGTTCGCCTCCCCGCCGCTGACCACGGTCCGCCAGCCCCTCCGCGAGATCGGTGCCGTCGCGCTCCGGACCGCGCTGCGGCTGGCCGACGGCGAGAAGGTCGACTCCCACCACGTCGAGCTGGCGACCGAGCTGGTCGTCCGGCGCTCGACCGCGCCCCCCACCCAGGCCGGCTGAGCGGGCGGGCCGACACCTCCCCGGAGCTGCGCCGACACCGTCAGCCGGGGCCCCCCGACAGGCCGTTGCGCCGGGTGACCTGGGCGTACCAGTGCGCGCTGTCCTTGGCGGTCCGCCGCTGGGTCCCGTAGTCCACGTAGACCAACCCGAACCGCTTCGAACAGCCGTACGCCCACTCGAAGTTGTCCAGCAGGCTCCAGACGAAGTAACCGCGCAGGTCGACCCCGTCCCGGATGGCCCGCCACGCCGCCCGCAGGTGCCGGTCCAGGTAGTCGACCCGCGCCGGGTCGGCCACCTGCCCGTCCGGGCCGGGCGCGTCGTCGAACGCCGCGCCGTTCTCCGTCACGTACAGCGGGATGGCGCCGTAGTCGCGCCGCAGCCGGTGGAGCAGGTCGTACAGGCCGTCGGGGTCGATCTCCCAGCCCATCTCCGTCACGGGGAGCCCGCGGGACACCTCCTCGACTCCGGCGCTGCCGACCCACTGCGGGTTCCGGTCCGGTGCCGGCTCAGCACCGCCGGGCGCGCGGACGACGGTGCGCCGGTAGTAGTTGACACCGAGGAGGTCGAGCGGGGCGGCGATCGTCGGCTCGTCGCCGTCCCGGACGAAGGACAGGTCGCTCACGGTCCCGACATCGCGGCGGAGGTCCGCCGGGTAACCGGCGCCGAACAGCGGGTCCAGGAAGATGCGGTTGGAGACCGCGTCGACGCGCCGAGCCGCGTCCAGGTCGCGGGGGTCGTCGCCGGCCGGGTCCACCGGCTGCAGGTTGAGGGTGATGCCGAGCTCGCTGCCCGGGTCCTGCCCGCGCAGGGCCCGGACGGCGAGGCCGTGCCCGAGCAGGAGGTGGTGGGCCGCGGCGAGAGCGGCGGCCGGCTCCCGGCGCCCCGGGGCGTGCTGGCCGGACGCGTACCCGAGGAACGCCGAGCACCACGGCTCGTTGAGCGTCGTCCAGTAGCGGATCCGGTCGTGCAGCCGGTCGTGCACGAGACCGGCGTACTCGGCGAACCGCTCGGCCGTGTCCCGCACCGGCCACCCGCCGGCATCCTCCAGGACCTGCGGAAGGTCCCAGTGGTACAGGGTCACCCAGGGCTGGATCCCCCGGTCCAGCAGCTCGTCCACCAGGCGCTGGTAGAAGTCCAGACCGGCGGCGTTGAGCCGGCCCCGTCCGGCCGGCTGCAGCCGGGGCCACGCCAGGGAGAACCGGTAGTGGCTCACGCCGAGCTCGGCCAGCAGCGCGACGTCGTCCGGGTAGCGATAATAATGATCGTCGGCGACGTCGCCGGTGTCGCCGCCGAGCACGGCGCCCGGGCTGTGCGAGAACGTGTCCCAGATGGAGGGACCGCGCCCGCCCTCCCGGACGGCGCCCTCGATCTGGTAGCTCGCGGTGGCGGTGCCCCACGCGAACCCCTCCGGGAAGCGGAGCTCGCCGGCGGTGGCCCGGCCCGCCGGCTGAGCAATGCCCTGAGCGCTCATCCCCGTCCTTCCCGCTCGCCGGGCTCAGCCGACGAGCTGGGTCTCGTTGGTCACGCCTTCCGGTCGGCGGCCGGCGACGATGCTGCGGCCGCCTCTCGGTCAGGCGGGAGTGACGCTCAGGATGCCGTGCAGGCTGAACCTCCGCTCGTCGTCCCGCAACCGGCACCACGCCGTCAGGGAGCCGTCGTCGAGCACGGCCTCCTCGATCACCCGCCGGGTCACCCCGCCACTCTGGCTGCGGTACTCGATCAGGACCGGACCGCCGCTGTCGATGGCGTGCGCGAGCAGGCGCGTCTCGGTGGGAGTCAGTGCCGCCGTCCGCAGCCGGCGCAGCGTCGCCGAGACCACCGGTGCGGCGCTGTCCGTCCTGGCCAGCAGGGTGCGGGCGAGCGCACCGGCCTCCGGCGGCGGCTCCGGGCGCGGAACGACACGGTTGCGCCCCGTGTCGGCGGCCCTGACCCGGTGCACGGCCGCCGTCTCCGGGGCCGGCTCGCCGTCCACACCCTCGGCCACCGGGGCGTACCCGGCCGCCCGCAGGGCCGCGAGGGTCTCACCGAGTGGCCTGGAGCCGACCAGGACGGTCGGGGCGACCGTCCGCAGGCCGAGCCTGCGCAGCCGGCGGTCGGCCGCCATCTCGGCGAGCGTGGCCTCCTCGTCCGAGCGCAGGTAGCAGGCAACCTCCCCGCCCCGCACCCGGCCGTGCCGGCGGGCGACATCCCTGATCAGGTACGTCAGCGGCTGCGGGAGACCGGTCGTCGCCGCCCGGCCCAGCCTGGCGAGCAGGTCCTCGGCGGCCAGGCCGGCGTCGAGTGCCCGCCGCACGCTGTCCGGGCTGAACCGCCAGACCGACGCCACACCAGCCGACTCCCGGCCCGCGACGCCGTCCAGCAACGCCGACAGCCGGGCATCCGGTGTGCCCGCCACCACCGCGGTCAGGTCGGCCTGGAGGGTCACCGACCCGACCGCCGCGCCGACGCCGGCCAGCGCCGCCGGCAGGGCATCCTTCGCCCCGTCGAGCAGCGCGCGGCCCACGGCGCCGACCGCGCCGGCACCGGTGGCGCCCACCCGCGCCGCCTCCAGCCAGGTCGCCTGCAGCGACGGCAGCGGGTCCGGGCGGCCGAGGCCGAACGGGCGGCGCCACTCCACCAGGGCGGCCAGCGCCGCGGGATCGGCGGGCGCGGTCGCCCGCTCGGCGGCCGCCTCGGCCAGCAGCGCTTCGCGCAGCGGCACGGCGTCCTCGTCGACGGGCTTCCAGGCCGCGTCTGGCTCGGCCAGCGGCACGTACGGAAGGGCCCACCACGCGGCCACCAGGGTCGCGAGCCGCTCGGGTGGCTCGTCGGCCAGCCACCCGTCGTACCGGTCGGACGGTGCGGCCGCATCGTCGGCGAGGGCGAGCAACCCGGCCGCGTGCACGATCGACAGCGCGAGCTTCACCTCACCCGCCAGGCAGCCGAGGCTCTTCGCCAGCCGCCGCAGCTCGCGCACCCCGACGCCGCCGCCGCGCAGCTGCGGCACCGGGGCACGACCGGCCGCGTCGAGCAACCCGGTCGCAGTGCGCAACAGCTCACCGCCCGCGGCGGCAGCGTCGCGGTCGACCAGGGACGGCGGCACCGGGACCCGTACCAGCGCAGGCGGGTCGGGGTCGAACGGCGCCCGCCAGGACTCGCCGCGCAGCGCCAGCGCGACCTCCCCGGGCATGGCCAGCACCTGGCTCCAGTCCCCGACCGGAAGCAGCAGGCCGCGGGCGTACGCCCACCGGGCCGGGCGGTCCGGGCCGGACCGGGCGTCCCACCGGTAGAAGTCCTCCACCGGCCGGCCGGTCGAGGCGACCTCGTGGAGCAGCTGGCGGGCCGGCGCGGGCGCCGCCGCGACGACGGACCGCACCCGCTCCGGATCCCGCAATGCCGCCGCGACCGCCGCGACCAGCTCGGCCTTCCTGCTCGGCGGCTTGAGATCGAGGTTGCGGGCGACAGCTCGGATGTCGTCGGCCCGCATCTCGGCGAGCAGGGCGGCCAGCGGTGGGCCGAGGTCGAGCGGCACACCGAACGCGTACCGGGCGGCTTCGACGAGCGTCAGGCGGGCTGCACCGCTCAACAGCCCGAGCTCGGCCAGCGTGGCCAGGGCCTGACCCACGTCCCGCGAGCGGTCGCCGTCGAGCAGCCCGAGCACCGCCGCGCGGTCGACGTCCTGCCCTCCGAGCGCGGCGACCACCTCCGCCACCTGGAGCGTCGGCCGATCCAGTCGCCGCATGGCGCCGACCACCGCGTACGGCTCGTCGAGTCGCTCGGCCAGCTCCGACAGGCAGGCGGGCACCGGGGGGACGACCGCCTCCGGCCGGCGCTTCAGCAGCGCCGCCAGGTCCTCCTCGCCCAGAGCCCGCAGCCAGCGGTCATCGGTCACCGGTGCGCTCCTCCCGATCCCGGCAGCCCAGCACCCTACGCCGCTCTCGCTCGATCCACCGCCAGTCCACCGCCAGCAGCATGCGGGCGGACCGGCGGCCGAGGGCGGACCCGCGATCCACGTCACCGCTCCCGGTCCCGCTCCTCGAGGAGGAGATCGGTCAGGCTGTCTACCTCAGGCGCCGGATCCTCGATCGGCTCGGGCATCCCCTTGTCCGCAGGAGCCGTCGCCGTCCCCTCGGTCACCAGCCGGCGGGGCCTCTGCAGCCGGCCGCCCCGCTACCAGTCGCGGACCAGGATGCCTACCGGCCAACGGTCGCCGACCAGGATGCCAGGGTCGGCAGGGCAGGGACGCCTCAGAGCAGGGACAGCACGCGGCCGAGCCCTCGGGGTCCGTTCGGCGGCGGGGGCGGCAGCAGGAGGACGGGGATCCCGGCGACCACCGCTCCGGAGTCGGTGAGCGGGTTGTCGCCCACCATGAGCGTGTCCGGCGGCTCGACTCCCAGCCGCGCGCAGGCGGTCCGGAACACCTCGGGGTCCGGCTTGCAGATCCCCAGCTCGTAGGACATCAGGACCGTGTCCACGTACGCCGAGAGGCCGAGCCGGTCCAGCGCCGGCCGCAGGTCGAAGCCGGTGTCGCTGACGATCCCGGTCCGCAGCCCGCGGTCCCGGACCGCCCGCAGGGTGGGCAGGCTGTCCGGGAACGCCTCCCAGGAGTCGGCCCGGACGGTGAGCTCGTAGAGGGCCGTGCCGAGCCCCGGCGCCAGCTCCTCGAGGCCGGCCGCCGCGTAGAGCGCGGTCCACACCTCCCGGTGCCGGGCGCCGGACAGGTCACGGCCCTTCGCCAGCTCCTCCGCCGAGCTACTGCGGTCGAGCACCCGCCGCCAGGCCCGGGCGACGACCGCCGGGTCCAGGCTGTCGTGGCCAAGGGACGACGCCGCGCGGTGCAGCAGGTCCTCGCCGCTGCCGGTCAGCCGGATCAGCGTGTCGCCCGCGTCGAACAGGACCGCCCGGAACGAGCTCACGTCGCCTCCACCGCCATCCGACGTCCCGGCCGAACGATTCGACCAGCAGCGCCAGCGCCACCGCGACCGCCCCGGCCGCGACCGGCCGGGGCAGCACGCCAGCCGCCGCCACCACCAGCACCATGCCCTGGATCGCCGCGACCACCTTCCGCCACGGCCGCGCCGGCAGCGGGCCAGGCAGCCAGGGCAGCACCCAGCCGGCGACGCCGTACGCGTACCGCAGCGCGCCGACCGCGAGCACCCACGCGCCCAGCGGGCGGGCAGCGTACGCGCTGAGCACCAGGATGAGGAACGCGTCGACCTCCATGTCGAAGCGCGCCCCGAACACGGAGACGGTGCCGGTGCCGCGGGCGACCCGGCCGTCGACCCAGTCGAGCGCGAGCGCCACGGAGGCGAGCGCGACCAGCGGCGCGGCCGGCACCGGCCGCACGTACGCTTCGACGGTCAGCGCGGTGACACCGCCGACCAGCGTGGCCCGGATCAGCGTGACCTGGTCGGCCGGCCCGAGCCCGGAGCCGCCCAGGCCGCGGGTCAGCAGGGCGCACAGCACCAGCCCGAACGCACCGCCGGCGAGCGCGGCAGCGGGACCGAGGCCGACGGTGCCGGCCAGCGCAGCGGTCAGCACGAGCTGGCCGACCAGCCCGGTCAGCGGACCACTTCGAACCGTGGGCACCATGCCTCCGTCGACACAGTCGACACTGTCGACACCAAGGACTCTCCCGCAGGGTCACCACGTTCGGGGCGCCGGTTCGGTTCGCGGTGTTCACGGCAGAGGTTTGCGGTCGGGTGCGCGGGTGAGGGACGCACGCGGGTGAGGGACGCACGCGGGTGAGGAGGACGCCGATGACGCGCCAGGCCCGCGCCTTCTGGCTGCGGGAACCCGGCTCGGGCGAGATCCGGCCCGCCGACGTGCCCGACCCCGGCCCCGGCGAGGTGCTGGTCCGCGCCCGCTTCTCCGGGGTGAGCCGGGGCACCGAGACGCTCGTCTTCGCCGGTGGCGTGCCGGCGAGCCAGCACGCCGTGATGCGCGCACCCTTCCAGGAGGGCGAGTTCCCCGGACCGGTCAAGTACGGCTACCTCAGCGTCGGGGTGGTCGAGGACGGACCGGCGGAGCTGCTCGGCCGCACCGTCTTCTGCCTGTATCCGCACCAGACCGCGTACGTCGTCCCGGCCGGCGCGGTGGTCGGCGTGCCGGCCGGCGTGCCGCCGGAGCGGGCGGTGCTGGCGGGCACCGTGGAGACCGCGGTGAACGCGCTCTGGGACGCGGCCCCGCTCGTCGGTGACCGGGTCACCGTGCTCGGCGGCGGGATGGTCGGCTGCTGCGTCGCCGCGCTGCTGGCCCGCTTCCCCGGGGTCCGGGTGGAGCTGGTCGACGTCGACCCGGCCAGGGCCGCGGTCGCCGCCGTGCTGGGCGTCGGCTTCGCCGCCCCGGAGGACGCGGCCGGCGGCCGGGACCTCGTGGTGCACGCGAGCGCGACGGCGGCCGGCCTGCAGCGCTCGCTGGACCTGCTCGCGCCGGCGGGGACGGTCCTCGAGCTCAGCTGGTACGGCAACCGGGAGGTCAGCCTGTCGCTGGGCGGCTCCTTCCACTCCCGCCGGCTGGGCATCCGGGCCAGCCAGGTGGGCACCGTCGCCCGGTCCGACCGCACCGCCGCGGACCGGCTCGCGCTCGCCCTCGACCTGCTCCGGGACCCCGCCTTCGACGCGCTGATCACCGGCGAGTCCCGCTTCGACCAGCTGCCCGAGGTGCTCGCCGGGCTGGCCGCCGGCACCCTGCCGGGGCTGTGCCACCTCATCACCTACGACAGCATCACCCACGACAGCATCACCCACGACAGCACCCTGGACGGGAAGTGAGCCGGTGTTCAGCGTGACGGTCCGTGACCACATGATGGTCGCGCACAGCTTCCGCGGCGCGGTCTTCGGACCCGCGCAGCGCCTGCACGGGGCGACCTTCGTGGTCGACGCCACCTTCCGCCGGGCCGAGCTGGACGCGGACGGCATCGTGGTCGACATCGGGGCGGCCGCGCAGGCGCTGGCGGCGGTGGTCGGCGAGCTGAGCTACCGCAACCTCGACGACGAGGCCGCGTTCGCCGGGGTCAACACGACCACCGAGATGCTCGCCAAGGTGGTGGCCGACCGGCTCGCCGACCGGCTCCAGGGCAGCGGGCTCGCCGGCATCGCGGTCACGCTGCACGAGTCGCACGTCGCCTGGGCCAGCTACGAGCGGGATCTTTGACCGCGGGGCGGACCCGGTGAGCGCGGTGCACGCCGTCCTGCCCAACGACATCGACGACCCGGCGGCCCCGAGCGGCGGCAACGTCTACGACCGCCGGGTCCTGGCCGGTCTCGCCGCCCTGGGCTGGTCGGTCCGGGAGCACGCGGTCCGCGGCGGCTGGCCGACCCCGCTGCCGGCCGAGCGGGCCGGCCTCGCCCGGGTGCTCGCGGCGCTGCCCGACGGCGCCCTCGTGCTGCTCGACGGGCTGGTCGCCTCGGCCGTGCCGGAGCTGCTGGTCCCGCAGGCCCGCCGGCTGCGGCTCGTCGTGCTCGTACACATGCCGCTGGGTGACGAGGCCGAACGGGCCGCGCTGACCGCCGCCCGGGCGGTGGTCGCCACCGGCCCGTGGACCCGCGACCGGCTTTCCGGGCTGGACGTGCAGGTCGCCACGCCCGGCGTCGACCCAGCACCGCTCGCGCCCGGCTCGGCCACCGGCCGGCGGCTGCTCTGCGTCGCGGCGGTCACCCCGCACAAGGGCCAGGACCTGCTCGCGGCGGCGCTGGCCGGCCTCGACGCAAGCTGTGTCTGCGTCGGCTCGCTGACCCGGGACCCGGACTTCGTCGCCCGGCTGCCGACCGACCGGCTGCGGCTCGTCGGCCCGCTCGTCGGGCCGCAGCTGGACGCCGCATACGCCGCGGCGGACCTGCTGGTGCTGCCGTCCAGGGGCGAGACATACGGGATGGTGGTCACCGAGGCGCTCGCGCGCGGGATCCCGGTGCTCGCCACCGCGGTCGGCGGCGTCCCGGAGACGCTGGGCCACGCCCCGGACGGGAGCGTGCCCGGCCTGCTGGTGGAACCCGCCGCGCTGGCCGGCGCGCTGCGGTGCTGGCTCACCGACGCCGACCTGCGGCTCCGGCTCCGGCGGTCGGCCCGGGCCCGCCGGGCGACGCTGACCGGCTGGGACGTCACGGCACGGAGGGTATCCACGGTGCTGGCGGCCGTGTGACCTTTCGCTCGTCCCCCGAGGTGAACCCGTCGCCGCGGCGCTGCGTGTGATCCCCCGGAGACCGCTGGAGAAGGAGCCCCCTTGCACACCGCCGTCGCGCCGGCACCACCGCCGGCCGCCGCCCGACCCGATGCGCCGGCCCGCCGGACGCCGTGGGCCTGGGCCGGGCTGCTCGGTGGGGCGGGCATCCTCGCCGTCCTGCTGTGGCGGCTGGGCACCGGCCCGTTCCTGGACGGGGTCCGGCAGCTCGACGGCCGGGCACTGGCGGCAGCCCTCGGCCTCGGCCTGCTGACCACGGTGTGCTGCGCCTGGCGGTGGAGCCTGGTCGCCGGCGGGCTCGGGCTGCGGTTGCCGCTGCCGACCGCGCTGGCCGCCTGCTACCGGTCGGTCTTCCTCAACGCGACGCTGCCCGGCGGCGTGCTCGGCGACGTGGACCGGGCCGTTCACTCCGGACGGGCGGCCGGCGACGTCGGCCGCGGCATCCGCTCGGTGGTGTGGGACCGGACCGCCGGTCAGGTCGTCCAGGCCGTGCTGGCGGTGCTGGTGCTGCTGGCCCTCCCGTCGCCGGTGCGCTCGGCAATGCCGGCGGTCTCGGTGGCCGCGCTGGGCGTCGCGCTCGCCGTGCTCGTGCTGTCCCGGCCGGGCGTCTCCGGCTGGGTGCGGGCGGTGCAGGCCGACCTCCGGGCCGCGCTGCTCGCGCCGCGCACCCGGGTGCCGATCGTGCTCGCCTCCGCGGTCGCGGTCTCCGGGCACGTTGCGACGTTCCTGGTGGCGGCCCGGGTGGCCGGTGCCACCGCGTCGGTGCCCCGGCTGGTGCCACTGGCGCTGCTGGCGCTGCTGGCCATGGCCGCGCCGCTGAACGTGGCCGGCTTCGGGCCGCGGGAGGGGGTGGCGGCGTGGGCGTTCGGTGCCGGCGGGCTGACCGCGGCGCAGGGCGTCGCCACCGGGGTCGCGTACGGGGTGCTGGTGCTGGTCGCCAGCCTGCCCGGCGCCGCCGTGCTGCTGATCGGCCGCCCGCGTGACTGAGCTGCCCGTGGGTCGAGCGGATCCCGACCGGCGTCTACCTGGCTCCGACCAACGCCGCCTACCGGGCGGCGAAGGCGACCCGGGCGGCCCGGACGCCGGGCCTGCTGCGGCGGGCCACATGACCCGCCGGGTGTTCGGTGGCGTGCTCACCACGCTGGCCGCGCTGCTGGTGCTGGCCGAGCTGGTCGCCCCGGACGACATCGGTCACCTCGGCCCGGGCGCGTTCGTCCGCATCCCGGTGGAGGGGCTGGTCGCCGCCGGCGTCCTGCTGGTCCTGCCGGCGACGGCGCGGCGGGTGGCGGCGGCGGTCGGCGGTGCGCTGCTCGGCCTGCTGGCCGTCCTCAAGGCCGTCGACGTCGGCTTCTCCGCGGCGCTCGGCCGACCGTTCGACCTGGTGCTGGACTGGGGTCTCCTCGGCGACGCCACGGGGGTCGCCGAGGACTCCCTCGGCCGGGTCGGTGCGGCCGGCACGGTCCTGGGCGCGCTGCTGCTCGTCGCGGCGGTCGTCGTCCTGACCACGCTGTCGGTGCTGCGGTTGACCGGCGTCGCAGTCCGGAACCGTACCGCCGCGACACGCACGGTGGCGGCGCTCGCCGTCGTCTGGGTCGCCCTCGCCGCCTTCGGCACCCCGATCGCCTCCCGGAGCACAGCCGCCCTGGTCTACGACCGCGCCGGCCAGGTGCGCGCCGGCCTGCACGACGATCTGGCCTTCCGGGCCGAGGCAAGCGAGGACCCGTACCGCCGGACCCCGGCCGGCCAGCTGCTGACCGGGCTGCGCGGCAAGGACGTCGTCATCTCGTTCGTGGAGAGCTACGGGCGGTCCGCGGTCGAGGACCCCGCGTTCTCGACCCAGGTCGACGCGGTGCTCGACGCCGGCACCCGGAGGCTGAAGGCGGCCGGCTTCGGCTCCCGCAGCGCCTTCCTCACCTCCTCGACGGTCGGCGGCGGCAGCTGGCTGGCGCACGCCACGCTGCTGTCCGGGCTGTGGATCAACAACGAGCAGCGCTACCGGCGGCTGGTCGCCGGCGACCGGCTGACGTTGAGCAGCGCCTTCGGGAAGGCCGGCTGGCGGACGGTCAGCGTCGAGCCGGCCATCGACAGGCCGTGGCCGGAGGGCCGGTTCTACGGCTACGACAAGGCGTACGACTCCCGCAACCTTGGGTACCGGGGCCCGCGCTTCAGCTACGCCACCATGCCGGACCAGTACACCTTCGCGCAGTTCCAGCGGGCCGAGCGCGGGCCCGGCCACGCCCCGGTGATGGCGGAGATCACCCTGGTCTCCAGCCACAGCCCGTGGACCCCGCTGCCGAGGATGGTGCCCTGGCAGGACGTCGGTGACGGCACCATCTTCGCCACCCCGGCGGCCCGGCAGGGCGGTCCGGCCAGCTCGGTCCTCGGCAGCCCGAGCCGGCTGCGCCGGGCGTACCGGGACTCGATCGAGTACTCGCTGAGCGCCCTGATCTCCTACCTCGAGAAGTACGGCGGCGACGACCTGGTGCTGGTCTTCCTCGGCGACCACCAGCCGGCGCCGGTCGTCACCGGGGCGGGCGCGGGCCGGGACGTGCCCGTCACCGTCGTCGCGAAGGACCCGGCCGTGCTGGCCCGGATCGCCGGCTGGGGCTGGCAGGACGGGCTCAACCCCGGCCCGCGGGCGCCGGTCTGGCGGATGGACGCATTCCGGGACCGGTTCCTCACCGCGTTCGGGACGCCAGGCTCGGCGCACTGACCCGGTCCCGCTCGGACAGCGGGAACAGCCGGGTGGCGACCGCGAGCAGGCTCAGCCCGAGCAGGAGGCCGGCGACGGTGTCGGAGGGGTAGTGCATGCCCCGGTACATCCGGCAGATGGCCACCACGATCGGCACCAGGACGCCCAGCACCAGCAGCAGCCACTTGAGCCAGACATGCCGGGTGTGCCAGGCGAGGACGATGGCGGTGCCCAGGTAGAACGCGGTCGCCGCCGCGGTGTGCCCGGACGGGTAGCTGGATGTCGGCGGCGCGGCGTCCAGGTGTGGCACCGGTGGCCGCTTGCGGTCGATCAGCAGCGTGGTGAGCAGGAAGATCAGCGTCTCGCCGGTCACGCAGAGCACCAGCAACACGGACTCCCGCCAGCGATGGAAGACCACTCGGAAGATCACCGCGGTGACCGCGGTGAGCCCGACGATCGTCAGTGTCTCGGCGAGGAAGGTGCCGGCGTGGGTGAGCTCGGTGCCGGTGGGGGTCCGGTGCCGGGCGAACCACCGGTCCACCCAGGAGTCGGCGTGCTCGACGTCGGTGTTGTCCAGCACCCGCGTGATGAGAAGCCCGAGCAGGATCAGGGCGGTCCCGATCAGCAGCGCGGGGACCGCCATCCGCTTCGCGGCCGTGCCGAGCTCCTGCCACAGCGTCCGCTCGCCCGCGGGCTTGGTGATGCTCACGGCCGGCTCGTACCCCGTGGCGCGCTCCCCGACCCTCACCTCGTCAGCCGGCGTGTCCGTCGGGCCTGGTACGGCGCGGCGGGCCTGCCGACCGGGTCGACGGGCCGGCCGGGGTCACCCGCGTCAGCCGACCGGTGCGGGCTCCGCGTACCGGAGGATGCCGTCGACCTCGGCCACCGCCGCCCGGCCACGGTCCGCGAGCAGGTCCAGGTGCAGCGCCGTCTCGAGGATCGCCAGCATCTGGTTGAACGGGTCGAGGTCGGCGAAGGGGCGCTGCCGGGAGGTCCACCGCAGCTCGGTCGCCACCTCGTACGCGGTCCGTGGGCCGCCGCTGAGCGCCGCGGCGGCCTGGGCGAGCCGGACGTCGTGGTGGTCGAGCAGGGCGTCGATGCGGGCGTGCACGCTGCCGCCGGCCGGCCCGTGCGCGGGCAGCATCACCGCCTCCGGCAGCGCCCGGACCAGCCGCAACGAGCCGAGGTAGCCGGCCAGGGCGAGCCGCGGCGGGTCGACCTCGAAGCCGACCGACGGGGTGATGTGTGGCAGCACGTGGTCACCGGCGAAGAGCAGCCCGGCCGCCCGGTCCAGGAACACCAGGTGGCCACGGGTGTGCCCGGGCGTCGCGATCGCCTCCAGCGTGCGGTCGCCCACCGCGAACAGCTCCCCGGACGGGACGTACGCGTCCGGGCGCTCGTAGCCATGGTCGCCGAGGCCGCCGTCGCGGTCGAGCGCGCGGAGGACGGCGAGCACCGGCTCCGCACCGTGCCGGGCGAGCAGACCGTGGTGCGACCGGCCGGCCCGAGTCCCCGGGGTGGTGATCTTCTCGATCGCATGCCGCTCGCCGGCGCCGATCAGCACCCGGGTGCCGTACCGGCGGCGGACCGCGACCGCCTGGGTGTAGTGGTCCCGGTGGGAGTGCGTGACCAGGAACCGCCGGATGTCGCCGAGACCGAGGTCGAGCGTGCCCAAGGCCCGCTCCAGCTCCCGCTCGGCCGCATCGAGCGCCCAGCCGCCGTCGACCAGCGTGACCCCGCCGCCGTCCTGGACCGCGTACACGTTCACGGCCCGCAGCCCGTCGCCCGGCAGCGGCAGCGGGATCCGCCACACCCCCGGCGCGACCGGATCGGCACCTGGCTCGGTCCACGTCGGCGCCGCCCTGGTGCGGCTCTCGGTCGATGACATCCCCCGATTGTTGCTGATGGCACTCACCCCGGCCTCGCGGCCGGTCCGGTCGAGTAGCGCCGTCGCCTCAGCCGATCAGGTTCACCAAGGTGAGCACCAGCGGGATCGGACAAAAGGGATAGACGGTGGTCGTACGGTTAGTGAACCTGATCGCCAGGCCGCGGCGGTCAGCCGCATCTCTCGGGCTCGGTCACCGCCGCCCGGCGAGCCGCGGAGCCAGGTCGGCCGCCAGGTCGTCCACGTCGATCCAGTCCTCCAGCGTCGGCGTGCGCCGGGCCTGGCCCGCCCAGGCGGCGCGCCGGCGCAGGTCGTCCGACTCGCGCTGCCGGCGGGCGGCGGCAAGGTCCCGGACGACCCGGGAGGGGGTGCGCACGGAGCTGGACAGTCGGTGCGGGAGAGCGGGTGACATGGCCTTCCTCGGTTTCAGGTATGGACGCTCTGCAAACGAGCCGACCGCGCGCGGCGATGCAGGCTGTCAGCGGGGTCACACGCGGCGGCCCGGGGGCGATGGGTGAGGCTGGGCGCCGTGTCCGACGTCGTCTGGCTCTTCGCGGCCGGAGTGGTCGCCGGGGTGGTCAGCGTCGTCGCGAGCCTGGCGTCGCTGGTCTCCTACCCGGCGCTGCTCGCGGTCGGCGTCCCGCCGCTGGCCGCGAACGTGACGAACACGACCGCGCTCGTCTTCGTCGGCTTCGGCTCCGCGGCCGGCTCCCGCCCCGAGCTGGCCGGGCAGCGCCCGAGGCTGCTGCGACTCGGCCTGCTCAACGCGGTGGGCGGCGGCATCGGGGCCGCGCTGCTGCTGCTGACGCCGGCGTCCGCGTTCGAGGCCGTCGTGCCCTGGCTGATCGCCGCCGCCTCGCTGGTCCTGCTCGCCGGGCCAGGACTGCGCCCGGACCAGCCCGGTGGCCGGGAGGGCAGCACCGTGCTGAACGCCGCGGTGCTCGCTGTCGCCGTCTACACCGGCTACTTCGGCGCCGCCGGCGGCGTCCTCGTCCTCGCGGTCCTGACCGCGCTGCTGGACGAGCCGCTGGTCCGGACGATCGCGCTGAAGAACGTCGTCTCCTCGGTGGCCAACGCGGTGGCCGCGGTGATCTTCGCGCTCTTCGGGCCGGTCGACTGGTCCGCCGTCCCGCCGCTGGCGCTCGGATTCCTCGTCGGCGGCCGGCTCGGACCGGCGCTGGTCCGCCGGCTGCCCGGCGACGCGCTGCGGGTTTTCATCGCGCTCTGCGGGCTTGGCGTCGCCGTCAAGCTCGGCATCGATACATACGGGTGATGCATACCGGCCCGTACCGGACACTGTCCTGGTGACCGAGCTCGACACCGACCCCTGGGTCCGCCGCTTCCACCGCGGTCCGGACGGCGCGCCCCGGCTGGTCTGCTTCCCGTTCGCCGGCGGCGCCGCGAACTACTTCTACCGGCTGTCCGCGGCCCTCTGCCCGGACGTCGAGGTGCTCGCGGTGCAGTACCCGGGGCGACAGGACCGACTCAACGAGCCGCTGGTCGACGACGTCGCCGTGCTCGCCGACCGGATCGCCGACGGGCTGCTGCGGTGGGCGGACCGGCCGACCGCGTTCTTCGGGCACAGCATGGGCGCGGTCGTCGCGTACGAGGTGGCCCGGCGCTGGGAAGGCAACGGGATCACCCTGCGGCACCTGCACCCCTCCGGCCGCCGGGCGCCGTCGCGGACCCGGGACACCGCCGTGCACCTGCGCGACGACGACGGCATCCGCGCGGAGGTCGCCGAGCTCGGCGGCCCAGCCGTCGAGCTGCTCACCCACCCCGAGCTCGGGCCGCTGCTGCTGCCGCCGATCCGCAACGACTACAAGGCGATCGAGACCTACCGGCACCCACCCGGACCGCCGCTGACCTGCCCGGTCACCGCCATCATCGGGGACACCGACCCGCACGTCACCCGCGACGAGGCGCGGGCCTGGGCCGAGCACACCAGTGGCCCGTTCGAGCTGCGGGTCTTCTCCGGCGGCCACTTCTACCTGACCGACCACCAGCGGCAGGTCGCCGGCATCGTCCGCAGGTCGCTGACCGTACGGCGCTGACACCACCGGCACGGCGGGCGGTGGCTCTCTTCTGGTACCGTCGTTCCTCGGTCAGCACGACCGTCTGGCCCCGTAGCGCAGTTGGTTTAGCGCGCCGCCCTGTCACGGCGGAGGTCGCGGGTTCGAGTCCCGTCGGGGTCGCGGGCAGGTAGCTCAGTCGGTACGAGCGTCCGCCTGAAAAGCGGAAGGTCGGCGGTTCGACCCCGCCCCTGCCCACCGTCATGACCTGCGGAAACACCGACGGTCGCCGTCCACACGCGACTTCATGGTCTCATTGGTCTCAGTTGCACCTCTTCGGACAGCGAAGCCTGTGGTGCCGAGAAACCCGTCCGCGCCGTCTGATGCGATGAAGGAGCGGGGCCTCCGCTCCTCGTGACTCCCCGGCGGACGCTGGGGGTGCTCACGTCTACGACGAAGGAGGCCCCTGGTGGAAGCGTACGTGGGACGGCAGTTCGTGGGGATCGATCTGCATCGCCGCCGCAGTGTGATCGTGCGGACGACGGTGGCGGGTGAGGTGCTGGAGAGCGTTCGGATAGTGAACGACGCGGATCGGCTCACCGAGGTGATCTCGCGGGCGGGTGAGGCACCGGAGGTGGTGCTGGAGGCAACGTACGGCTGGTACTGGGCGGTGGATGCGCTACAGGCCGCCGGCGCCCGGGTGCACTTGGCGCATCCGCTGGGGGTGAAGGCGTTCGCCTACCGGCGGGTGAAGAACGATGTGCGGGATGCGGCGGACCTGGCGGATCTGCTGCGGATGGGTCGCCTCCCCGAGGCGTGGATCGCCCCGCCGGCGACCCGGGAGCTGCGGGAGCTGGTGCGGCACCGGGCCAAGCTGGTCGGGCTGCGGTCGGGGTGCAAGGCCGAGGTCCACGCGGTGCTGGCCAAGTGCGGGGTCCAGGTGCTGATGAGCGACCTGTTCGGGACCGCGGGCACGGCGGTGCTCGACCGGCTGGACCTGCCCGCGCCGTACGCGGCGCGGATCGCCTCGCTGCGTCGGGTGATCGACCTGCTCGAGTTCGAGATCGGCATCTTCGCTGGCCTGACCCGCACCCGGCTGGCCCGCGACCCGGGCTACACCGCCGTCCAGCAGATCCCCGGGATCGGCCCGACCCTGGCCGCGGTGTTCGTCGCCGAGATCGGCGACGTCACCCGCTTCCCCACCGCGGCCAAGCTGACCTGCTGGGCCGGGCTCACCCCGCGCCACCGGGAGTCCGACACCCACGTGCACCGCGGCCGGATCACCAAACAGGGCTCCCGGCTGATCCGCTGGGCGGCGGTGGAGTCCGTGCAGATCCTGCCCGCCACCACCACCGTCGGGCAGATCCGGGACCGGGTCGCCGCCCGCCGCGGCCGCAACATCGCCGTCGTGGCCGCCGCCCGCCGGCAGCTGGAATACGTCTACTACGCGCTGCGCGACCACCACGTCCGCGCGCTGCACACCACCCCGCCGGCGGCGGCATGAGCCGACGCCCAACCCAGAACTGGTCGGCGCGGGTCGTGCAGGTCATGACCCCACAGCAGCACCGAGCGCGGTCGTCCCCTTCTGATTGACCCCGCCGACCACGGCACCGCGCACCCCATCATGCCGCCCGGCCGCGGCGAAGGGATGACCGGCAGCCCTCCACCAGGGCCTGCCCACCCGCCGGGACACCCGGCCCTGACGAGCGTGACACCTCACCCCAACGACCTAACTCCCCGGAGCACCCCAAGCCCCCCTCTCCGCTGGCCAACATCATGCGCCCGACAGCGCCGGCCTCAAGGCCCTCCGGCCGCTGACGCGGTCGAGCTCCGCTCGAGCCTTGACCCCGGCGCCTACTCCGGCGCGTCCACACAGCAAGCGAAGCCGTCCGAAGAAAGATCACTCCATCTCTTGACCGGCCCCACTCCTTCAGGGATGACCTGCGCCTTACCGGCTGCGGGCTCGGCCCACGGCAGCACGATCCTCGCCCAGACCGCCACCACCGTCGACGACTCCACCGACACCCCGACCAGCCCGGCACATCAGCATCGGTCAGCGCGATCTCGACCGCGGACGGACCTGGGTGTGACACCCGGCCAAGATACAAACTTGACCGGGCCTAAGACACTTCAGTGCGGGTCGTCAGGAGTCCTGGCCACGCAACTGGGTAATTTCCCCAGTTGCGCAGAGTCGAGGAACTTCACGGAATGTCGAACAGGTGGCAGTATGGCCCTCCATGCGCGCTGTCCCGGACGCCGCTCCGATGCGGGTCGATCTATCGCCGGGGCAGTTCCGGCGCGTGTTCGGCCACTTCTGCACCGGCGTCAGCGTCATTACAGCGCTTAACGCCGACGAGCCTGTCGGATTCTCGTGCCAGGCATTCGCCGCCCTGTCGATCGACCCACCATTGATTCTGTTCTGCCCGGGAAGATCTCTCGCCAGCTGGCCGCAGATCGCCCGGGCAGGCTACTTCTGCGTGAATGTTCTATCTGCTGAGCAGATCCGGGTGGCCCAGGTTTTCGGCACCCCTGGAGCGGATAAGTTCGCTTCTGTAGGCTGGTCCATGTCACCGTCTGGGGGACCAGTTCTTGATGGCGTTCTCACCTGGGCCGGCTGCTCAGTACTGGCCGTTCATGAAGCAGGCGATCATTTCATTGTGATCGGTCGCGTGACCGAGCTGGGAAGTTGCGAAGCCGGGGAACCGCTGCTGTATTACCAAGGCCGTCTTGGGAGGCAGCCACTCGGGGGGTTGGGAACACCCCACCCGGAATGACTTGAACACCTGTCCAGGATGGCGGCCTCTTCTCTCTGGAGGAAATGCGATGAACGTCAACCGAGACCACGCCGGTCCACTGAGCTTGCCAGCGGCTTTCTCCGTCGCCGTCGCGCGATACCCGCAGCGGCCGGCGATAATCGCCGACGGCGGACAGACCACCTACAGTGAGCTGGACGAGCTGGCCACACGCGTCTCAGGCGTTCTCGCGGGTACCGTCAGGGGACCTGGACGGCGCATCGGGCTCGTCACGCGTCGGGTGCCGGACACCTTCCCCTTGCTGCTCGGCGTGCTCAAGGCCGGAGCGTGCGTCGTCCCGATCAACCCCGATTACCCGGACGCCATGAAGCGTTCCATCGCCGAGCAGGCCGCTCTCGACCTGATCCTGGCTTGGGAACCGCCAACCTGGGCGCCCCGTCCGGATGGGGTCATTCTGGCGAGCCGCCTGCTCGCCGATGCGATGGCGTTGCCGTCGGCACCCGACCCGGGAGAAACCGGCATCGATCCGGAGAGCCCGGCGTACATCCTGTTCACTTCGGGCTCGACCGCCCGGCCGAAAGGCGTGGTCATCTCACATCGTGGCGTCTCGCGGCTGGCTGATGGCAGCCCGGTTCAG
>JBJMII010000010.1:0-4777 GCA_045806925.1 Mycobacteriales bacterium
GCTGCTGGACACGCTCGAGGAGGTCGGTGCCGGCTGCATCGCCTTCTCCCCGCTGGCGCAGGGCCTGCTCACCGACCGCTACCTGGACGGGGTGCCGGCCGACTCCCGGGTGGCCACCGGCGGCGCAATGGGCCAGGACATGCTCACCGAGGACCGGCTCGCGCGGGTCCGCGCGCTGACCGGGGTCGCCCGGCGGCGCGCCCAGTCGCTCGCCCAGCTCGCGCTGGTCTGGGCGCTGCGCGACCCGCGGATGACCTCGCTGGTGATCGGCGCGAGCAGCGTCGCCCAGCTGGAGGCGAACGTGGCCGCGCTGGACCGGACCGAGCTGTCCGACGGCGAGCTGGCCGAGATCGACCGGTACGCCACCGAGGCCGGGGTCAACCTGTGGGAGCCGTCCAGCTCGGGATGACGATACGGCACATTCCAGTGACAACCGGGCAGGACACGCCCACCGGACGTTTCGGCGTCGGCGGGGTGGAGACGAACCTGCTGCGGCGAGTGGGTCGAAGCGGAGCGGAGGTTGGTCGCGGAGGTGATGCTGCCGGACGGACCCGAGGGGGCGAACTTCGCCCGCCGGGCGATGTCGAGTGCCGCGGAGCTGTGGCGGCTGGACCGGGAGATGACCGAGATCGCGCTGCTGCTCGTCAGCGAGCTCGCGACGAACGCGATCCGGCACGGCTCCCCGCCGGTCCGGCTGTCGCTGCGGCTGTACGCCGACCGGCTGCGGGTCGAGGTGGCCGACGGCTCGCCGACGCTGCCGCACCTTGCCCGTCCCGGCCCCGACCGTCCCGGCGGCCGCGGGCTGCAGATCGTCCAGCAGTTGGCCGCCCGCTGGGGCTCGCAGGCGTCCCGCAGCCCGCTCGGCAAGACGGTCTGGTTCGAGCTCGGTGGCATGCTGCGCAGCCGGTGACGCCGGCCGGCGCGGAGGCGGCGTGGCCGGGAATCGCCCATCGCGCCCTGTCGTGGCACAGTAGCCGCGACACGGCAGAGGGTGGGCATGACGACGGAGCGGTTCCGGGTCGTCGCGGCGGTCGCCGCGGTGCTGGCGGTCGGCGTCGTCCTGGCGGCGGGCTCGGGCGTGCTGCCCCGGGACACTGCGGAGACCGTCGACGACGTCGCCCAGCTGGTGGGCGCCGCGGTCGCCGCGGCTTGCTGCGGCTGGACCGGCCGGCGGGCGTCCGGGCCGGAGCGGCGGTGGCGGCTGCTGGTCGCGGCCGGGATGGCCTCGTGGGGTCTCGGGCAGGCGATCTGGACCTGGTCCCGGCTGGCCGGCACCGACATCCCGTCGCCGTCCTGGGCGGACGTCGGCTACCTCGGCCTGTTCCCGTTCGTGCTGCCTGCGCTGCTGGTCTTCGCCGGCGACCGCGGCCGGCTGTCGTCGCCGCCGGCCGGCACCGCCGGCCCGGCCGGCACCCCCGGCGCAGCCCGGACGGCCGGTGCGGCCCGGACGGACGGCGCCCCCGGCGCGGACGGCGACGAGAGCGGCCGGTCGAGCCCGGTGCTGGTGCTGGACGGGCTGGTGGTGGTCGGCTCGCTGCTCACCCTGGCCTGGTCCAGCGCGCTCGGCGCGGCCGTGCGCAGCCGCGCGCCGAGCGTGCCCGCCTTCGTGGTGGCGGTCGCGTACCCGGTCACCGACCTGGTGCTCGTCACCATCGTGGTGCTGCTCGGCGCGGTACGCCGGGTGCACTGGCGGCCGCCGCTGCAGCTGCTCGGCCTCGGGCTGGTCGCGATATCGATCTCGGACAGCTTCTTCACCTGGCTGGTCAGCACCGGCGCGGAGCGGATCCACCCGCTCTTCGACGCCGGCTTCGTGGCCGGCCCGGCGCTCATCGCGCTGGCCGCGCTGGTGCCGGAGCTGCCGGCCGGCTCGCACGCCCGGCGCCGGACCGCGCTGCCGCCGTGGGTGCACCTGCTGGTGCCGTACCTGCCGCTGACTGCGGTCGGGCTGCTGATCAGCGGGCAGACCGCGCTCGGGATCCGGCTGGACCCGGTGGAGATCTACGCCGGCATGCTGGTCATGGTGCTGGTCGTCAGCCGCCAGCTGCTCACCCAGCAGGAGAACCGGATGCTGCTGCAGCGGGTCCGCGACGGCCGGCGGGAGCTCGCCCACCTCGCCTTCCACGACCCGCTGACCGGCCTGGTCAACCGGGCCCTGTTCGGCGACCGGCTGGCGCACGCGGTCGAGCTGCACCGCCGGGACGGCCAGCCGGTGGCGCTGCTGTTCTGCGACCTCGACGACTTCAAGACCGTCAACGACAGCCTCGGCCACGGCGCCGGCGACGAGCTGCTCCGGCAGGTCGCGCAGCGGCTGTCCGGCACCGTACGGTCCTCGGACACCGTCGCCCGGCTCGGCGGGGACGAGTTCGCGGTGCTCTTCGAGGGTGGCCGGGCCGACCGGGCCAGGGTGGTGCAGCGGCTGGTCGAGGCGCTGCAGTCGCCCTTCGCGCTGGACGGCGGCGCCCGGGCCGTGCGGTGCAGCCTCGGCCTGGTGACCGCGGACGAGCCGGGGCCGGACGTCTCCCCGGACCTGCTGCTGCACCAGGCCGACGCCGCCATGTACGAGGCGAAGCGGCAGGGCGGCAACCAGGTGGTGACCTACCGGCCGGGCGAGACGCCGACGCACACCGACCCGGACCTCCCGGAGCGACTGGCCCGGGCGCTGCGCCGCGGGGTGTCCGCCGGCGAGGACGACGGGCTGCGGGTGCACTACCAGCCGATCGTGCGGATCGCGGACGGCAGCACGGTCGCGGTCGAGGCGCTGGCCCGGTGGACCGACCGGGCCCGCGGGCCGGTGTCGCCGGACGTCTTCGTCGCGGTCGCGGAGCGGACCGGGCTGGTCGGCGAGCTCGACGACCGGGTGCTCGACCAGGCGTGCCGGGACCTCGCGGGGCTGCGCAGGAAGCTCGGGCGCGGGCTGGCCGTGCACGTGAACGTCTCCGCCACCCGGCTGCACGACCCCGCCCTGGAGCGGACCGTGTGCAACGCCCTGGAGCGACACGGGCTGCCCGGCGGCGCGCTGGTGCTGGAGATCACCGAGACCAGCCGGGTGCCGGACCCGGATGCGGCGTCCCGGGTGCTGCAGCGGCTGCGGCAGGCGGGCGTCCGGGTCGCGCTGGACGACTTCGGCACCGGCTACGGGACGCTGGCGCACCTGCACCTGCTGCCGGTCGACGTGGTCAAGCTGGACCGGACGCTCACCACTCCGGACCCCGAGCAGGCGGAGCGGCTGCGCCGCTCGGTGGTGCGGATCTCCCGGGCGCTCGGCATGCTGGTCATCGCCGAGGGCGTGGAGACCGCCCGGCAGGCGGCGGGGCTGCAGCGGCTGGGCTGCGACCTCGGCCAGGGCTGGCTCTACGGCCGCCCGGTCGCGGCGCCGGACCTGCGGCTGGTGCCGGCGCGGGTGCCGGACCTGCCGGCCGGCACCGGGGACCGGGCGTCGAACGGGCCCGCCCAGCACCCGACCGGCCCGCCGGCGGCCCGAACCGGCCCGGCGGACCGGCTGGCGGCCGGCGACGGGCCGGCCGGCGACCCGGTCAGCGTCCCGGTGGAACCAGACCGTAGATGGTGGCTGTCGAGCCCGACCCGTTCCGGTTGATCGGGCCGCCCACCAGCACGTACGCCCCCCGGGGCGGGATCGCGTCGAGGTTGGCCAGGTTCTCCAGGCTGATCCGGCGCTCGTGGTAGAGCAGGGTGGAGACGCTGAAGTCCTCGTTGATCCCGGCATCCGGGCCGAAGGTGTCGGTGCCGAGCGCGCCGCGGCGGTCGAGCCGGCCGGTGCGCACCAGCCACCGCGCGGCGGCCAGGCTGAAGCCGGGCTGGTGCAGGCCGCCCGCGGAGTCGAAGTTCGGGTACGCCGGCGTGCCCCACCGGGTCTCCCAGCCGGTCTGCAGGATGACCGCCGCGCCCGGTGGGATCCGCCCGTGCCGCCGCTCCCAGCGCTGCAGGTCCGCGACGGTCACCTCGTAGTCGGCGTGGCCGCGCACCAGCTCGCGCACGTCCACCCGGACCGCGGGCAGGTAGAGGTCCTGGGCGGCGAGGTCGTCCGCGCACCGGCCGCCCTTCAGGAAGTGGCAGGGCGCGCCCCAGTGCGTCCCGGTGTGCTCGGCCTCCCTGACGTACTGCTGGTAGAAGCCGTCCGGGTCGTAGTCGGCGACCTTCCGCAAGGTGAACTCGGGGTCGCCGGGGAAGACCGGCGTGGTCGCCGGGTCGTTGACGTGGGACAGGCTCACCACCCGGACGTCGCCGAGCCGGACCGGGTGCGGTCCGGACGCCTGCGCGGCGCCCGGTCCGGACACCAGGCCGCCGGCGGCGAAGGCCGCCACCCCCGCCGCCACCGCTGCCACCGTCGCTCGACCGCGCACGCCGACCACCCCCTGTCCCGAGGTCCCGTCCCGGACACCGCGCCCAGGACCGCCCGGGACGCTACAGCCCACCCGGCGGAGCCGGGATCGTCGGGCAAGCTCAGCCGGGCCGCCGAGCGGACAGGTACGCGCAGGCGAGGCGGGCCAGCCGGCGCTCCGGCGGCTGCCCGGCCAGGTACGCCACCAGCCGGTCCCGCTCGGCCGGCGCCAGCGCGCGGTCGAGCAGCTCCCCGTACGTCGGGGAGGTCGGGTTGGGCGCGATCGCGAGCATCTCCCCGATCGGCACCCGGGTGAACCCGAACCCCGGGTCGGTGCCGACGCGCGCCTCGTACGCCAGCGACAGCTCGGTGAAGCCGGCCGCCTCGGCCGCGGCCAGCAGGTCCCGCTCGTCGTAGTCGAGGATCGGGTCGTCGGCC
>JBJMII010000011.1:0-19988 GCA_045806925.1 Mycobacteriales bacterium
GAGGATGCAGACGCGGGCACGGCTCTCCGATGATCAAGCTGGTGTGGGAACCGCAAGATCACCACAAGAGCCGTGCCCGCACCCGCCCCTCCGACCGCGTGTCGCCGCAGCTCAGCGCCTACTCACCCGACTTTGCCGACCCCCTGGGTACGCACCGGCCTGGCCGGCAGGGAACTGGCCGAGGGGGAGTGCGGGAGGAGCTTGAGGGCCGGGGTGCCGGAGCGACGGCAGTGCCAGCGGCACCCCCGTCGGACCGAGGGTGCCGCTGACGGACGGTGCAGGAAGGGACGAGCCGGGGGGACGCGCGGGCGGTGGTGCCGGCGCGGGTGGTGCCGGCGCGGGTGGTGCCGGGTGGTGCGGGCGCGGCCGCGGACTCAGGCGGGACCGATGAGGTCGGCGACGATCTTGGCGGAGAGGGTGACCAGGGGGAGTCCCCCGCCGGGGTGGGCGGAGCCGCCCACGAGGAAGAGGCCGGGGACGGGGGAGCGGTTGGTGGGGCGGAGGAAGGCGGAGCGCGGTCGGTTGGAGGAGCTGCCGTAGATCGCGCCGCCCGGGGCGCGGGTGGCTCGTTCCAGGTCGGCCGGGGTGATGACGTGGGAGAAGAGGAGCCGGTCGGTGACCTGGAGGCCGCGGCGGGCCAGGATCCCGAACAGGCGGCCCTCGTACGAGCCGGCGAGCTCGGGGGAGTCCCAGTCCACCGCGCCCGGGCCGTGGCCGTGCCGTGGTGCGTTGACCAGCACGAACCAGGCCTCATGGCCGTCCGGGCGGGCGGCCGGGTCGGCGGGGACGCTGAGGTAGATGGTCGGGTCCGCCACCGGGGTCGCCGGGTCGCCGAAGACCGCGTCGAACTCGTCGTCGTACGAGCCGGGGAAGAGCACATTGTGGTGGGCCAGGCCGGGCGTCCGGCCGCGCACCCCGAGCAGCAGCACGAAGGCGGACAGCGACGGGATGGCGCGTCGCAACTGGCGGAGCAGGCGCGCCTGTGGCAGCAGGTCACGGTAGACGTGGCAGGCGTCGGCGTTCGCGACCACGATGTCGGCCGGGAGGCGGCCGCCGCCGGCGAGCAGCACGCCGCTCGCCCGGCCGGCGCTGGTCTCGATGCGGACGACGTCGGTGCCGGTCCGGATGCGGCCGCCGAGGCCGGTCACCCGGTGGGCCAGCTCGTCGGCGAGGGTGCGGAGGCCGCCGCGGAGGTACCAGCCGCCGAACGTCTGCTCCACGTAGGGCACCACGGCGAGGGCGGCCGGCGCGCGGCGGGGGTCCGACCCGGTGTACGTCGCGTACCGCTCGAAGAGGATGCGCTGCCGCGGGTCGCCGAGGTAGCGCCGGCCGAGCGAGCGGAGCGTCCGGCCGGGGGCGATGGCGCGCAGGTCGCCGAGCCGCACCGAGTGCCGGGCAAGGTCGGTGACGCCGCCGACCGCGGACTCGAGGAACGGCTCCCGGACGGCCTGCCAGATCCGCTCGGACCGGCCGGCGAGCCGCAGCCAGGCCGCCCCGCAGCCGGGGCCGAAGGCGGCGTCCATCCGCGCGGTGGTGACGTCCAGCTCGGCGGCGGTGTCCAGCCGGGTGCCGTCGGCGAAGCGGTACCGGATCAGGGGGTCCAGCGGTTCCAGGGCCAGCGAGGACTCGAGCGGGTCGCCGGTCGCCGCGAACAGCTCGGCGAACACGTGCGGCATCGTGAGCAGTGACGGGCCGGTGTCGAACCGGAAGACGCCGGCCTCGGTGCTCTGCTCGACCACGCCGAGCTTGCCGCCGACCACCGGCGCCTGTTCGCAGACCGTGACGGCATGCCCGCCGGCCGCCAGTCGGGCCGCCGCGGCCAGCCCGCCGAGGCCGGCGCCGACCACCACGACTTGGCTCACCGGACCGCCGAGCCGGGCAGCCGGCGGCCTTTCCAGGTCAGGGAGCCGGCGCGGTGCGCGCGCCAGGAGCGGGCGGTGAGGCCGGCGAGGGCGAGCACGGAGAGCGGGTGGGCCAGCGCGTCGGGCCAGACCTGACCGCCGGTGCGGCGCGCGGCCACTACCCGACCGGTCACGCCGGCAGCGTATCCGGCCAGCCCGGCGACGGAGCCGCCCAGAGCGGCCACGGCCGGCACGACGTAGGCCAGGGTGAGCATGCCGCTGACGGCGGCGGCGCCGGAACGGGAGCCGAACGCCGACCAGAGCGACTTCGTGTAGCCGTCCCGCAGCTCGCCCCATCCGCCGTACATCCGGCAGGTGGCGAGCCCGGTCCCGTCCGCGACGGTGCCGCGGCCACCGGCCCGCTTGACCGCGCGCAGCAGCGCGACGTCGTCGAGGACCTCGGTGCGCACGGCGGCGTGCCCGCCGGCCCGCTCGTACGCCGCGCGGCGGACAGCGAGCAGCTGCCCGTTGGCGGCCGCCAGCGACGGCCGGGGCGAGCGCTCCGCGAGCCGCAGCGGCAGGAAGGTCAGCCAGGACCACTGCAGCAGCGGCTGCACCAGCCGCTCCGCCGGGGTCTCCGCCCGCTGCCGCGGATAGGGGCAGACCAGGTCGAGGCGGTGCCGCCGGAGCAGGTCGATGGTGGCGGTGACGGCGCCGGGGGCGAGCACGACGTCCGCGTCCAGGAAGAGCAGCACGTCGCCGCGGGGGTCCGCGGCGTCGGCGAGCTGCTGGCAGGCGTGCGGCTTGCCGAGCCAACCGCTCGGCAGCGGCTTGCCGGCGAGCACCTCGACCCGCCGGTCGGCGCCGGCCGCCGCCCGCGCCACCGCGGCGGTGCCGTCGGTCGAGCCGTCGTCCAGTACGAGGACCTCGGCGACCCCGTCCTGGCCGAGCACCGAGCGCAGGCAGGCCGCGACCCGGCCGGCCTCGTCGCGGACCGGGAGCAGCACCGAGACGTGCTCGGGCCCGGGCGCCGCCGCCGGGTCCGGTCGGCGCAGCAGGGCCGCGTTCACCGCAGCGTGCCCGGCACCCACCGCCGCGAGCACCGACCCCGCGCGTACCAGCGCTCGGATCATGCCGGCACCGGCGCCCGTCGGCGAAGCGACAGCGCGAGCGGCAGGGCGACCAGGCCCATGCCGAGCCCGCCCCAGGCCGCCGAGGCCGGCAGGCCGAGGAAGGCGGCGTGCGCGAGCACCGAGGACGCGTACGTCCAGAGGTAGAGCGCGTACGGCACCGTGTCGTCCGCCCGGCCGGACCCTGGCAGGAGGGTGTCGAGCAGCAGCATGAGCAGCGCGGCGACGAGCAGCCAGCCGGCGTAGTCGGTCAGCGGCACCGCGGGCACGCCGGGCAGCGCCGGCACCGGGTCGGCCCACCGCCAGTGCCCCGCGTCCACCATCTGCGGGTCGAGGAACAGGTCCCACGAGGCCAGCGCCACCGCACCGACGGCGACTCGCGCGGCCCGGCCGCGGCGGCCGGTCAGCCGCAGCGCGACCACGCGCGCCGGCCACGCCATCATGATCCAGGCCAGCGGGATCACCAACGGCACCCCGAGCACCACCGGGCCGAGGGAGTCCGCGTACTCGTACCGCCCGAACGGGACGCCCGTCGCCACCCCGACCGCTTCGGCGACCAGCCCGCCTCCACCGCCGACGGCCAGCAGCACCGCCGCCGCCCGTGGACCGCGGGTCAGCGCGGCGTGCGTCAGCGAGGTGACCGCGAAGAGGACCACCGTCGCGATCGTCAGGGTGTCGCGGGTGTCGCCGCCGACCAGCGGGTACGCGACCTGGGCGAGCACCGTCGCGGCCGCGAGCGCGACGACGGCTCGACCGCTGTCAGGCACGCCCGGTCGCCAGCGGCAGCCGCACCCCCAGCACGGCGAACGGCCGCGCGTCGCCGGGGAAGAGGTGGTGCCGCAGCAGGTCGACGAAGCCGACCGACCGGTACAGCCGCCACGCCCGGGTGTCGCCCTCCGGCGTGGACAGCAGCACCGAGCGCTGCGGCAGGCCCTCGACGAGCGTCTCCAGCAGGGCCCGACCGGCACCGCGACCCTGGTACGCCGGGCGGACGTGCAGCTCGGACAGCTCGAAGGAGCCACCCAGCCAGTCCTCGGCGACCGCCGGCGTCAGCGCCACTCGCACCTGGTCGTGCCACCACTGCCCGGGCGCGGTCTGGTAGCCGTAGCCGAAGCCGAGCAGCTCGTCCGGCTCGCCGACGCCGTCCCCGTCGCCGACGGCGGCGACCGAGCGGAAGACCGGCCGCCGGGTGTGCGCCAGCGCGAACCCGGCCCGGTGCTGGCCGGCCTCCGCCGGGTAGCCCATCGCCTCGGCGTACACCGACATCGCCTCGGGCATGCGCTCGCGTGCCTCGGCCGGGCTCCAGCGGACGATCTTCATGCCAGCGGGTCCCGGCCGTCGACCGAGCCGGCCGCGTCCTCGACCGCGAACCGGGCGAAGAGCTCCTCGGCGTACCACCGCTCCCGGTCGGTCCGCTGCACCACCTCCCGGTGGGGGGCGCCGCCGTACGCGAAGTCGCGCAGCGCACGTGCCGACTCCCACAGGCTGAACGTGCCCTGCAGCCCGACCGGCGCCTCGCCGATGCCGACGGCGAGCCGCAGTCCCGGGCGGCCGGACAGGTCGAGGGAGACCGGGGGCACCGCCCGCCAGAAGGTGGCGGACCGCGTCACGGCGAGCCGAGCCCGGGTCACCGCCGCCACCGGCCCCTCCCACCGCCGGCCCCGCGGCTTCCCGAACGGCTCCCGCCCGGACCACCGCCCGCGCGCCGCCAGCGGCCGCAGCTCCACCCGCCACGCCTCCTCGGCGAGCCGCTGCCACCGGGCCGCGGTCGGCGACCGCTCGAAGGCCCGCGCCGACGCCCGGTCCGTCCACGTCGCCAGCAGCCCCCAGCGGCGCAGGTCGGAGTCGCGCGGCGTGAACGTGCGCCCGTCCCCGGTGCCGAGCAGCTTGGCGAAGCGCACCCCGGGCTGGCTGCGCACCGGCCGCCGCTCGGTGGCCATCCGGACCACCGCGGCGGGCACCGCGCGCCGCGGCACCCGCCAAAGGTGCAGCGTCACCAGCTCGGGCACGGCCTCGTGCATGCGCTGAAGGGTAGGTGCCGGCGCGTCCGGCCGCTCAGCCGACGTCGGCCAGGGTGCTCAGCCGACGTCGGCTGGGGTGCCACCGGTGATCCGGACCAGCTCCGCGTACGAGGTGGGGAAGACCGTGTGCGGGATCCCGCCGGCCGCCCAGACCACTTCGTACGCCTCCAGGTCGACGTCCACCAGCGTGCGCAGCGGCCGCGGGTGCCCCACCGGCGCGACCCCGCCGATCGGCTGCCCGGTCGCCGCCCGGACGAACTCCGGCGACGCCCGGCGCAGCTCGCCGACGCCGACCAGCGCGGCCACCCGGCCGGTGTCCACCCGGTGCGCCCCGCTGGTCAGCACGAGCAGCGGCTCGCCGTCGGCGTCGAAGACCAGCGAGTTGGCGATGGCACCGACCTCGACGCCGAGCTGCTGGGCGGCCGCCGGGGCGGTGCGCACCTCCTCGCCCAGCTCGCGCAGCTCGCCGGTCGCACCGGCCGCGGCGAGCGCCTCGGTCACCTTCCGCACCGTCGGATGCTGCGCCCGCGTCACCGGGGCAGTCTAGGAGCGGCCCGCTCAGGCGTGGATGCCGCACTCCGTCTTCTCCTGGCCGGCCCACCGGCCGGACCGCCGGTCCGTCCCCGGCTGCGGCCGGCTGGTGCACGGCGCGCAGCCCAGCGACGGGTAGCCGTCCGAGACCAGCGGGTTGACCAGCACGCCGTGCTCCCGGATGTAGGCGTCGACGTCGTCCTGGGTCCAGGTCGCCAGCGGGTGGACCTTGACCACCGCACGGCGCGGGTCCCAGGCCACCACCGGCGTGTCCCGCCGGGACGGCGACTCGTCCCGGCGGACCCCGCTCACCCATGCCGTGTACGGCGCCAGCGCGCGGCCCAGCGGCTCCACCTTGCGCAGCCAGCAGCACCGGTCCGGGTCCCGCTCGTGCAGCCGGGGCATCAGGTCGGCGTCCTGCTCGGCCACCGTCCACAGCGGCTGCACGGTCTTGACGGTCACCGGCATGGTGGCCGCGACCGCGTCCCGGGTGCCGATGGTCTCCGGGAAGTGGTAACCGGTGTCCAGGAAGAGCACCGGCACGCCCGGCTGCGCCCGGGCCGCCAGGTGCGCCAGCACCGCGTCGGTCATCGACGACGAGACGCACATCGTGTCGCCGAACTCGCGCGCGGCCCAGCGCAGGACCTCCATCGGGGGGGCGCCCTCCAGCCAGACCGCCGCGGCGGCGGACAGGTCCGCCAGCCGCTCCCACTCCTCCCGGGGCGCGCTCACCGGGCCGCCTCCGCCTGCCCGGCGCGACGCCCGGCGCCGGGCTTCACCGCGCGCAGCACGAAGACCCGGCGGCAGGCCTCACACTGCCACTCCCCGTGCTGCTCGCCGTGCGGGCGGAGCCCCTCGTCCCCGCAGTACGGGCAGAAGAACGGCGGCAGGTGGCTCACGTCAACCACCCCTCGTCGGCCCGGGCGGCGTACGCCGCGAAGCTCTCGGCCGGCTCCCGGCGCTCGAGGTAGCCGCGCAGCACCCGCTCCACGTAGTCGGCCGCCTGGTCCGCCTCGACCTTGAGGCCGCGGAACTTGCGGCCGAGCGCGGTCTGGTCGCCCAGGTGCCCGCCCAGGTGCACCTGGTAGACCTCGACGTCCTCCCCGTCGGCACCGCGCGCCACAGAGCCCTTGAAGCCGATGTCGGCGACCTGGAACCGGGCGCACGAGTTGGGGCAGCCGTTGAGGTTGATGCTGACCGACTCCGGGAAGTCGGGCAGCCGCCGCTCCAGCTCGGCGTACAGGTCCTGGGCCCGCCGCTTGGTCTCGACGATGGCGAGCTTGCAGAACTCGATGCCGGTGCAGGCGATGGTGCCCTCCCGGAACGCGCTCGGCCGGACCGGCAGGTCGGCCCCGTCCAGCTCGGCGACCAGCCCGTCGACCTCGGCCTCCGGCACGTCCAGGAGCACCAGCTGCTGCTGCGCGGTGGTCCGGACCCGGCCGCTGCCGTACCGCTGGGCGAGGTCCGCGACCTGCCCGAGCTGACTGCCGCTGGTCCGCCCGGCGCGCAGCGCGAAGCCCACCGCGTACCGGCCGTCGACCTGCTCGGTGACCCCGGCGTGCCCGCGCGGGCCGGCCTGGGGCGCCGGTGGCGGCCCGTCCGGCAGCGGCGAGTCGAGGAAGTCCTTCTCCAGCACCGCCCGGAACCGCTCGGTGCCCCAGTCGGCGAGCAGGAACTTCAGCCGGGCGTGCTGCCGGGACCGCCGGTAGCCATGGTCCCGGAACAGCGAGGTCACCCCGGCCCACACCCCGGCGACCCGGTCCGGCTCGACGAACGCACCCAGCCGCTGCGCGAACCGCGGGTTGGTGGACAGCCCGCCGCCGACCCACAGGTCGAATCCGGGCGTGCCGTCCGGGCCGAGGACGCCGGCGAAGGAGATGTCGTTGATCTCGTGGTTGGTGCAGTGCCGGACGCAGCCGGAGATCGACGTCTTGTACTTGCGGGGCAGGTTGGAGAACGCCGGGTCGCCGATGTAGCGGTCCCGGACCGCGCGCAGCGCCTGCGTGGCGTCCAGCACCTCGTCCGCGGCCACGCCGGCCAGCGGGCAGCCGAGGATCACCCGCGGGGTGTCGCCGCAGGCCTCGGTGGTGTCCAGGCCCACCGCCTCCAGCCGGCGCCAGATCTCCGGCACGTCCTCGATCCGGATCCAGTGCAGCTGGACGTTCTGCCGGTCGGTGACGTCCGCGACGTCCCGGCCGAACTCGGTGGCGATGCCGGCGACGGTCCGCAGCGCCTGGTTGGACAGCCCGCCGCCGTCTATCCGGATGCGGAGCATGAAGAACTCGTCCTCGAGCTCCTCCGGCTCGAGCACCGCGGTGCGGCCGCCGGGGATGCCCGGCGCGCGCTGGGTGTACAGCCCGTACCAGCGGAAGCGGCTGCGCAGGTCGGCCGGGTCGATGCCGGCGAACCCGGTGTGCGCGTACCGGTCGAGGATGCGACTGCGCACGTTCAGGGCGTCGTCGTCCCGCTTGACCCGTTCGTTCGGGTTCAGCGGCTCGCGATGGCCCAGGGCCCACTGGCCCTGCCCGCGTTGCGGGGGCATTGGGGGAGGTCCTTCCGGCGGTCGGATGCGGCGCGGCCCCGGAGCCGGGGCGGCAGGGCGCCGCGTGGACGGTCAGCCCGGACAGACCGCGCTGTCGACCCGCTGGAGGTCGACGTGACGTCGGGACACCAGGAACACGGGTGTCACGCCGAGAGACCTCACGGGTTCAGCGTCCCACAGGATCGGGGCGAGGGCTATCAATTGGACTCGGCGGGATGGAACGGGAGATGTGACCCACGCCACTTCCTGCTGCGGCTGGGAGGATGGTCCGCGATGGGGTCCTACCCGCTCGTCCTCGACCTGGCCGGCCGCCGCGCGGTGGTGGTCGGCGGTGGGGCCGTCGCGCTCCGGCGGGCCCGGGGGCTGCTGGACGCCGGCGCCGCGGTGCAGGTGGTGGCGCCGTCCGTGCTGCCCGCGCTGGCCGAGCTGCCGGTGTCGCTGACGCGGCGGCCGTACGCGGACGGGGACCTGGCCGGCGCCTGGCTGGTGCACGCCTGCACGGACGACGCGGCGGTCAACGCCGCGGTGGCGGCGGAGGCGGAGCGGCGGCAGGTGCCGTGCGTACGGGCCGACGCGGGCTCGGGCGGGACGGCGCGGACGCCGGCGGTGGCCCGCTCCGGCGGCGTGCTGGTCGCGGTGGCCAGCGAGGACGTCGCCGATCCGGGCCGGGTACGGGCGGTGCGGGACGCCGTGGCGCTGCTGCTGGAGACCGGTGAGCTCCCGCTACGGCCGCACCGCCCCGGGTCCGGCCGGGTGGCGCTGGTCGGCGGCGGCCCGGGTGACCCGGAGCTGATCACCGTCCGGGGGCGCCGGCTGCTCGCGGCGGCGGACGTCGTGGTCGTCGACCGGCTCGCGCCGCGCTCGCTGCTGGCCGGGCTCCCACCGGGCGTCGAGGTGGTCGACGTGGGCAAGGCCCCGCACGGCGCCGGGCCCACCCAGGCGGAGATCTGCGCGGTGCTGGTCGACCGGGCCCGGCGCGGGCTGCGGGTGGTCCGGCTCAAGGGCGGCGACCCGTTCGTGCTCGGCCGGGGCGGCGAGGAGGTGCTGGCCTGCGTCGAGGCCGGCGTCCCGGTCGAGGTGGTGGCCGGCGTGAGCTCGGTGCTGGCCGGCCCCGCGGCGGCCGGCATCCCGGTCACCCACCGCGGGGTGGCCGCGGACTTCGCGGTGGTCTCCGGGCACCTCGACCCGACCCGGCCCGGCTCCAGCGTGGACTGGCAGGCGCTGGCCGACGGGCCGGCCACCCTGGTGCTGCTGATGGCGCTCGACCGGCTCGCCGCGGTGGCCGGCGAGCTGGTCAAGCGCGGCCGGCCGGCGACCACCCCGGTCGCGGTCGTCCGCCGGGCCACGCTGCCCGACCAGCGGGTGCTGGTGGCGACGCTGGAGACCGTCGCCGCGGAGGTCACCGCGGCCGGCCTGCGGCCGCCCGCGGTGATCGTCATCGGCGAGGTCGTCGGCCTCCGGGACACCCTCTGGGGCGGTGCGCCGCCCGGCTGACGGGCTCTGCGCCCGGCCGGCCCGGTGCTCGGCGCGGGACGTTGCGGTCCGCGCGGCCACGCGGTTTACTCTAGCCGTCGTTCGAACACGTGTTCGAGCGGCCAAGTCCTCCCGCCGGGTGGCGCGGCCCTCGACCCCCTCGCCGCCCGGCGGGCAGGCGCAGGTGACGGGCGAGCCGGTGAGGAGACAGCCAGATGCGTTCGGTGCACGAGGAGCCGGTCGAGGTCGCCCGGTCCGGCGACACGCCGGAGCTGTTCCTGCTGGCCGGCCGGCTCCATGTCGTGCGTGCGGTGCTGGCGCGCTGGACCGAGCCGGGCGGCTGGCGGTGGTCCGGTCCCGGCCGGGTGGCGCCGGTGGCCGCGGGCGCCGGTGCGAGCGCCGGGGCGCGGGCGGGCGGCGCCGGCCCGGCGGCGCCCCCGGTCATCCACTCGGTCCCGGTCGACCTCGCCGACCGGGAGCTGTGGCGGGTCGAGGCGGCGGCCCGGCTGGCCGCCCGGCCGCAGGTGTTCGACCTGTGCCGGGACACGGCGGCCGAGCCGCCGGCGTGGACCGCGACGCTGGTGGAGGAGTGATGGCGACGATGACGACGAGCATGCGGCGGCTCGGTCCGTCCCGGGTGCCGGGCCAGGTGGTCCCGTCCGCGCTCGGCCTGCTCGACCAGGCGCGGCGCGGGCTGCAGGAGGCCGCCGAGCTGTCCGTGCCGGCCGAGCGCTACGCGACCGCCCACCTGGCCGCGCTGCGGTCCGCGGCCGCGGTGCTCGCGGCCCGGACCCGGCCGGTGGACAGCCGGCTGCGCCGGCGCCGGCCGACCAGCGCCTGGGTGCTGCTCGTCGAGGTGGCGCCGGAGCTGGGGGAGTGGGCCGCGTTCTTCGCCGCCGGTGCGGCCAAGCGGGCCGCCGCGGAGGCCGGGGTGACCCGGGCGGTGACCGCGCGGGAGGCGGACGACCTGGTGCGGGACGCGGCGACGTTCCTCGCGCTGGCGGAGACGACGCTCGGCCTGGTGCCGTCGTTGCCGCTCGGTGCTCCGCGGGCGGGCTAGCCTACGCTCGCCACCGTGTGGACGGTGCTGCGGGCCGAGCTGGCGCGGGCGGCGGAGGCCGGCTCGGCACAGCTCGCCGTGCTCGACCTCGGCGGCGGCAGCGGCGGGGCCGCAGTGCCGCTGGCGGAGCTGGGGCACCACGTGACCGTGCTGGACGCCAGCGCCGACGCGCTCGCCACCCTGCAGCGGCGCGCCGCGGACGCCGGCGTCGCGAGGCTGGTGACCCCGGTGCAGGGCGATGTGGAGCGGCTGCCCGCGAGGGTGCAGGGCTCGGCGTACGACCTGGTGCTCTGCCACAGCCTGCTCGAGGTGGTGGACGACCCGGCGGCGACGCTGGCCACCGTGGCCGGCGCCCTGCGGTCCGGCGGCGGTGCCAGCGTGCTGGCCGCGGGCCGGGCCGCCGCGGTGCTGGCCCGCGCGCTCGGCGGGCACCTCGCGGACGCGCTGCGGGCGCTGACCGACCCGTCCGGGCGGTGGGGCGCCGGGGACGGCGTGCTGCGCCGTTTCGACACCGAGGAGCTGGTCGCGCTGGTGGGTGCCGCCGGGCTGACCGTGGAGGCGGTGCACGGAGTGCGGGTGGTGGCCGACCTGGTGCCGGGCGCGGTGCTGGACACCGAGCCGGGCACCGCCGAGGCGCTGCGCGAGCTGGAGACCGCGGTCGCCACCCTCCCGCCGTACCGGGACCTGGCCGCCCAGCTGCACGTGCTGGCCCGCCGCTGACCCGGGTGCCGGCCGGCCGCCCTGGTGCGCCCGGCCGCGCCGGAAGTTCACCCGGCTGGCCCACTCCGGCCGCGGGGCGATCCGTCCGGGCCGGCGACGTGGGAGCCCAGGTAGACAGGGACGTCGGTGCCTACCGCAACAACCCGGTCGCGGGGGGTGCGTTCGCCTTTCCCCCTGGGACATCCGCTCGTATCCTCGTGGTGGCGGCCCTTCGCGGCCGTCGCCAGGTTCTCCCGCGTCGGCTCCCTGCCGCCGCGGTCGCACCGTCAGGAGGGGCGCCGTGCCGCTCTCGGACCACGAGCAGCGCCTGCTCGAGCAGATCGAGCGAGCGTTGTACGCCGAGGATCCCAAGTTTGCCTCGGCTGTCAGCTCGACGGACCTGCGCACGCACGCCCGCCGACGAGTTCGCCGCGCCATCGTCCTGCTGGTGCTCGGCATTGGCGCCCTGCTCGCCGGGGTGATGACCACCCAGGTGGCGCTCGGCGTCGCCGGCTTCTGCCTGATGCTGTTCGCCCTGGTCTACGCGGCGTCGCAGTACAAGAAGGTGTCCGGTCGCCCCGACCTGCGGGTCGCCGGCAGCGACCGGCCCGCGGCCAGGCGCGGCAAGCAGCGCAAGCTGCCGCTGCTGCAGCGGATGGAGGAGCGCTTCCGCCGGCGCTTCGACGACCGCTGAGATCCTCGTCCTCGTCGACCGACGCCCCGGTGCCCGGCACCGGGGCGTCCGTCGCTGCGGGGGTGCCCGCGGATCCTCGGCGGCGCGGGCATCCACCAGGATCCCCGGGACATCCCTAGCGCCGGCGGGGGGTCACCGGGCGCCGGACCGCCTCGCCCAGCCTGCT
This sequence comes from Mycobacteriales bacterium, assembly GCA_045806925.1. Taxonomy (GTDB): domain Bacteria; phylum Actinomycetota; class Actinomycetes; order Mycobacteriales; family CADCTP01; genus CADCTP01. The sequence continues at coordinate 12,158 of JBJMII010000011.1, forward strand.
GACCGCCGAGGACGCGTTCGCCGCCCGCAGCGCCGACGTGGAGCGTGCGGTCCGCACCGTCGACGCCGGCAGCAGGGTCGCCCGCCATCGCCGGCGCCGGTCCGCGTCCGCCCGCAGCCCCCGCCGCACCGCCCGCACCGCGTCCGGCAGGTCACCGTCCACCCCGGCCCGCGCCGCGTACCGGGCCCGCTCCTCGGCGAGCGCGATCAGGCGCAGCCCCCGGGTCGCCTCGGCGTCCAGCGCGAGGTCCCGGGACAAGCGCCGGGCCAGCCCGCGGGGGGTCTCGGTCCGGGGCGTCGGCACCCCGTAGTCGGCCGCCGTGCCGATCACCTCGTCCCAGGCCGCCCGCGCGGCCGCCGCGGCGTCCTGCCCGGCCGCGGCCCGCAGCCGGCGCCGCCGGGTCGACAGCCGGACCAGCGCCGGGGTGAGCAGCAGCAGCAGCGCGAGCAGCACCGCGCCGCCGACGACCGCCCGCCGCACGGTCAGCGGTCCCTGGCCGGGGACGTCGGGCGAGGCGGCTCCGGGGTTGATGTCGGCCGGGTCCAGCTGGTTGCCGGTCGGTCCCGCCGAGCCGGTCGCCCCGGTGCCCGCCGACGAGCTGGGGGTCGGCGACGCCGGCGGGCGCGGCGCGTACCCGGGGGCGACGGTCCGGCCGTCCTGCAGCGGCGTCGGGTCGAAGTAGGTCCAGCCGATGCCGGCGAAGTAGCCCTCCACCCAGGCGTGCGCGTCCGCGGTGGTGACCAGGTACCTGCCGTCGTCCTGCCGCCGGCCGGGGGTGTAGCCGATGACCACCCGGGACGGGATGTCGGCGACCCGGAGCATGACCGCCATCGCCGCCGCGTACTGCTCGCAGTAGCCCTGCTTCTTGTGCAGGAAGTCGACCAGCGCGCTGCCGCTGTTGCCGCCGCCCGTGCTCAGCGCGTACGAGAAGCCCTGGGTGCCGTCGGTGAAGAAGTCGTTGATCGCCTTCGCCTTCAGGTACGGCGAGGAGATGCCGTTGACGATCCCCTCGACGGTCTGGGTGACCTCCCGCGGCAGCGCCCGCGGCACCAGCGTCACCTGCGTCGGCAGCTGGTCCCGATCCTCGTCGGGCAGCGAGCCGACGACCGCCAGCTGCTCGCCGGACGGCTGCGGGGCGACGCTGGTCACCGTGTACTCGAGGCCGTTGTCCAGCCCGGCCTTGCGGCCGACGACCGCCTTGTCGGCGTCGTACTTCCACGAGTCGCCGAGGCCGGTGAGCTGCGACGGCCAGTAGTAGACCGGCAGGTGGTCGTCCCGGTAGTTGTCGGTCAGCTCGATGGTGTTGGTGAAGGTGTTCTCGGCCTGGATGCGCGGCTGCCGGGTCGGCATCGTCAGCCGCCGGTTGACGTCCTGGTCGAGGTTGTCCGCGGTCGAGGTGAAGCCGCCGATCTGGTAGCGGTCGAGCACTTTGGTGCGCAGGTAGAGCGGTCGCTCCTGGCTGGTGGTGACCCGCATCAGCTCCAGCGGGGCGCCGCGGCGCAGCTCGCCGCGCAGCGCGGCGAACTCGTTCAGCGCGCCCCCGGTCCCGGTCCCCGAGCTGCTGCCGGTGCGGCCGAGCCGGGACAGCGCGTTGCCGGTCAGCCCCGGCACCAACACCGGCAGCACGACCGCGACCGCGATCGCGATCGCCCCGATCCGCTGGCCGGTCAGCGGCAGCGGCGCGTCGTCGTCGCCGCCGCGGTCGGTGCCGACCGGGCGGCCCCAGTGCAGCAGCCGGTCCCGGCCCTCGACCAGCAGGAGCAGCAGGTAGCCGCTGGCCCCGATGGCGAACAGCACCCAGGGCACCCCGTTGGCGGCCACCGCGGTCGGCACCGCGTAGAGCGCGAGCAGCGCGAGCCCGGACGCCGCCGGCCGGCGCAGCCCGACCGCCACCAGGTCGACCACGATCGCGACCGCGCCGATCGAGGCCGCGGTGAGCAGCACCAGCCCGGCCGTGGTGGGGACCGGGGCGGCCAGCTCGTTGACGTTCGACAGGCCGCGGTTCAGCCCGGAGCGCAGCAGCTGCACGCTGTCCGGGGTGGGCAGCAGGCCGAGGAAGGCCGCCTGGGAGGCGAAGACGACGGTCAGGTAGACGAGCAGGCCCAGCGCGCCGGACACCGGCACCAGCACCGCCGGCAGCCGCAGCGACCGGGCCAGCAGCTGGGCGCCGACCACCGCGGCGACCGCGGCCCAGGCGTACCAGATCCAGCGCCACTCCTCGAAGACCGCGCCGAGCGGCGCCGCGCCGAGGGCCACCGCGGCGCCGGCCGCGAGCGTCATCCGGGTGCTGGTCCTCACCGGGGCCCACCGTCCGTCACGCCGACCGCGGCCGGCGGGCCGAGCACGCCGCCGGCCGGCCGGTGCCCGGCGCTCGGCCACAGCCGGGGCAGCGTGTCGCCGTGCCTGGCCCGCAGCACCCGCCAGCCGGCCCGCATCAGGATCTCCGCTGCGGCGTCGTACGCGGCCTCCGCCTCGGCCCGCGCCCGGGGCGACAGCCCGACCCACCCGCTGGCATCCACCAGCACGCCGATCGAGACATCGGCGGGGGAGCGGGTCGAGGCGAGCAGCGCGGCCTGACGGGCGTCGAGCAGGCCGAGCACCGCGACCAGGGTGCCCAGGCCCTCGGTGCCGCGCAGCGGGTCGGCCGCCGCCTCCAGCCCCGGGTTGTGCGAGGCGGACACCTCGGCCAGGTGGTCGAGCAGCAGGCCCTCGTCGGAGATGTCGCCGCCGCCGGCCGCCGCCCCGGAGTCGGTGATCAGCCGCACCGAGAAGCCGCGCCGGGCCGCGTGCACACCGGCGCTGGCCACCGCGCTGACCGCCCACTCGAAGCTCGAAGCCGGACCGTCCCCGCGATGCGCGCCCGCGCGCGTGTCCAGCATGAGTGTGGCCCGGCTCTGCCAGGGCCGCTCCTCGCGGCGGACCATGAGCTTGCCCACCCGGGCGGTGGACCGCCAGTGCACCTTCCGCAGGTCGTCGCCGTTGCGGTACTCCCGGGTCGCCGCGTCGTCGTCGCCGCGGATCGCCACCGACCGGCTGACGCTCTCCCCGCCGGTCTCCCAGGCACCTCCGAGCCGGACGGCGGGCAGCGCCTGCACCGCCGGCACCACGGTGAGCCGGTCCACGGCCGTGAACGACCGGGTCAGCTCGACCAGCCCGAACGGGTCGGCCAGCCGCAGCCGCAGCGGGCCGATCCGGTAGCGCCCGCGGGCGTCCGAGCGGACCGGGTAGCGCACCGTCCGGTGCTGCCCCGGCCCGATCCGGTCCACCGTGAAGCGCGGCCGGCCGCCCAGCGTATACGGCACCTCGTCCTCCAGCAGCAGCAGCCCGGTCGGCAGGAACGACACGTTCTCCAGCGCCAGCCGGACCTCGGCGGCCTGGCCGGCCGGCACCCGGGCCGGGGCCAGCGCCCGCGTGCAGGCCAGCCGGAACCGGGTCCGGGCCACCACGGCGGCGGCGACCAGCGGCAGCGCCGCCAGGAAGACCGCCACCCGGAGCAGGTCGCGCTCGCCCAGCACGAGGGCGCACAGCGCGGCGGCGGCGCCCGCGGCGAGCAGGCAGCGGCCGCGGGTGGTCAGGCCGGACAGCGCCGTCCGCACGGCCGCTCAGATCCTCCGGCCGACCGGCGGGGTGTCCGCCGGCCGCGGCACCGGCACAGTGCGGAGCACGTCGGCCACCACCGACTCGGCGCCGCGCCGGGAGATCTGCGCCTCCGCGGTGAGCAGCATCCGGTGCGCGAGCACCGGCTGGGCGAGCCGCTGCAGGTCGTCCGGCAGCACGTAGTCCCGGCCGGACAGGGCGGCCTGTGCCTTCGCCGCGCGCAGCAGCTGCAGCGCGGCCCGCGGGGAGGCGCCGAGGCGCAGGTCGGGCGCCCGGCGGGTGGCGTTGACGATGTCCACGACGTACTGCCGGACCGCGGCCGACACGTGCACCCGGCGGACCAGGTCGATCAGCGCCCGCACCTCGGTGGCGGTGGACACCGGCTGCAGCGAGTCGAGCGGGTCCCGGCCGGCATGGTCGGCGAGCATGGTCATCTCGGCCGCGGCGTCCGGGTAGCCCATCGACACCCGGGCGGTGAAGCGGTCCCGCTGCGCCTCGGGGAGCGGGTAGGTGCCCTCCATCTCGATCGGGTTCTGGGTGGCGACCACCATGAACGGCGCCTCCAGCACGTACGTGGTGCCGTCGACGGTGACCTGCCGCTCCTCCATGCACTCCAGCAGCGCGGACTGGGTCTTCGGCGAGGCCCGGTTGATCTCGTCGCCGACCACCAGGTTGGCGAAGACCGCGCCCGGCTTGAACTCGAAGTCCCGGGACTCCTGGTTGTAGACGCTGACGCCGGTGACGTCCGAGGGCAGCAGGTCGGGGGTGAACTGGATCCGGCGCACCGAGCAGTCGATCGACCGGGCCAGCGCCTTCGCCAGCTTGGTCTTGCCGACCCCGGGCACGTCCTCGATCAGCAGGTGGCCCTCGGCCAGCAGCACCACGATGGACAGCCGGACGACCTCGGGCTTGCCGTCGATGACGCGCTCGATGTTCGCCGCTATCCGGCCGCCGGCCTCGCCGACGACGTCGACCGGGACCGAGCCCGCATCGCCCACCGCGTCCTGCACCGCCACCGCAGCCTCCTCGCCGCCCCCACTCCTGCCACCCTCTACCGGCCAGTCTGTCAAACTGTTCCCGGCCGCACCGGTCCTGTTCCGACGGAAGGACCCTTTCCTGGGCACCGAGTCCCTCGACAGCGAGACCGGCGCGGGTCGGGCGGTCGCCGTCAACCGTACGTTCCACGACCACGAGTGCGCCTACTACGACGAGCGGTTCGCGATCCGGCACGACGCCCGGGCCGCCCGGCGGGCCCGAGCCGAGGTGGAGCGGCTGCTCGGCCGCCCGCTGCGCACCGGCGAGGTGGTGCTCGACCCCGGCTGCGGCACCGGCTGGCAGGCCGCCGGCCTGCGCCGGGCGGCGCCCGGCGTGACCGTGCTCGGGCTGGACCTGTCCGCCGGCATGCTGGGCAGGGCACGCGCGGCCGGCGCCGCGCCGCTGCTGCAGGCCGACGCCACCCGGCTGCCGCTGGCCGCCGGCAGCGTCGACCTGGTGGTCACCCGCGGCGTGCTGCACCACCTGCCGGACGTGGTCGGCGCGCTGGCCGACTGGCGCCGGGTGCTGCGACCGGGCGGTGCGGTGGTCGTGGTGTCCGAGCCGACGCCGACCGTCGAGCGGCACGGCGGGCTGCTGGCCCGGGGCCTGCTGCCGCTGCTGCGCCGGCCGCTGACGCAGACCGAGGACTTCTGGGAGCTGGCGTCGATGGCCGCGAACCTGCACGTCTTCACCCCGGACGGGCTGGCCGCACAGGCCCGGCAGGCCGGCTACACCGATGTCCGGCTGAGCACCGCCGACCTGCTCGGCACGCTCGTGCTGACCGGGTCGTACGTGGTGCACGGCCGGCGCCGCGGCCTGGCCGGCCGCATCCCGTGGCGGGCGCTGGAGGCGGCCGCCCGCGCGGTCGACCGCGCCGTGACCGACCGGCTGGTGCCGTCCCGGCTGCGCCACACGGTGGCGGGCGTGCTGCGCCCCTGACCGGCCGGGCCGTTGACCGCCGGGGCCCTGACCGGCCGGTTTACCTGCCCGCCGCCGGGGCGTGGGATCCTGTCCGCCCTGTTCGAGTCGAGGAGGAGCATGTCCGCGCCCAACCCCCAGGTGGGGCTCGAGGTGACGACGCGGCGCACGATCACGGCGACCACCGAGTCGCCGGACGGGATGACGCTCGACGAGCTCGCCGGCCTGCTGCGCCGCGCCATGGCAGCCGGCATGGATCCGCACACCCCACTGCGGGTGCGCACGCGCCGCAACGGCGCCGTGGTGTCGGCCAGCGTGGAAGGGGTCGCCACCGGCGCCTGAGCCGTGCTGCGAGCCCCGGCCATCCACCGACGGCCGGGGCTCTCGCACGTCCGGAGGGGCCCGGAGCCACGCCGTGGGGGAGCGGTGGAGTGAATCCTGGGTTAGGTGGAGCGAAGTGGGGTACAGTGGCGCGTGGTGGAGGACGGCGGGTGTAGTCCCGCGGTCGGCCACGGTCGACGGGTCGAGCGGAGGTGGGGGCCGTGTTCCTCGGCACCCATTCGCCACGGCTCGACGAGAAGGGCCGGCTCTTCCTGCCGGCCAAGTTCCGGGACGAGCTGGCGGAGGGCGTCGTGATCACCAAGGGGCAGGAGCGGTGCCTCTACGTGTGGCCGATGGCCGAGTTCCGCCGGGTCACCGAGGCGATGTCCCAGGCGCCGGTCACCCAGAAGACGGTCCGGGACTACAGCCGGGTGTTCTTCGCCAGCGCCTCCGACGAGGTGCCGGACAAGCAGGGCCGGATCACCGTCCCGCCGTCGCTGCGGGAGTACGCGGGGCTCACCCGGGACTGCGTGGTCATCGGCGCCAACACCCGGGTCGAGGTCTGGGACGCGGCGGCCTGGGAGAGCTACCTCGCCGACCGGGAGCAGGCCTTCGCCGACCTGGCGGAGGAGGTGCTGCCCGGAGTGCTGTGACGCGCTGTGCGAGCGCTGACCGTGCGGCGAGGTCTCCCCCCGCTCCGGCCGGTCCCCTGACGCCCCTTCCCCGGTGTCAGGCGGCCGCCGGGAGCGGGTGGGGACCTGGCCACTCGGCAGGCGCGACGGACCGGTACGGACGGGTGAGGGCACGAGTCGCCGCGGGGGCGACATCCGGAGGGGTCGAGGTGGGCGGGATGCCGACGCACGTGCCGGTCCTCCGGGACCGGGTGCTGGCGCTGCTGGCGCCCGCGCTCGCGGCACCGGGCGCGGTCGCCGTCGACGCGACGCTCGGCCTCGGCGGGCACGCGCTGGCACTGCTGGGCGCGCACCCGCAGCTGCGGCTGGTCGGCATCGACCGGGACCCGGAGGCGCTGCGGCTGGCCGGGTCGCGGCTGGCCGACTTCGCGCCGCGGGTGTCGCTGCACCGGGTGGTGTACGACGAGCTCCCGGCCGTGCTGACCGCCGCCGGGGTGGCCCGGGTGGACGGGGTGCTCTTCGACCTGGGGGTCTCGTCACTGCAGCTGGACGAGGCGCGGCGCGGCTTCGCGTACGCGCAGGACGCACCGCTCGACATGCGGATGGACCCGACGTCGGGGCGCACGGCCGCGGACGTCGTGAACTCCTATCCGGTGGACGACCTGGCGCGGGTGCTGCGCGACTACGGCGAGGAGCGCTTCGCCCGACGGATCGCGGCGGCGGTGGTCCGGGAGCGACCGATCACGTCCTCCGCCCGGCTCGCCGAGCTGGTCCGGGACTCGATCCCGGCGGCGGCCCGGCGCACCGGCGGCAACCCGGCCAAGCGGACGTTCCAGGCGCTGCGGATCGAGGTCAACCGCGAGCTGGACGCGCTGCAGGCGGCGCTGCCGGCGGCGATCGACGCGGTCCGGGTCGGCGGGCGGGTGGTGGTGCTGAGCTACCACTCGCTGGAGGACCGGATCGTCAAGCGCGCCTTCGCCGCCGGCGCCACCGACTCCTCGCCGCCCGGCCTGCCGGTGCCGCTGCCGTCCGCCGCGCCGATCCTGCGGGTGCTGACCCGCGGCGCCGAGCCGCCGTCCGCGGCGGAGATCGCCGAGAACCCCCGAGCCGCGTCGGCTCGCCTCCGGGCCGCGGAGCGCGTGCGGGAGGCGGCATGAGCGCACCGGCCGCCGCCACCCCGCCGACCCCACCGGTGCGCCCCACCCGAGCGCGGGTGCCGCGGGCCGGGCCGGCGACCCCGCCGACCCCACCGGTGCGTCCCACCCGAGCGCGGGTGCCGCGGGCCGGGCCGGCGACCCCGCCCGGCCCCGGCTCGGCGACCGTCTCGC
>JBJMII010000012.1:0-12650 GCA_045806925.1 Mycobacteriales bacterium
CATCGGGATCGTGATCCTGCTCGCGGTCGTCGGGATGGTGGTCTCCGGCGCCGCCGCGATGGGCCTGGAGTACGTGGCGTACCGGCCGCTGCGCCGGCGCGGCGCGTCCCGGCTGGCCGCACTGATCTCCGCCATCGGCGCGTCGCTGTTCCTGCAGCAGTTCTTCGCGCTGATCGTCATCCCGAGGCTGTTCCACCGGCGCCGGGAGGGCGGCCGGCTGCCGGTGCAGGCGCCCGAGTTCGTCAACCGCTTCAACGTCGTCACCATCGGTGACTTCGTGGTCCGCAACGACAAGCTCTTCGTCGTGGTGGCGGCGGTGCTGATGATGGTCGCGCTGGACCAGTTCGTCCGCCGGACCAAGCTGGGCCGGGGCATCCGGGCCACCGCGCAGGACCCGGAGACCGCGGTGCTGATGGGTGTGAACATCGACCGCATCGTCACCGCCACCTTCGCCATCGGCGGCGCGATGGCCGGAGTGGCCGCCGCGCTCTACCTCATGCGGTTCGGCGAGACGAACTACTTCGTCGGCTTCCTGCTCGGCATCAAGGCGTTCACCGCGGCGGTGCTCGGCGGCATCGGCAACCTGCGCGGTGCACTGGTCGGCGGCTTCCTGCTCGGCCTGATCGAGCTGTACGGATCGGCCCTGTTCGGGTCCGAGTGGCGGGATGTGGTGGCCTTCTCGGTGCTCGTGCTGGTCCTGATGTTCCGGCCGAGCGGCATACTCGGTGAGTCCCTGCAGCGGGCTCGGGCATGAGCGGCGGGGACGGGACGCGTGCGGACGGGAGCGGCGCCGGGATGGTGACGAGGACTCGGGACCAGATCAGCGGCGGGCTGGACGGCGCCCGCGACCTGTGGGCGCGGATGCCTCGGTCGGGGCGCTGGGTGTTCTACATCGGGCTGATCGCCGTCGCGATGCTGCTGCCGTCGCGCGCCATCGGCGGCTTCATGACGCCGCAGAGCGACTGGCCGACGGTGCTGTTCTACCCGATCGGGATCTACATCCTGCTCGCCCTCGGGCTGAACATCGTGGTCGGCCAGGCCGGCCTGCTCGACCTCGGGTACGTGGCGTTCTTCGCCATCGGCGGCTACATGATGGCGGTGCTGGGCACCAAGTTCGGCTGGAGCTTCTGGGAGATCCTGGTCGTCGGGGTGCTCGCCTCGGCGCTGTCCGGGGTCGTGCTGGGGGCGCCCACGTTGCGACTGCGCGGGGACTACCTGGCCATCGTGACGCTCGGCTTCGGTGAGATCGTCCGCAAGGTCGCGGAGAACACCGACTACATCGGCGGCCCGCGCGGCATCGCCGGCATCCCGCACCCGCCGAGCCTGTCCGAGGCCAAGATCTCCGGCGTCGCCCCGTTCCGGTACGGCGTGCTCGACCCCCGGCCGTACTACTACCTGCTGGTCCTGCTGATCGTGCTGGTGATCATCTTCGCCCGCCGGCTGGACCACAGCCGGGTGGGCCGGGCCTGGATGGCGATCCGGGAGGACGAGGACGCGGCCGAGCTGATGGGCGTGCCGACCTTCAAGTTCAAGCTGGCCGCGTTCGCCATCGGCGCGTCGATCGGCGGCGCTGCCGGGGTGGTATGGGCCGGCAAGGTCATCTCCATCATCCCGGCGAACTTCCCGTTCATCCTGTCCGCGACGATCCTCGCCGCGGTGGTGCTGGGCGGCTCCGGCAACATCCCGGGCGTCATGCTCGGCGCGTTCCTCATCGCCTGGCTGCCGGAGCGGTTCCGGCAGCTGCAGGACTACCGCGTGCTCGCGTTCGGCGCCGTGCTGGTGCTGATGATGATCCTGCGGCCGGAGGGCCTGCTGCCGTCCCGGCGGCGGAAGGCGGAGCTGGCCGAGGGCGGCGGCGGCAGCGGCCACCTCGGTGCCGAGGTGGTCAGCCTGGAGGCCGGCCCGGAGCCGGAGACGGTGGTGACGGCGAAGTGAGCGAGTCCTCCACCCAGTCCTCCGCCGAGGCGGCCGGCCCGGCGCTGGCGGACCGGCGGCCGCTGCTCGAGCTGCGCACGCTCACCATGCGCTTCGGCGGCGTGGTCGCGCTCGACAGCGTCGAGCTCACCGTCCGGGAGGGCGAGATCTTCGCCCTGATCGGGCCGAACGGGGCCGGCAAGACGACGGTCTTCAACGTGGTGACCGGTGTCTACCAGCCGAGCGACGGCGAGGTCCGCTTCGACGGGGCCCGGATCAGCGGCACCAAGCGGTACGCGGTCACCAAGCTGGGCGTCGCCCGCACGTTCCAGAACGTGCGGCTCTTCCACAACATGACGGCCCTGGAGAACGTGCTGGTGGGCGCGGACGCGCACCACCGGACCGGGCTCGCCGGGGCTGCCCTCGGGCTGCCCTGGCACCGCCGGGAAGAGCGGGACGGGCGGGTGCTGGCGGCCGAGCTGCTGGAGTTCGTCGGCATCCCGCGCCGCCGGGAGGAGACGGCGAAGAACCTGCCGTACGGCGACCAGCGCCGGCTGGAGATCGCCCGCGCGCTGGCCACCGAGCCGAAGCTGCTGCTGCTGGACGAGCCGGCCGCGGGCATGAACCCGGCCGAGAAGCAGGATCTGCAGGGGCTCATCCGGCGGATCCGGGACTCCGGCCGGACCGTGCTGCTGATCGAGCACGACATGAGCCTGGTGATGGGGATCAGCGACCGGATCGCGGTCCTCGACTTCGGCAGCAAGATCGCCGAGGGGCTGCCGGACGAGGTCCAGAACGACCCGAAGGTCATCGCGGCGTACCTGGGGGCACCGGCCGATGCTTCTTGAGCTGGACGACGTGCACGTCTTCTACGGCAAGATCGCCGCGCTGCGCGGCATCTCGGTCGAGGTGGACGACGGCGAGATCGTCACCCTGATCGGCGCGAACGGTGCCGGCAAGAGCACCACCCTGAAGACCATCTCCGGGCTGCGACCGGTGGCCCGCGGCCAGGTCCGCTTCGGCGGCGAGGTCATCACGAAGATGCCCGGGCACAAGCGGGTGCTGGCCGGCATCGGGCAGGCGCCGGAGGGCCGCGGCGTCTTTCCCGGGATGACCGTCGAGGACAACATCTACATGGGCGCATACGCGCGCAAGGGCGACCTGTCCAAGGAGATCGCCGAGGTGTACGAGCTCTTCCCGCGGCTGGCCGAGCGCAAGCGGCAGTTCGGCGGGACGATGTCCGGCGGCGAGCAGCAGATGCTCGCCATCGGCCGGGCGTTGATGGCCCGGCCCAAGGTGCTGCTGCTGGACGAGCCGTCGATGGGCCTGGCGCCGATGCTCGTGCAGCAGATCTTCTCGATCATCGAGGAGATCAACCGGCGCGGCACCACGGTCCTGCTGGTCGAGCAGAACGCGCAGCAGGCGCTGCAGATCGCGCACCGCGCGTACGTGCTGGAGACCGGCGAGATCGTGAAGACCGCGCCGGCCCGCGACCTGCTCGACGACCCGCAGGTGAAGGCGGCCTACCTGGGCGGCGGGGGCGGCTGACGGCTCGCCGGCCGCTCGCGATCACGTTCACCAACCGGACGACCACGCGCTGACCGTTTTGTCCGGTTCGACTGGTCGCCAGCTTGGTGAACGTGATCGGGTGACGTCAGACCGCTCTCGGCCGTTCGGCCCCTGACAGGCTCGGGGCGCAGGCGAGTAGGGTGGGCGGCTGCCGCCGGTGTCACGCCGTCCTTCCCGGTGCTGGCCGGCTCGGCGTTCCTGGCTGGGAGGCGGAGTGTCCCGGAGTGGCGTGCGGGTGCGGCTGGCGACGCCGGACGACCTGGAGGAGCTGGTCACCCTCGCCGGGGAAGCCCCGGAGGTCGGCCCGGTGCGCAGCCGGGCGGTCGGCCGGCGCGGGCCGGACGGGATCCGGGCCCGCTGCGCGCGGCTGCTGGAGGACCCGGACCACCGGGTGCTGCTCGCCGTCGACGAGACCGGCGGCGAGCTGATGGGAGCGGCCGTGGTCAGCCAGGACACCGCCGCCGGGCTGCTCGACCCGCCGTCGGTCTACGTCAGCGCGCTGCTGGTGTCCTCGGTGTGCCGCAAGCGCGGCGCCGGGCGGGCGCTGGTCGCGGCGGCGGCGGGGTACGCGGAGGAGCTCGGCGTCGACTCCGTGGTGGTCGGGGTGACGCCGACCGGGCGGGAGGCCAACCGGTTCTTCGCCCGGCTCGGCTTCGCGCCGCTGGTGATCCGGCGGATCGCGCCGGTGGCGGCGCTGCGCCGCACGCTCCGGCCGGCCGACACCGGTGCCGAGCTGCGCACCGCGGCGTCCCGCCGGGACGGCATCCGGGCCCGGGCCGGCGTGGTCCGCGCGCTGCCCCGAGCCCGCGTCCGCGGTACGGGATAGTGTCGGTGGGCGGTCCTAGACTCCGGGCGTGACCGCAGCTGCTCGCCCGTCCCGCCCACCAGGGCAGTCCCGGCTGCTCCTGCTGGACGGCCACTCGCTGGCCTACCGGGCGTTCTTCGCGCTGCCGGTGGAAAACTTCCAGACCACGATGGGGATCCCGACCAATGCGGTCTACGGGTTCCTGTCCATGCTGATCAACCAGCTGCGCGACGAGCAGCCGACCCACGTCGGCGTCGCCTTCGACGTCTCGCGCAGGACCTTCCGCAACGAGGCGTACGCGGACTACAAGGCCGGCCGGTCGGAGTCGCCGGCCGACTTCAAGGGCCAGGTCAGCCTGATCAAGGAGGTCCTCGCCGCGCTGCGGATCAGGTCCTTCGGGGTGGAGGGCTTCGAGGCGGACGACGTCATCGCCACCCTGGCCACCCAGGCCCGGCAGCAGGGCATGGACGTGCTGATCGGCACCGGCGACCGGGACGCGATCCAGCTGGTCGACGAGCACGTGACCGTGCTCTACCCGCGCCGCGGCGTCTCCGAGCTGGTCCGCTTCACCCCGGCGGAGGTGCAGGAGCGTTACGGGCTGACCCCGGCGCAATACCCGGACTTCGCCGCGCTGCGCGGCGACCCCAGCGACAACCTGCCGAGCATGCCGGGCGTGGGGGAGAAGACGGCGGCCAAGTGGATCCGCGACTTCGGCTCGCTGACCGCGCTGGTCGAGCGGGTGGACGAGGTCAAGGGCAAGGCCGGCGACACGCTGCGGGCGAGCGTGGCCTCCGTCCTGCGCAACCGGCAGCTCACCCAGCTGGTCCGCGACGTCGACGTGCCGGTCACCCCGGATGAGCTGCGGCTCGGCCAGTGGGACCGGGACGAGGTCAACAAGCTCTTCGACACGCTGCAGTTCCGGGTGCTGCGGGAGCGGCTGTTCCAGACGCTGACCGCACCGGAGCCGGAGGCGGAGTCCGGTTTCGAGGTGACCGGCACCGCGCTCGGCCCGGACGAGGTGCCCGGCTGGCTGGCGGAGCACGGCCGGTCCGGCCGCCGGGTCGGGGTCAGCCTGCGCGGCAGCTGGGGCCGCGGCACCGGGGTGGTCAGCGGCATCGCGCTCGCGGTCGAGGACGGCGCGCCCGACGACGCGGCGTACGTCGACGCCGAGGCGCTGACCGACGTGGACGAGCGCGCGCTGGCCGGGTGGCTGGCCGACGCCAGGGTGCCCAAGGCGATCCACGACCTCAAGGGCTCGCTGCTCGCGCTGCACGCCCGTGGCTGGGACCTCGCCGGGGTCACCAGCGACACCGCGCTGGCGGCCTACCTGGCGCTGCCCGGCCAGCGCACCTTCGACCTCGGCGACCTGGTGCTCCGCTACCTGCGCCGGAACCTGCGCGCGGACAGCGAGCCGGACACCGGCCAGCTCACCCTGGACGGCGGCGAGCAGGAGGCGGACGCCGGCATCGCCCAGGAGCAGTCGGTACGGGCCCGCGCCGTCGCCGACCTGGCCCGGGCGCTGGACGACGACCTCGACCGGCGCGGCGCGACCGTGCTGCTGCGGGAGGTCGAGCTGCCGCTGACCCGGGTGCTGGCCGACATGGAGCGCACCGGGATCGCCGCCGACCTGGACTACCTGGTCGACCTGCAGTCCGAGTTCGCCGGCCAGGTCAAGGCCGTCGAGCAGGAGGCGTACGCGTCGGTGGGGCGCGAGTTCAACCTCGGCTCGCCGAAGCAGCTGCAGGCCATCCTCTTCGACGAGCTGAAGCTGCCAAAGACCAAGCGGATCAAGTCCGGCTACACGACCGACGCGGACGCGCTGGTCTGGCTGGCCGAGCAGGCCCCGGACGTGGCGTTGCTCGGCGCGCTGCTGCGGCACCGGGACGTGTCCCGGCTGAAGACGGTGGTCGACTCGCTGATCCCGATGGTGGACGACCACGGCCGCATCCACACCACCTTCAACCAGGTGATCGCGGCGACCGGCCGGCTGTCGTCGCAGGACCCCAACCTGCAGAACATCCCGATCAGGACCGCGGAGGGCCGGCGGATCCGGCGCGCCTTCGTGGTCGGCGCCGGCTTCGAGTCGCTGCTGACCGCGGACTACAGCCAGATCGAGATGCGCATCATGGCGACGCTGTCCGAGGACGCCGGCCTGATCGAGGCCTTCGACTCGGGCGAGGACCTGCACACCTTCGTCGCGTCCCGGGCGCACAACCTGCCCCCGGAGTCGGTGGACCCGGAGCTGCGCCGGCGGATCAAGGCGATGTCGTACGGGCTGGCCTACGGGCTGTCCGCGTACGGGCTGGCCCAGCAGCTGCGGATCCCCGCGGACGAGGCGCGGGAGCAGATGGATGCGTACTTCCAGCGCTTCGGCGGGGTGCGGGACTACCTGCGGCATGTGGTGGACGCCGCCCGGCACGACGGCTACACCGAGACCATCCTCGGCCGCCGGCGCTACCTGCCGGACCTGACCAGCGACAACCGGCAGCGCCGGGAGATGGCCGAGCGGATGGCGCTCAATGCGCCGATCCAGGGCTCGGCGGCGGACATCATCAAGGTCGCCATGCTCGGCGTGGACCGGCGGCTCGCCGAGCACCGGCTGCGGTCCCGGCTGCTGCTGCAGGTGCACGACGAGCTGGTGCTGGAGGTGGCGCCGGGGGAGCGGGACGCGGTCGAGGAGCTGGTCCGCGGCGAGATGGGCGGGGCCTACCGGCTGTCGGTGCCGCTCGACGTGTCCGTCGGCGTCGGCCGCACCTGGGACGACGCCGGGCATTAGGCCGACCCGGGGGATCTCGGTGGATGCGGGCGGCGGCGCTGCGCCGAGGACTCGCCGGACGACGCCTCGCCGGGGCCGCCGGCGGCCTGACCTGCCGGTCAGGCCCTGGCTTGGTGGCCCGCGGCCATGGGTGCGGGTCTGCCACACTGCCGGCTATGCGCAGACCCGCCACACCGTCGTGGTGCCGCCGTCCGGCCGCCCGGACGGCGCTGGTAGTCGTCTCGCTGCTCCTGCTCGCCGGCTGCGGGTCCGATGCCCACCCGGCCTCCTCGGTACGGTCCGAGCGGACCGACGTCCCGTTCACCGGGTGCGACAAGGTCGCCTGCACCGGCCGGCTCGACGGCGCCGGATACGAGATCGAGCTGCCGGAGAAGTGGAACGGCACCCTGCTGCTCTACTCGCACGGCTACCGGCAGGCCCGCCCGGCACCGCCGGACTTCGCCCCGGTGAGCACCGCCCCGGTCCCCGCGCCGACCGGCGACGTCGCCGCCGACCTGCTGCGGCAGGGCTACGCGCTGGCCGGGTCGGCCTACCGGTCCAACGGCTGGGCGGTCGCCGACGGGGTGGCCGCCGGGGAGCAGCTGCACGACTTCTTCGTCCGGAACGTCGGCGGGCCGGACCGCACCTACCTGTGGGGCGACTCGCTCGGCGGGCTGGTCACCGAGCTGCTCGCCGAGAAGCACCCGGACTGGGTGAACGGCGCCGCCCCGCTGTGCGGCGTGCTCGGCGGCACGAACCTCAACTTCGACCTCGCGCTGGACCTCGCCTTCGGGATCAAGGCGCTGGTGTACCCGCCGCTGAAGCTCACCGGCTTCCGCTCGTACGAGGAGGCGGTGGCCGCCTTCCGCGGCGGGTACCGGGCGGTGCTCGCCGCGACCAAGGACACCGGAGCCGGCGTGCCGAAGCTGCTGCTGGTCGCCGCGCTCGTCGACGCGCCCACCCAGTCCGCCTCGTACGACGGCTCGACGGTCCGGTCGCAGGTCGGGGCGCTGGTGGAGGGGCTGGTGACCGGGCTCGTCTTCGGCACCGTCGTCCGGTACGAGATCGAGCAGCGGATCGGTGGCAACCCGTCCGGGAACGCCGGCCGGGACTACCGGCCACGGGTGTCGGCCGCCGAGCGGCGGCTGATCGAGACGGTCTCGCCCGGGTCCACCGACCGCAACCTCGCGCTGCTCGCCGGGGCGCCCCGGACGGAGCCGGACCCGGCGGCCCGCACCGCGTTCGACCGGCTGGGCACGCCGAGCGGGGACGTCAAGGTGCCGACGGTCACCCTGCACACCCGCGCCGACCCGCTCGTGCTGGTGCAGAACGAGACCGTCTTCGCGGACAAGGTCCGCGCGTCCGCCGCCCGGACCGCGGACCTGGTGCAGCTCTACACCGCACCGCCGACGAAGTACCCGAAGCCGGCGCCGTACGGGGCCGGCCACTGCAACTTCACCACCGCCGAGCGGGTCGGCGTGGTCACCGTGCTGGACAACTGGGTGCGGCGCGGGCAGTACCCGGCCGGCCCGGCGGTCGCCGAGGCGTTCGGCCACGACCCGGGCCTCGCCCCGAGCTACCGCCCCGGCCCCTGGCCGGCCACCGCGGGGTGACCGCGGTCGCCGAAGCTGACATCCTGCGCCGGTGGATGCGCACCTGTCCCCGCCCGACCGGGACCTGTCCGTCGGCACCAGGATCTGCCTGCTCGCCGCCGGGCTGCTCGTCGCCGCCGCCCTCTACCTGCTGATCACGCCGCTGGAGCGGCTGAGCAGCCAGGGGCCGCCGTTCGACTGCGGCACCGCGCTGGCGCCCGCGGGCGGCAACTTCGCCCGCGGCGTGTGCGGCGACCTCAACCAGCGCCGGCTGCTGCAGGGCGGCACGGTCCTGCTCATGGCGGTCCTGCTCGCCGGCGGCGGGCGGTTCGCGTTCGGGCCACTGCGGCGCCGGCGCGGATCGGAGTCGCCGGAGTCGCCGGAACCGCCGGGCGCGACCGACTCCGCCTGGTCCCAGCCGGCGACCGGGTCGCCGCCGTCGGTGACCCTGCCGCGGCGGAGGCGGGAGCCCGAGCACGGCCAGCGGCCCGCCCCGCCCGACCGGAGCTGACCCCCGGGGCGGTCGTGCCGGGCGCCCGCGGGCGGGCCGGTAGCGTGGCCCGGCACCCGGCCGGTCTGCACCGGGCCGGGACCCCCGGAACCCGAGAGGCAGTCGCCTGTGGACACCGCCGCGTTCGCCGCCGGCCTGGACGGCCTCTTCGACGGACCGGTGGCCGACGGGGTGCCGCGGGATCCGCGGTTCGCGGAGCTGGCGAGCCGGGTCAGCGGCTTCTCCACCCCGGCGGAGCTGGCCGTGCTCAACCTGGCCGCGCGGATGCTGCCGGCGGGGGAGGCCTACCTGGAGGTGGGCACGTTCAAGGGCCGCTCGCTGGCCGGCGCCCTGCTCGACGCGCCGGACCGGGCGTACGTCGCGGTGGAGAACTTCCAGGAGTTCGGCATGCTCGCCGCGCGGTCGCGCGCCGAGCTGGACCGGGCGATGGCCGCGCACGGCGGCGGCCACCGGCTCACCCTGCACGACGGCGACTGCTTCGCCGTCCTCGCCGACCCGGCCGCCGTGCCCGAGCCGGTCGGTGTCTACTTCTACGACGGCGCGCACACCGGGCTCGCCCACTACCTGGCGCTGGGGGTGGTCGAGCCGCTGCTCGCCGACGAGGCGGTGGTGCTGGTCGACGACGCGAGCTGGCCGATGGTCGCCCAGTCGACCCGCCGCTACCTGGACCGGCACCCCGGCTGGACCGTGCTGCGGGACATCCGGGCGGCAGCGGACCACGACGAGCGGTGGGCGAACGGGCTGCTGGTGCTCGGCTACCGCCGCCCGCCGGGCCGGCCGCGGCGGATGGCACCGGACGTGCGCTGGCGCCGGCAGCTGCAGGTCCGGCTGCGCGGCCCGGCGACCGGCCTGGTCTGGCGGACGCTGCACCGCTTCCCGGGCCTGGTCCCGCTTGCCAAGCGGCTGGTGCCGAAGGGCTCCCGGACCGTGCCCTCGGGCCGGCCCTAGGAGAGCGCGGCCGGGTCCAGCGGCGGCCCGGCCCGGCCCGCTGGCACCGCCTTCCGCGCCGCCCACAGGTCCAGCAGCACCGCGCCGGCGAGCAGCGCGACCGTGGTCGTCAGACAGACCGCGAGCAGCTGCCCCGGAGTCCGGGGCGGGCCGAGGACGATCACCAGCGCCTCGACGGCGACCATCGCCCAGAGCAGCCGGTTCGGCCGCGGGTCGCCGGCCGCCACCGCGGCGAGCAGCGCCAGCTGCACCAGCGCCCACAGGGTGCCCAGCACGGCGAACGGCACCGCAAGCGTCACGGTCCGCGCGTAGCCGGCGTCGTCCCCGGCCACCGCCCGGACGATCGGCCCGCCGGCCACGCCGGCGAGCAGGATGCCGACGCCGCCGACTCCGGCCGCGGCCGCCGCCGCCCGCAGCAGCAGGCCGCGACCGGCGCCGTCCCGGGCCAGCCGTGGGAAGACCAGGGCCGGCACGAACTGCGCGCCCCACAGGCAGGCCTTGGCGAACAGCGACGCCAGCGCGTACTCGCCGGAGACCTCCCGGGGCAGGAAGTGCCGGGCCAGCAGCAGGTCCACGTTGGACAGCACGATCACCCCGGCGATCGCCGAGCTGGCGCGCCACAGGTCGGGCAGCAGCCGGCGCGGACGGGTGCCGAGCCGGTGCCAGCTCGCCGTCCCGGACAGCTGCCACACCAGCAGCCCGGCGAGCAGGGTGCCCACCGCGAGCGCGGCCATCGCGCCGGACACGGACAGGCCGAGCACGGCGGTGACCACCCCGGCCAGGAACCGCCCGACCGCGGCCAGCACCTGCCCGACCGCGAACCGGCCGTACTGCTCGTGGCCGAGCATCGCGCCGAGCAGCGCCCCGGTCACCACGAACGGCGCCAGCATCGTGCCGAGCCAGACCACCGGCCAGGCGCTGTCCAGGTGGAAGAAGGCCTCCGCCACCGGGGACAGCAGGACGAGCAGCCCGCCGAGCACGCCGCCCACCGAGAGCGCGAGCAGCAGCCCGGCCCGCTCGTTGGTGCCCGGGGCGAGTCGCCGCGCCGCGGTCCGGCGGGCCAGCACGTACTGCAGGCCACCGGCCGGGATGCCGCCGATCAGCCCCACCCCGAGCAGGGTCCCGATCGCGCCGTACTCAGCCGGCCCGAACGACCGGGTGAACAGGACGGTCAGCGCGTAGCCGAGCACGTTGGCCAGCGCCGCGGCGACACCGAGCAGCACCCCGCCGCGGGCGAGCGAGGTCCGGCCCGATGCGCTCACCAGGGCAGCCTAGCCGCGCGTACCGACCGGTAAGGTCGTACTCCGGTGAGCGGGGTGGACACGGCAGCGAGCGGCAGGGCGGTTGTCCGCCCCGGCTGGTGGACGCCGGCCCGCGCCGTGGCGCTCGGGCTGTGGACCGTGCTGGCCGCCGTCGTCCTGCTCAACTCGCTCGGCTCGTTCGTGGTGGACACCAAGCCGGAGCTCTACTTCGCGCCGTGGCGCAGCGCCGCCGCGTACCTGTCGGCGTGGCAGGCCGACCCCCAGCTCGGCTTCCCGAGCTTCAACGTCGGGATGGCCCCGGTCGCGGTCGCCGTCGGGCTGGTCCAGGCGGTCGGGGTCCCGGCGGCGCTGTCGGTCCGGGTGCTGCGGCTGCTCCTGCTCGTCGCCGGCAGCTGGGGGGCCGCGCGGCTGTACCGGGCGGTCCGCCCGGACGACCGCTCCCCGGTCGGGCCGCTGGTGGCCGGAACGGTCTTCGTCGCGAACCCGTACCTGGTGGTCGCCGGCGCCACCCAGCCGATCCTGCTGCCGTGGGCGCTGCTGCCCTGGCAGCTGCTCTGCCTGGTGCACGCGCTGCGGTCGGCGGGCGAGCGGGGCTGGCGGGCGTGGCGGTGGCCGGCCGGCTTCGCGCTGGCGTTCGCCGCGATGAGCGGCACGAACGCCGGGGTGGTGCCGCTGCTGCAGCTGCTCGCCGTCCCGGTCGTGGTGCTGGTGATGCGGGTGCCGTGGCGGGCGGCGCTCGCCGCGGTCGCCCGCTGCGCGGCGCTGGTCGCGGCGGTGTCGGCGTACTGGGTGCTGCCGTCGCTGCTGGCGGTCGGTGCGGGCGGCACCGTGGTGGAGAACTCCGAGCCGCCGGCCGCGGTGGCCGGGCCGTCGTCCGCCGCCGAGGTGCTGCGCGGGCTCGGCCTGTGGACCCTGTACGGCTCGGGCGGGCGCGGCCAGTGGCTGCCTGGGTTCGCCGCGTACCTGGACTCGCCGGTGGTCCTGGTCGCCAGCTTCGCGCTGCCGGTGCTGGCCGCCCTCGCCCTGCTGGTCACCCGCGGCACCGCACGCCGGCTCGGACTCGGCCTGGTGCTGCTCGCCGTGCCGGTAATGGTCGGGCTGTTCCCGCCGGGCCGGCCGGCGCCGTTCGGGCGGCTGCTGGGTCGCGTGTTCGACGCGGTGCCGTTCGCCGGCGCGTTCCGGACCACGAACAAGGTCGGCTCGCTGCTGGTCCTGGGCACCGCGCTGCTGGCGGCCGGCGCCGTGACCTGGGCGTGGCGGTGGCCGGCCGGCTTCGCGCTGGCGTTCGCCGCGA
>JBJMII010000013.1:0-7420 GCA_045806925.1 Mycobacteriales bacterium
ACCCCGCGGGTGCTGCGGTCCACCCAGCCCGCGCCGCTCGCCAGCGCCCGCTGCTCCCGCACCGGGTCGCCCCGGTGCCGGGCGACGCCCGCGTCCCTGCCCTCGGCGGGCACGGTGCCGGGCAGGTCGGACAGCGGCGAGCCGAGCGGCGGGGCGGTGGTCACCACACCAGTATCCGCCAGCGGCTAGGGTGCCCGCCTGTGAGCGAGCACGAGCGCCCGCAGCGCGAGCCGAGGCCGGACCGGCTGCTCGGCGTCCTCGGCGCCGGCGTCGTCGACCCCGCCGTCCCGCTGCTGCGCGCGGACGACCTCGGCGTGCTGCGCGGGGACGGCTGCTTCGAGTCGGTGCGGCTGCGCGCCACCGGCGAGCTGGACGACCTCGCCGAGCACCTGGACCGGCTGGCCCGCTCGGCCGCGGCGCTGCAGCTGCCGGTCACCGACCGCGGCGCCTGGCAGGACCTGGTCGGCGCCCTGGTGGCGGCTTGGGACCGGCCCGGCGAGGCGGTGCTGCGGCTGGTGGTCACCCGCGGTCTGGAGGAGGGCGCCTGGCCGACCGCGTTCGCGCTGCTCGCCCCGGTCTCCACCGAGCAGCTGCGGCAGCGCCGGGACGGCGTCCGGGTGCTGACCCTGAGCCGGGGGCTGGTCGCCGACGCGACCGTCGAGGCGCCCTGGCTGCTCGGCGGCGCCAAGACGGTCTCGTACGCGGTGAACATGGCGGCCCAGCGGTACGCGCACGCCAACGCCGCCGACGACGTGATCTTCGTGTCCGCGGACGGACAGCTGCTGGAGGCACCGACCGCGACCGTGGTCTGGCTGCGCGCCGGCGTGCTCTGCACGCCGCCGGCGGCGCCGCTCGGCATCTTGGACGGGGTCACGGTGCGCCGGCTCTTCGCCGCGGCGGCCGGGCACGGCTTCGGCACCGAGATCCGCCGCGGCACGGTCGATGACCTGCACGCCGCGGACGGGGTGTGGCTGGTCTCCAGCATCCGGCTGGCCGCCGCGGTCACGGCCCTGGACGGGAAGCCGCTGCCGGTCGACGAACGCGCCGCGGAGCGGGTGCGGGCGGCCTGCGGCGGCTGACCGGGTCGTCCGCTTTGCCCGCGCCGAAAACCTTTGCGACGGCCTCCGGAGCCGACGTAGTCTCCTCGTACACGAGGAAGGAGGTGGTCCAGAGTTGCATAGTTCTCGGACACGTGAGGTGGCTGTCAGCTAGCCGCCCCTCAGATGAGGACACCTGTGTGGCTCGCCACCAAGTCGCCCCTGCGGGCGGCGGCGAATCCCAGACAGTCACCGGGCCCCCGAGCCGCCGGCCAGTCCAGCCGGTGCGTTCCCCGTGGGGAGCGCAGCGCTCGGGGGCTTCCTCATGCCCGGATCAGGTCGAGCGGGCCAGCTTCGCCAGCGCCCGGTCCACCACCGTCCGGGTCAGCCGCGTCTCCTGCTCGCCCGCGCCGGCGGTGGCGACGGCGAGCAGGGTGTCGCCGACCCGCACCGCGACCAGGTCGACCGGACGCGCCTCCCGCAGGGTCGAGCTCACCCGGACGGCGGCGGAGCCGTCGCCGTACGTCGGGAGCTCGAGCGCGGTGACCTGGTAGGCGGTGCCGTCCGGGCCGCTGAAGAAGGCACAGTCCCGGCCGGCCCGGGCGAAGCCGGCCAGCGCGGTCGCGGCCCCGCCACCCGGCCGGCTGCTGATCGTCTCGTTGACGAAAGCGGCGCTGAGCGAGTGACCGAAGGAGACCGCGGCGCGGGCGGCCGTCCCGGCCGGCAGGTAGACCTGGTCGACGCCGGCGCAACCCAGCGCGGTGGCGTCCGGGGCGCCGTCCTGGGCCTGGAAGCCAAGCGGGAGGTCGGTGACGGTGAGCAGGGCCTGCGCGACCTGCACGGCGGTGAGCCCGGCGGCCCCGCCGGGAGCCGGCGCCGGGCGCTGCGGGGAGTGGGTCCCGCAGGCGGCGAGCACGACCGCCGCGAGCGCCAGCGCCGCGCGGCGGACCGGTCGGTTCACGGGCACGTTCCTACCAGCAGCACCCGTCCCGCGGCGAGCCCGCAGGGCCCGTGTCCACGGCCGAACGGCAGCGCCCGCGTCCACGGCCGAACGGCGGCGCCCCGGCCCCACGGCGCACAGTCCGGTGACCCCGGGGCCGGGTGGGCTACCCGCCGACCCGCTCGAGGCGGGCGGACTCGAGGCGGGCGGAGAGGTGGGGCAGCAGGGCCCGGCCCATCGCGGCCATGTCCATCGCGTACATCAGGGCACCCTCGACGATCCCGTACAGCCGGTGGTTGGCGGTGACCTCCTTGGCCGTCGCGGTCCGGGCGACCACGTCGGTGCTCAGCTCCCACCGGGTCGGGCCGGTGGCCCGCCCCACGTACACCTCGACGATGCCGGTCGGGTGCGCGAGCAGCACCTCCAGCTCGCCGTCCCCGGCGCCCGGCCGCCACCAGCCGACCTCGCGCGCGCTCGGACGCAGCACCTCGCCGTCCGGGGACAGGATCCAGCTGCGCGACTCGTACCGCAGCACGGCGCGGCCGTCGTGCGCGAAGACGATCTGCTGCCCGTAGTCGAAGTCCTCGATCGTCGGGTAGCCGCCCTTCCCGGTGCCCCGCCAGGTGCCGACCAGCGGCAGCAGCGGCAGCAGTGCCGGGTGCAGCTCCGGACCGGAGCGCAGGTCGGCGGTCTCGTCCGGGATCGGCAGGTCGGTCCAGCTCGGCGCGGCCATCCCGGGATGGTAGGCGTGCCGCTCCGCCGTCGGCGGCGCCGGGGCGGCCCGGCGCACCGCCCTACGATGTGCGGATGGCGCGGTCGCTGGTCGTCAAGGTCACCGCCGGCGCGGACGCACCCGAGCGGTGCAGCCAGGCGTTCACGGTGGCGGCGACCGCGGTCGCCGCCGGCGTGCCGACCTCGCTGTGGCTGACCGGGGAGTCGGCCTGGTTCGCGCTGCCGGGCCGGGCGGAGGACTTCGAGCTGCCGCACGCGGCGCCGCTCGCCGACCTGCGCGATGCGGTGCTCGCCGTCGGCCAGGTCACGCTGTGCACGCAGTGCGCCGCCCGGCGGGACATCGCCCCGGACGACGTGCTGCCCGGCGTCCGGATCGCCGGCGCGCCGACCTTCGTCGAGGAGGCGATGGCGGACGGCGCCCAGGCGCTCGTCTACTGACCCGACGACACCGAGCGCCGAGGACCCGCCGCAGGACGTGGCCCTGGCACCTGCCCGAGCTAGGACTTCGGCCAGTCCCGGTACGCCCGGAACGCCGGGTTCAGCTCCCGGTAGCCGCCGAACCCACCCCTGGTCACCGGCACCACGCCCTCCTCCTCGGTGAAGCCGGAGTAGCAGGCGGTGCCGACGGCGCCGTGCAGCCCGGCCACCGAGGCGCCCATCGCGTCCATGTACGCCCGGTCGTCCGGGAAGGCGCTGCGGGTCAGCTGCCACTCGGAGATCCAGACCGGCTTCGGGTGGAGCAGCGCGACCGCCCGCCGCACCCAGGCCTCCTGAGCCGCCACGGACGGCTGGTCCGGGTGGAAGCCGGCGTAGTCGACCCGCTCGAGGTAGCCGGCCCGGACGTACGCCTGGGTCACGGCGAGCGTCCAGGCGCCGGCGCTGCGCCGGTCGGCGGCCTGCTGCCAGGGGCTGAAGGCGCCGCCGAGCACCTTCTTCCGGGCGGTGTGGTGCACGACCTCCCAGGCCGCCCGGAGCGGCCCGTCGACATACCGTTGAGCTTGTTGCTCGCGGGTCAGCCTGGTGCTGAAGGCGTCCGCGTCGGCGGCCTGCTCGGTGACCGGGCCGAGCACCTCGACCACGTCCACCGAGGACGCGCCCGGCCGCGCCAACAGCCACTCGAAGAGCGCCTTGGCCTGCTGGTACGACGGCATCGCGCCGCCCTCGCTGCTCACCTGCAGCACGACCCGGAAGCCCTGTTTGTCCAGCGCCGGCGCCTGCTGGAGCGCCCCGTCGTACCCGGGGGAGCCGGTGTTGGCGGACGGCCGGCCCCAGTCCTTGACGTCCATCCGCAGCCGGACCGTGTTGACGCCGAGCGCGGCGAGCTTCGGGATGGCCCGGTCCACGTCGACCTGCGGGCCGACCACCATCCCGTAGAACCCGTCCCCGCCGGCGACCCGCCGGTCCGGCGCGACCCACTGGGTGAGTGCGGCGGCGGCGATCGCGCCGACGAGCAGGAGGCCGGCGGAGCGCAGGGTGGAGGTCACCGGCCCGGCCTTGTTGTCCGCCAACCCGCGTCGCCTCCCCGCGCCGGTCCGGGCCGTGTCCCGGACGGTCTCGTCCCGCCGGTGATCAGTGTGTCATCGGCGGCACCGGGACCGGGTGGTCCCACCCCGGGGCGGCGCCGGCACCTCTGGACGGTCATCCGGGCCTGGGCCGGGCCGGCGCGGCGCCGGCCCGCCCTGGGTGGAGCGGGCAGGCGCCCCGACGGCTAGCTGATCTCGACCCGGGTCTCGGTGAAGCCGACCCCGGCGTCGAGGTCCTGCGACCCGGTGGCGCCCGGTGCCAGCGCCCGGACCGTCCACCGGCCGGGCGAGGCGAAGAACCGGAACGCCCCGGTCGCGCTGGAGACCACCTCGGCGGTGAACTCCCCGGTCCGGTCCAGCAGCCGCACGTAGGCGGCCGCCACCGGCTCGCCGTCCCGGACCACCCGGCCCTGGATGATGCTCGCGGTGGCCGGGTCCACGTTCGCCGGCAGCGTCTGGTCGAGCGTCTCCTCCTGGGAGGCTGCACCGCACATGGCCGTCAGCCCTTCTCGATCGGCACGCCGACCAGCGAGCCGTACTCGGTCCAGGAGCCGTCGTAGTTCTTCACGTTCGGCTGGTCCAGCAGCTCGTGCAGCACGAACCAGGTGTGGCTCGAGCGCTCCCCGATCCGGCAGTAGGCGATCGTGTTCTTCGCCGGGTCGACGCCGGCCTCGGTGTAGAGCTCGCGCAGCTCGTCGTCGGTGCGGAAGGTGCCGTCCTCGTTGGCCGCCTTCGACCACGGCACGTTGACCGCGGTCGGGATGTGGCCGGCGCGCTGCGAGGCCTCCTGCGGCAGGTGCGCCGGGGCGAACAGCCGCCCGGCGAACTCGTCCGGCGACCGCACGTCCACCAGGTTCTGCTGGCCGATGGCGCCGAGCACCTCGTCCCGGAAGGCGCGGATGGAGGCGTCCTGCTCGCCCGCGGTGTACCGGGTCGGGGGCCGCTGCGTGACCTCCTCGGTGAGCTCGCGGGAGTCCAGCTCCCACTTCTTCCGGCCGCCGTCGAGCAGCTTGACGTCCCGGTGGCCGTAGAGCTTGAAGTACCAGTACGCGTACGCGGCGAACCAGTTGTTGTTGCCGCCGTAGAGCACGACGGTGTCGTCGTTGCCGATGCCCTTCGCCGACAGCAGCTCCTCGAACTGCTCCTTGCCGATGAAGTCGCGGCGCACCGGGTCCTGCAGCTCGGTCTTCCAGTCGAGCTTGACGGCGCCGGCGATGTGGCCCTTGTCGTAGGCGCTGGTGTCCTCGTCGACCTCGACGAAGACGACGCCGGGCTGGCCGAGGTGCTGTTGTGCCCACTCGGCGTTGACGAGCACGTCCGCACGGCTCATGCCGGGGACCTCCCTTTTGGATCGGATCGTGGATCACGGTGGACTGGAGCTGACCGCCCGGACGCGCTCCAGCGCGGCGGGGAGCTGGGTGAGCTGGGTGTCGCGGGCGCGGGGACTCAGCGCGAGGGACACTGGCAGCTGCCCACGCGGCACAGGTCGACCGCGCGGCGTTGGGTGAGCAGCATGCCCATGTTTCCGAGCGTATCAGTCGACTTTCAGTCGACTGCAGCACTGCCAGCGGCTCGACGGCAGCGGTCAGCGGCCGGTGGGCAGCTCGTCCGGGCGCAGCACCGCGTCGTCGGACACGGCGGTCACCTCGAGTGAGGTGTCCCCGATGCGGACGCCGGTGATCCGCAGCGACAGCGGCAGCCCGCGCGGCGTGACCCGGAAGGACAGCAGCCGGGCGGCGACGTCCAGCACGGCCTGCGGCACCTCGACGCCGCCGATCTCGGCCCGTTCGGCGGTGATCACGATGTCGTCGCCGACCACCTGGACCCGGCCGACCGCGCTCGCGTCCAGCTGCCGGCCGAGCACCTGCACCGAGCCCGACAGCCGGAGCGCGTCGCCGGCCCGGGTGATCCGCAGCCCGGAGACGCCGCTCGCCCGGGCCAGCTCGGCGTAGCCGATGGTCAGCTCGGCGGTGATCCGGTCCACCGGCACCTCGTCGAGCTGGCGGCGCAGCACCTTGCCGAGCGGGGCATGCACGCCGAGCAGCCGGGCGTGCACGCCGACGTTCTGCAGCTGCCCGGAGTCGACGTCGGGCAGCTCGACCCGCACCTCCTGGTAGCGGCCGCGCAGCGCCTGGGTGAGGAACGGGATGCCCCGGATGCTCACCGTCGGCGTCTGCTGCAGGTCCATCTCGGTGCGGACCTGGTCGGCCAGCGCGCGCTCGGCCAGCACCACCCCGACCCGGTCGGCGAGCACCAGCAGGGCGGCCAGCACGACGACGGCGATCAGGAGGCGGCGCACGGTGTCCTCTCCGTCGACAGACCGGCAGGCGCGAGCGCCGGCCGGTCGGCCGACGTCGCTGCCTCGTTCGCGCTGCTAGCCCTCGCGCTCACGAGTGGGTCACCCTGCCACAGCGAGGGACACCAGGTAGCCGGCGGGGGCGGCGAGCGCGAGCGGCAGCACCACCCCGAGGTACGCCAGCGCGACCCGCCGGCCGCGCCGCGGCGCCGGCCCGGTGGCGGTGACGTAGCCGACGCCGACCGCGACCAGCGCGGCCAGCACCGCGACCACCGCGCCGAGCAGCGCCCCGCCGGGGCCGGAGAGCTGGTGAGCCTCGCCGGCGACGAGCGCCCCGCCCGCGGCGCCGGCCACTCCCGCGGCGAACACCCCGAGCAGGCCGTGGCCGACGTCCTCGGCGAGCCGCGGCGCCGGCGCCACCGCGTCGACCAGCCGAGCCACCGCCAGCCCGGCGCCGGCGCCGACCACCAGCGCGGCCACCAGCCGCGACCCGTCCACCGCCCGGGCCAGCGCGATCAGCGCGGACAGCGCGACCACGGCGACGAGCAGCACCGCGATCCCGGCCAGCGACTCGGTCACCCGGACCCGGACCACGCCGCGGGCCAGCTGGTGCAGCAGCATCGCCGGCAGCGCGAGGCCGAGCACGCCGAGCAGCACCATGACCGAGACCCGGTCCCGGACCAGCAGCGCGGCGTCCGCGGCCGCCGCGGCACCGAGCCCGAGCAGGGTGCCGCCGATCCGGCCGGGCAGCGCGGCACCGACCACCCACGCCGGCACCAGCAGTGCCTGCAGCGCGGCGACCGCGACCACGACTCCGGGCCGGCCCCAGCCGGTCGCCGCGACCAGGACGGCGGCGACCAGGACGGCGACCACGGCGGCGACCAGCGCGGCG
>JBJMII010000014.1:0-36543 GCA_045806925.1 Mycobacteriales bacterium
ACCGGCACCCCGGCGTACGCGGGGACGGCGGTCGCCGCCGGCACCCCCGGCACCACGTCGAAGGGAACCCCGGCGGTCGCGACGCAGACCGCCTCGGCCACCACCGCGTCCGCGGACAGCGGGTCGCCGGCCACCAGCCGGACCACCGCGGACCCGGACCGGGCCGCCGCGACCAGCGTCCCGGCCACCGTGGCGGGGTCGCCGATCGCCGGCCGCAGCTCGACCGGCGAGGCCGGCGACGCCGGCGTGCCCGGCGTGCCCGGCGCGCCGGACCCGGCCAGCTCGCAGACCGCCGGCGGCACGTCCGGGTCGACGAGCACCAGCGACGCGGAGCGCAGCACCTCGGCGGCCCGGACCGTGAGCAGGCCCGGGTCGCCGGGTCCGGCCCCGACGAAGGTGATGCGTCCGGTGGTCTTGCGGCTCATGGCCCGCTCCCCACTAGTGAGTCAGCACCGGCGGCGATCAGCTCGGCGGCGAGCCGCCGTCCGACCGCGGCGGCTTCGGAAACCGGCCCGGTGGCGGACAGCCGGACGGCGTCGGCGCCGTCGGCCGCGGTCACCGAACCGCGGAGGAAGATCTCGGGTCCGTCGTCACCCTCGGCGACCTCGGCCAGCGCGCCGACCGGCGCGGTGCAGCCCGCCTCCAGCGCGGCGAGCAGGCTGCGCTCCGCGGTCACCGCGGCGCGGGAGTCGGCGTGCTCGAGCGCGGCGAGCTGCGCCACCAGCTCGGCGTCGGCCGCCCGGCACTCGACCGCGAGCGCGCCCTGGGCCGGCGCGGGCAGCATCTGCAGCGGGTCCAGCAGCTCGGTGACGGCGGCCAGCCGGTCCAGCCGGACCAGCCCGGCCCGGGCCAGCACCACGGCGTCCAGCTCCCCGGAGGCCACCTTGCCCAGCCGGGTGTCCACGTTGCCGCGGATCGGCACCACCTCGACGCCCAGGCCGAGCGCGCGCAGCTGAGCGGCCCGCCGCGGGGAGCCGGTACCGATCCGGGCGCCGGCCGGCAGCTCGCCGAGCGTCAGCCCGTCCCGGGCGACCAGCACGTCCCGCGGGTCCTCGCGCACCGGCACCGCGGCGACCACCAACCCGGCCGCCGGTGCGGTCGGCAGGTCCTTGTACGAGTGCACCGCGAGGTCGATCTGGCCGGCCAGCAGCGCGTCCCGCAGCGCCGAGACGAAGACGCCGGTGCCGCCGATCTGGGTGAGCGCGGCGGTGGACCGGTCCCCGTGGGTGACGATCTCGACGGTCTCCACCTTGCGGCCGAGCTCGCCGACGACGGCTGCGGTGACCGTCGAGGTCTGGCTGCGGGCCAGCGCGCTGCCGCGGGTGCCGACCCGCAGCGCGGGCCGGTCCCGCTCCTCCGACCGGCCGGCCGGTGCTGCGACCACTCCCGCGCCTGCACGCGGGCCGGCCGTCGGCGCTCCCCGCTCGGCCTGCCGGCGCTCGCTCATGCCGGGCCTCCCTCGGCGGGCAGCGAGACCGAGACGACGGCCGCGGTCGCGGCCGGGTCGAGATCGAACAGTTCCCGGAGCGCGTCGGCGTACGCGTCCCCGCCGGGCCGCTCGGCCAGCTGCTTGACCCGGACGGTGGGGGCATGCAGGAGCGTCTGCACCACCCGGTGCACGCTGCGCGCCACCTCAGCGCGCGTCACCTCGTCCAGGCCGGGCAGCCGCGCGTCCAGCCGGGTCAGCTCCGTCTCCACCACCTCGGCCGCGCGGGCCCGCAGCGCCGCGACGGTGGGCGAGACCGCCGTCGCCCGCCGGGCGCCGAGCTGGCTGGCCACCTCGGCGGCGACCAGCCGGCGGGCCCGCTGCACGCCATCGTGCGCGCCGGTCCGGGCGGCCGGCTCCTGCAGTGCCGCCAGGTCGAGGTAGTGCACGCCCGGCAGCGCGGACGCCGCGCCGTCGACGTCCCGGGGCAGCGCGAGGTCGAGCAGCACCAGGGGGCGGCCGGCCCGGCCGGGCAATGCCGCCTCGACCAGCTCGGCCGGCACCACCGTGCCCACCGAGCCGGTGCAGCCGACCACCACGTCCGCGCGGACCAGCTCGGTGCCGAGGTCGTCCAGCGTCGCGGCCCGGACCGGCGGCCGCCCTTCGCCGCTGCGGAGCTGCTCGGCCAGCCGGTACGCCCGCTCCGGCGTCCGATTGGCCACGGTCAGCTCGGCCACCCCGGTACGCAGCAGCGTGCTGGCGGACAGCGCACCCATCGACCCGGCGCCGATCACCAGCGCCCGCCGGCCGGCCAGCGGGCCCGGGGCGCCGGGGCCCAGCAGCCGGGCAGCTTCCTGCAGCGCGACGGACACCAGCGAGGCGCCGGTCCGGTCGATCCCGGTCTCCGCCTGCACCCGCTTGCCCACCCGCAGCGCCTGCTGGCACAGCTCGTGCAGGCCTCGGTTCACCGCGTCCAGCTCTGCCGCGGTCGAGTACGCCGAGCGGAGCTGGCCGAGGATCTGCGACTCGCCGACCACCATGGAGTCGAGCCCGGCGGCGACCGAGAAGAGGTGCAGCACCGCGGCGTCCTCGTAGTGCACGTAGAGGTGCTCGCCGAGGGACGGCACGTCCAGCCCGCAGCGGCGGGCCAGCACCGTCGAGGTGTCCTGCAGGCCGCCGTGGAACCGGTCGACCTCTGCGTACACCTCCACCCGGTTGCAGGTGGACAGCACCAGCACCTCGGCGACGTGGTCGCCGCGGAGCAGCTCGTCCAGCACCGCGGGCAGCTCGGCCGCGCCGACGCTGGCACGCTCCAGCAGCGAGACCGGGGCGGTCCGGTGGGACAGCCCGACCACCAGCAGGCTCATGTCCGCTCCCCGGACCGGGAGCCGGGCGCGGGCCAGCCGGCCCTCGTCGCCACCCGCCGGCGCTGCGAGCCCTCGCGCCCGCTCATCCGACGCCCTCCAAGGTGGGACCCGCCAGCGCGGCCACCCCGCCGTGGCCGACCACCGGGCGCAGCTTGCGCTGCTCGTGGAAGGACAGGATCTGCAGCTCGATCGCCAGGTCGACCTTGCGGACGTCCACGCCGTCCGGCACCACCAGCACGGTCGGCGCGAAGTTGAGGATGCTGGTCACGCCGCAGGCCACCAGCTGGTCGCAGACGTCCTGGGCCGCCCCGGCCGGCGTGGCGATGATGCCGATCGCCACGTCGTGCTCGCGGACCACCTCCGGCAGGTCGTCGATGTGCCGGACGGTCAGCCCGGCGATCCGCTCGCCGACCCGGCCCGGGTCGGCGTCCAGCAGCGCGGCGATGTGGAACCCCCGGGTGGCGAAGCCGCCGTAGCCGGCGAGCGCGTGCCCGAGGTTGCCGATCCCGATCAGCGCGACGGCCCGGTGCCGGGTCAGCCCGAGAGTGCCCTCGATCCGCTCCACCAGCACCGCGACCTCGTAGCCGACCCCGCGCGTCCCGTACGACCCCAGATGGGACAGGTCCTTGCGGAGGTTCGCCGAGTTGACCCCGGCAACCGCCGCGAGCTCCTCCGACGACACCGTCACCACGCCCTGCTCGGCCAGCCCGGACAGCACCCGCAGGTAGACCGCGAGTCGGGCGACGGTCGCCTCCGGCACGCTGCGCTCGGCCCGCACCGGGCGCGGCGGCTGCTCGGCCCGCGACTCCGACCGGCCCGGGAGCGTGGAGCGGACCGCCCGGCTGAGCGCCCCGGCCGCCGCGCGCGCCCGGCCGACCCGGGGCCCCTCGACGGCACCGGAGCCGGGATCGGCCGGTTTCGCCTCGTGCTGGTCGGTCACCCAGGGGCTCCTGATTCCGGCGCGCCGGACCCGATGGACGGCCCGCCGGCGCGCTGTGGTATCGGCTGACGTACAGAGACACCGTAACGACTTGTGAATACCTTCACAAAATCGCGATCTCCCGGCGACTCACCGTCTCCGAGCCGGCACGCGTCCCGGCGGCCAGAGCAGGCAGGGTACGGCCCGCGGGCGCGATCCGCACGCCGGCCGGGAGGCGGGCCCGCGTGCCCGGGCAGTACAGCTCTAAGCGAGCGCGCGGCGGAGCCGGGTCTCCTCGATCCGCCAGTAGCCGAGCTCCCTGCCGTCCACCAGCACGACCGGCACCAGCTCGCCGTACTCGGCGCGCAGCCCGGGGTCACCGTCCACGTCGGTCTCGCCCCACCGCACCCCGGCCTCGGCGGCGACCCGCTCGACCAGCCGGCGGGCGTCGTCGCAGAGATGGCAGCCGGCGCGGGTGAGCAGCTCGACCTTGCGCTGGGCGGGACGCACGGCCGGAGTGTACGGGCCGGATGCCGGGTAGCGGCCGGGTAGCGCGGGTAGGCCCGGAGCATCACGACGGAGGGAGCAGCGATGACCGCCGCCCAGCCGAACAACCTCGGCTTCCTGGCCGGCACGATCAACGACGACACCGCGGAGGCGCTCCGGCCGGAGGACCGGCCGGAGGACGAGCCCCCGCCGAAGTACGCCGGCGGCATGCCCGACGACCCGGAGCAGGCGCGCACCTACCGCCCCGGCGACGACGACCAGCCCGACGAGGACAGCTCGTGACCGACCCGCGCCCGGACCCCGGCAGCGAGGCGGCCGGAGAGCCCGAGTACGGCAACGACACCGGCTTCGCGGCCGCCGCCGACCCGGACGACCTGCCCGCGCAGCCGGCGGCCGGCGAGGACTCCGACGACGACCCCGGCCGGGGCGCCGACTAGGGAGCGGGCCGCGCCTCGCGCAGCCGCGCCTTGCTCACCTTCCCGCTCGCCGAGTGGGGAAGCTCGTTGACGAAGACGACCGCCGCCGGCAGCTTGAACCGGGCGAGCGAGCCGGCCGCCCACTCCACCAGTCCGGCCTGGGTGAGCTCGGCGCCCGGCCGGGGCACCACGTACGCGAGAACCGTCTCGTCCCCCCGCGCCGGGTCCGGCTCGCCGAGCACGGCGACCTCCGCGACGTCCGGGTGGCCGGCGAGCACGGCTTCCACCTCGGCCGGGTAGACGTTGAAGCCGCTGACCAGGATCAGGTCCTTGCGCCGGTCGACCAGGTGCAGGTCGCCGTCGTCGTCGGCGTACGCGACGTCGCCGGTCGCCCACCAGCCGTCCGGGTCCGGCCCGTCCGCGCCGTCCGGCCAGTAGCCGGAGAAGAGGTTCGGGCCGCGGACCACGATCTCGCCCGGGTCGCCGTCGGAGTCCGGGTCGTCGTCCGGCTCCTCGTCCTCGGCCGCGCCGTCGACCAGCCGCAGCTGCACGGCCGGCAGCGGCCGCCCCACCGAGCCCGGCTTCGGCTCGCCACCGATCAGCGTGGAGGTGAGCACCGGCGCCGTCTCGGTCAGCCCGTACCCCTCGTAGACGGTCACCCCCGCGGCGGCGAAGCGCGCCAGCAGCGGCGCCGGCAGCGGCGCGGCGCCGGACAGCGCGAGCCGGACACCGGCGAAGCCCTCGGCGAGCCCCGGCTGGTCCGCCCACTGCCCGTACATCGCCGGCACCGCCGGCACGTTCGTCACCCGGTGCCGGGCCATCGCCTGCAGCGACTCGGCCGGGTCGAAGCTGTCCACCAGCACCCCGGTGGCGCCGGCCCAGGCGACCATCCCGAAGCCCGGGTTGAGCCCGTACGCGTGGAAGAGCGGGATGGCCAGCAGCACCACATCCGTCCCGGTGACCACCGCGGGGCGGATCTCGCCGCACTGGCCGAGGTTCGCCAGCAGCGCGCGGTGGCTCAGCATCGCGCCGCGCGGCCGGCCGCTGGTGCCGCTGGTGTAGAGCAGCACGGCCAGGTCCTCGGGTGACTCCGGCTGGTGCCGGCCGGCCGGGTCGGGGGTGGCGTCGGCCAGCAGGCCCGGCAGCGGCAGCGTTCCCTCCGGCCCGGACGGCGCCGCGACGAGCACGTGCTCGAGCGCCGGCGCGTCGGCGCGCAGCCGGTCCGCCGCCGAGATGACCTGCACCGACGAGGTGACCAGCGCCCGGGCGCCGGAGTCGGCCAGCAGGTGGGCCAGCTCCGGCCCGGTGTAGCCGGTGTTGGCCGGCACCGCGACCAGCCCGGCCCGCAGCGCGCCGCAGTAGACGGTCGGGAAGTCCGGCGTGTTGCCCAGCTGCAGCACCACCCGGTCGCCCGGCTGCAGGCCGAGCCCGGGCAGCGCCGCCGCGGCCCGGTCCACCCGGTCGTCCAGCTCCGCCCAGGTCAGCCGCGACCCGTCGTGCACCAGTGCCAGGTGGTCGGGGTCGACTCCGGCGGCCCGGTGGACGAGGTCGGCGACGGTGTGCACGTCTGCGCCGGCACGCTCCTGCATGGCGGCCGAGTCTGGCACATCCCAGCCGGCGATCGCATCGAGCGCCGGGCGACTGCGGGCCCGGACCCGGTCGGCGGCCTCTTCGCCGTGCTGGGCCTCGGCGGTCGACGGTCTAGTCTCGGCCGGGACCGGTGCCGGACCGACGAGGAGGGGCAGCACGCCGTGGCCCGCCTGAAGCTCCGCTCCCGCGAGTCCCGCGACTCCCGCGAGGCCCGGGCGGCCCTCGCGGGCACCGCCTCGGCCGCGGTGGCCGAGGTCGAGGCGGCGCTGACGGTGCCGCCCGACCCGACCGCGGGTGCGTTCTTCGACGTGGACAACACCGTCATCGCCGGCGCGTCGATGTACCACTTCGCCCGCGGGCTGGCCGCGCGCAAGTTCTTCACCACCCGGGACCTGGCTGACTTCGCCTGGCAGCAGGTCAAGTTCCGGGTGGGCGGCCGGGAGAGCACGGAAGGGATGAGCTCCGCCCGGGAGGCCGCGCTCGCCTTCGTCGCCGGCAAGCGGGTGGACGACATCGTCGGCCTCGGCGAGGAGATCTACGACGAGCTGATGGCCGAACGGATCTGGTCCGGCACCCGGGCGCTGGCCCAGCTGCACCTCGCCGCCGGCCAGCGGGTCTGGCTGGTCACCGCGACCCCGGTGGAGCTGGCCTCGATCATCGCCCGCCGGCTCGGCGTCACCGGCGCGCTCGGCACCGTCTCCGAGATCGTCGACGGGGCCTACACCGGCCGCCTGGTAGGCGAGCCGCTGCACGGCCCGGCCAAGGCCGCCGCGGTGGTCGCGCTGGCCGACCGGGAGGGGCTGGACCTGCAGCGCTGCACCGCGTACAGCGACTCGATCAACGACCTGCCGATGCTCACCACGGTCGGCACCGCGGTCGCGGTCAACCCGGACTCGGCGCTGCGGATGGAGGCCCGGTCCCGCGGCTGGGAGGTACGGGACTTCCGCACCGGCCGGAAGGCGGCGAAGGTGGGGGTGCCGACCGCGGTCGCGCTCGGCGCGGTCGGCGGGGGGGTGGTCACCGCGCTGGCGCTGCGCCGCCGCCGGCACGGCTGACCTGGGCCCCGCACCCGTCGACGCGCGCCGAGGGCGGGTGTCCGATGTGGACACCCGCCCCCGGGGACCGTCAGCCCACCGGCTCCAGCACCGGCTGCCGGCGCGGCCCCGGCGGCTCCGGCGGCTCCGGCGCTCCGTGGTCGGCCGCACCCTCGACCCGGACCCGCGGCAGGACCCGGTCCAGCCAGCCCGGGAGCCACCAGTTCGCCCGGCCGAGCAGCTGCATCGCCGACGGCACCAGCACCATCCGGACGATCGTCGCGTCGATCAGGATCGCCGCCGCCATCCCGACGCCGATCACCTTGAGGAAGACCTGCGGGCTGGGCACGAAGGCGGCGAAGACCGCGACCATGATCGCCGCCGCGGCGGTCACCACCCGGGCGGTGGCGGCCAGCCCGCCGGCGACGCTCTGCGAGTTGTCACCGGTCCGCAGCCACTGCTCCCGGATCCGGGTGAGCAGGAAGACCTCGTAGTCCATGGACAGGCCGAACAGGACGGCGAACATGAGCACCGGGATGAAGGCCGGCAGCGGCGTCTCGGTGTCGATGCCGATCAGCCGTCCGGCCCAGCCGCCCTGCAGCACCAGCGCCACCACCCCGTACGCGGCGGCGAGGGACAGCAGGTTGAGCAGCGCGGCCTTGACCGCCACCGTGATGCTGCGGAAGACGGTGAGCAGCAGCAGGAAGGACAGCCCCACCACGCCGCCGACGAGCAGCGGCAGCCGGGACGCGGTGTCGTCGGTGGAGTCGATGCCGGCCGCGGTCACGCCGCCGACATGCACGCCGGTGCCCGCCACCTCGTGACGCAGCGTACGGACCAGCTGCTTGGTCTCCTCGGACTGCGGGCTGGTCGTCGGCAGCACGGTCATCACCGCGGCGTCGCCGGCCTGGTTGGCCTGCGGCGGCATCACCGCGGCGACGCCGGGCGTCCGGGCGATCCCGTCCCGCAGCGCCCCGAGCTCGGCCGCGCCGCCGTCGGCGACCAGCAGCAGCGGGCCGTTCGCGCCCGGGCCGAACCCGTCGCTGAGCAGGTCGTACGCCTGCCGGGTGGTCGTGGCGGCCCGGTCGTTGCCGGCGTCCGGGAAGCCGTACCGGATGCCGAGGAAGGGCAGCGCCAGCACCCCGAGCACCACCGCTCCGGCGACCAGCGCGGTCCACGGCCGGCGCTGCACCACCCGGCTCCAGCGGGCGCCGAGCCCGGAGCTGCCGTCCGGAGGGGTCGGCCGCAGGCCGGGGATGCGCAGCCGGTCGATCCGCCGGCCGACGAAGCCGAGCAGCGCGGGCAGCAGGGTGACCGCGGCGAGCATGACCACGCCGACGGCCAGGATGGTGACCAGCGCGGCGCCGCGCATCGCGGTCAGCCCCATCGCGAAGAGCCCGAGCAGGCTGATCACCACCGTGCCGCCGGCCACCAGCACCGCCCGGCCGGCGGTGTCCGCGGTCGCCATCGTCGCGGCGCGCGGGGCGAGGCCGCGGGCCAGGTACTCCCGGTAGCGGGTGACCAGCAGCAGCACGTAGTCCACCCCGACGCCGATGCCCATCATCGCGGCCAGCGAGGTCGACCAGTCCGGCACATCCACCACCGCGGCGACCACCCCGACCAGCGAGGCGCTGATGCCGAGACCGACCACGGCGACCAGGATCGGCAGCCCGGCGGCGACCACGGAGCCGAAGACGAGCAGCAGGATCACCGCGGCGGCGGCCAGCCCGATCCCCTCCGAGCCGATGTCGCCCTGCTGGGCGACCTGCACCACCTGGCCACCGGCGGCGACCTCGAGACCGGGTCGCTGCGCGTCCTGGACCAGCGCGATGATCCGCTGGGTGTCCGCGACCGGCATCTGGTCCGGGTTGGCCGCGTCCAGCTGCACGGTCGCCCTGGCGGTCGTGCCGTCCGCGGAGACCGACCCGGGCGCCCCGTACGGGCTCTGCACGCCGCGCACGTGCGGCACGGCGGCGATCCCGGCGAGCAGCCGCTCCACGTCGGTGCGCACGGCCGGCGCGGTGACCGGCCCGGCGGCGGACCGGACCACCACCTCGACCTGCTCGCCGGACAGCGCCGGGAAGCGCTCGGCGAGCAGGTCCTGGGCGGCCCGCGAGTCCGAGCCGCGGGCGGTGTAGTCAGCCTTGAAGTCGCCGCTGACCGTGGCTGACAGGCCGACGGCGGCCACCACCGCGGCGAGCCAGAGGACGACGACCACGACGCGGTGCCGGTGCGCCGCACCGGCCAGCCGCCCCAGCGCGCCGACGCGGGGCTCGATGTCCGGGTCCGGGAACATCCCTACCTCCTGTTACGACTCTTCGCGTTGTGATAGACCATAGCGAATAGCAAGACTCGTAACATTGTCAAGAGGCTTTGCTGATGAGACGCTGAGTTTGCTGATGAGACGTTGAGAACGGGTAGGAGCCAGCTGGAGGTGGAGGTCGATGCAGACCCGTCGGGAGGCGACCCGCGAGGCGACTATCCGGGAGATCAAGCAGACCGCGCTGGCCCGGATGCGGGCGGAGGGCACCATCGACGTGCGGCTGTCCGACGTCGCCCGGGACATGCGGATGTCCGCGCCCGGGCTCTACCGCTACTTCGACGGCCGGGACGGCCTGCTCACCGCGCTGATCGTGGATGCGCTGACCGACCTCGCCGACCGGGTGGAGGCGGCCCGGGACTCGGTACCGCCGGGGGACACCGGCGGCCGGTTCCTCGCCATAGCACAGGCCTACCGCGCCTGGGCGCTGGCCGACCGGGAGGGCTTCACGCTGATCTTCGGGCCGGCGTTGAGCGGCTTCAGCAAGGGCCACCAAGTGCACACCCCGGATGCGCCGGATGGGCCGGACAAGGCCGCGGCGCTGCGCGCCATGGAGGGCCTGCGCAGCCTGGCCCGGGAGGCGGACGCCGCCGGCACCCGCCGGCCACCGCCGCTGACCGAGCTGCCGCCGGTGCTGGTGCGCGCCTTCTGCGACGGCCGGCTGCACGGCGCGGACCCGCCCACCGAGCTGGCCATGGTGCACTGCTGGGCCTCGCTGCACGGCTTCGTCACGCTGGAGGCCAACGGCAACCTGGCCTGGCACGGCCCGGAGGTGCGGGAGCCGATGTTCCTCGGCCTGGTCCGGGTGCTCACCGGCGTGCTCGGGCTGCCCGAGCCGGCGGACGGCTGGCCGGAGGGCACGCCTAGCGGAAGACCGACTGACGTTGCAGGAGCAGCCGGTAGAGCGTCTGCTGGATCGTCTCCCGCACCTGGTCGGTGAGGTTGAAGACGAGCATCGGGTCGTCCGGCGCGTCCTCCGGCAGCGCCGCGGTGTCGATCGGCTCGCCGAACTCGATGAGCCACTTCGACGGCAGCGGCACCAGCCCGAGCGGGCCGAGCAGCGGGAAGGTCGGTGTGATCGGCACGTACGGGACGCCGAGCAGCCTGGCCAGCGTCCTCGCGTTGCCGAGCATGGGGTAGATCTCCTCCGCCCCGACGATCGAGCACGGTACGATCGGCACTCGGGTACGCAGCGCCGCCGAGACGAAGCCGCCGCGGCCGAACCGCTGCAGCTTGTAGCGGTCGGCGAAGGGCTTGCCGATGCCCTTGAAGCCCTCCGGCCACACCCCCACCAGCTGGCCGGCACCGAGCAGCCGCTCCGCGTCCGGGTTGCAGGCCAACGTCTGGCCCGACTTGCGGGCCAGCGGGCCCAGCCCCGGCGTCCGGAAGACCAGGTCGGCACCGAGCATCCGCAGCGGCCGGTGCTCCGGATGGTGGTCGAGCAGGGCCAGCGCGGTCATGATCGCGTCCACCGGCACCGTGCCGGAGTGGTTCGCCACCACCAGAGCCCCGCCGGTGGACGGGACGTTCTGCAGGCCGGACGCCTCCACCCGGAACCAGTTCCGGTAGAGCGGGCGGAACGGCGGCGCCAGCACGTGCTCGGTCAGGTCCCGGTCGAAGCCGAAGTCGTCCACCTCGTAGTCGCCGGTGATCCGGCGGCGCAGGAAGGCCAGCCCGCCGGCGATCCGCCGCTCCCACTCGGTCTCCGGCCGACCGGCCGGCGCGCCCGCATCCTCGTCCCGCCCGCGCCCGCGCCCGCCCCGCCCGGTCCGGCCGGCACGGGTGGTAGCCGCGCGATCGGAGGCGTCGGTGGCGGCCGGAGCGTCGGTCCACTCGCCGGCACCGGCCGCCCCGGGCCGGCGCGCCCGGCGGGCGGCCGCCCCGTTCGGCGAGCGTGCCGCCCCACGGCGGCCCGGCTCGCCGTCGCCGTGCAGCGGGATCACCCTGGCGTCAGCCACGGCCGCCTCCCGGCCGGGCCGTGGCCGCCGCCAGGTGCACCACGTCGAGCAGCCCGCGCTCCACCCGCTCGACCACGGCCGGCTGCACCAGTGGCAGCACCGAGCGCACCCGCAGGAAGTCATCGAACGCCGCCGCCGTGCTGTAGCGGGGCACGTACCCGAACTCCTCCCGCAGCCGGCTGGTGTCCACCACCCGGCCGAACTCGAGGAACCGCACCTGCTCGGGGGAGAAGTCGACCAGGCCGCTGCGCCGGACCGCGCGGGCGACCAGCTGCACCGCCGGCGCTGGCACCGGCACCGGCACCCGGCCGGCCCGGCGGATCAGCTGGGACAGCAGCAGCACGCCGTCGCCGCCGACGTTCAGCGTGCCGGACCGCGCCGGCAGCGGGGCCAGGGTCGCCATCCGGAGCACCTCCAGCGCGTCGTCGGCGTGCAGCAGCTGCACCCGCGGGTCGAAGCCGAGCACCGTCGGCACCACCGGCAGCCGCAGGTAGCGCACCAGCGGGCTGTCGACCCGCGGGCCGATGAAGTTGGTGAACCGCAGGATGCTCACCGCGACGTCCGGCCGGCGCCGGGAGAAGCCGCGGACGTAGCCCTCCACCTCGACCGCGTCCTTCGCATACCCGGACCGGGGCAACGCCTTCGGCTCGGTCCCCTCGGTGAACAGCGCCGGGTCGCGGGAGGACGAGCCGTACACCGCCGTGGTGGACTTCACCACCAGCCGCCGCACCGACGCCGACTTCTGGCAGGCGGCGAGCAGCTGCATGGTGCCGATGACGTTCATCTCCTTCATCGACGCCCGGCCGCCCGCACCGCCCGGCAGCGCCGTGATGCTGAGGTGCACGACGGTGTCCACTACCGCGCTCCCGATCACCTTCGCGATCAGCGGGTTGCGGATGTCGGCGCGGACGAACTCGGTGCGCCCCAGCGTGGCCGCGATCTCCCGCGGCGGCGGAACGGTGTCGACGCCGACCACCCGCTCGATGGCGGGGTCGGCGGCGAGCAGACCGGCGAGCCGGCCGCCGAGCTGGCGGCTGACCCCGGTCACCAGGACCACGGCAGGTGGCACGACCCGGCATCCCCTCCCGCGGCAGCTCCCCGGAAGGATGGTACTCAGCGGACCTAAACCGGGCCGACTGACCGGCCCAGGTTAGCTGGGCCGGCCGTCCACCACCGAGACCTTCGCCGCGGCGCTGCCGAGCAGCCGGTGCACCCGGCCGAGCACCACCGGGTCGCCCGAGCCGGCGCGCAGCACCCGGTCGGCGCGGCCGCCGTTGACCGCCACCGTGATCGCCCGGAACGAGTCCTCGCAGACCACCGTCCGCCCCGGCGGCACCTCCCCGAAGGCCAGCGTGAACGGCACCTCCAGGGCCCGGCCGCCGCAGCGCAGCTCGAGCACGTCGCCGAGCTGGATGCCGGCCGCCTCCAGGTCGGACCGGCGGACGTTCAGCGCGAGGTTGCCGAAGTGGTCGATCATCCGGACCGCGCCGTGCACGTGGTCACCGTGCACGGACGGGACCGGGGCCTCCGCCTGCGCCAGCGACCCGACCGGCACCGTCGGGCCGACCTCGGCCAGCGGGACGCCGCGGGCCAGGTGCGCCGCCACCGGCGCGAAGATGTCCCGGCCGCGGAAGCTGCGGGCCGGGTTCGGCCTCCACAGCTCTCGGTTGCTGATCTCGTACGCCTCCTCGACGCCGCCGACGACCTCCCAGCCGCGGGAGGCCACGCCGTTGTCCGGGGAGACGAAGACCGAGCCGTCCGCGCAGCGCACCGCTACGCCGCGGGCGGCGGCGGCCTTGAACGGGTCGACCAGGGCCAGGTGCACGCCCACCGGCAGGTAGGGCACCGCCTCGGCCAGCATGGTGGCGCCGATGCCGACGTCCTGCGGCTTGACCTGGTGGCAGACGTCGATGATCCGCACGTGCGGTGCGATCCGGGCGATCACGCCCTTGCAGACCCCGACGAGGTGGTCGTCGAGACCGTAGTCGGACAGGAACGTGACCCAGTCCGACCTGCGGTCCGACGACGCTGTCGGTGCGGTCATGGTCCGGCCGCCGCTACTTCTTGTTGCGGCGCTGCACCCGCGTGCGCTTCAGCAGCTTGCGGTGCTTCTTCTTCGCCATGCGCTTGCGGCGCTTCTTGATGACCGAACCCATGCCGGCAGCGTACGCGACCGGGGACCGACGATAGGGCCGACCCTGTCGGCCCTGTCGGCCCTCAGCTCAGCCGGTGGCGAAGAAGGCGTCCCGCAGGTAGTCGTGCACGGCCTTCTCCGGCACCCGGAACGAGCGGCCGACCCGGACGGCGGTCAGCTCACCGGAGTGGACCAGCCGGTAGACGGTCATCTTGGACACGCGCATCAGCGCGGCGACCTCGGCCACCGTCAGGAACTTGACCTGCGCCAACGGGGCATCGGGCGGTTGCGCGGACATGTGTCACCAGACCTCGGCACGTGTCGCGGCGCCGGCTTCCCCTCCGGCGACGACGGACACGCACGTGCTGGAGCGAGAGTAGCGGTACCGCTGTGACCGGTGCGAACCCGCGGCCGGAACCGGCGGTCACTCGGCGCGCAGGGCGGTCACTCGGCGCGCAGCGCGGTCACTCGGCGCGCAGCGCGGTCACTCCGCTCGCAGCGCGGTCACCGGGTCCATCCGGCCGGCCCGCCGGGCCGGCGCCACCCCGAAGAAGATCCCCACCGCGACCGACACCCCGAAGGCCAGCAGCACCGACCACCAGGCCACCACCGTCGGCAGCGGCGAGACCTGGTTGACCAGCAGCGCCGCCCCCACCCCCAGACCGATGCCGAGCAGCCCGCCGATGGTGGTCAGCAGCACCGCCTCGATGAGGAACTGGACCAGCACGTCCCGCTGCCGCGCCCCGACCGCCTTGCGCAGCCCGATCTCCCGGGTCCGCTCCCGGACGCTGACCAGCATGATGTTGGTGATCCCGACACCACCGACCAGCAGGCTGATGCTCGCGATCGCGGCCAGCACCAGGGTCAGCAGCCCGAGGATCCGGCCCACCA
Organism: Mycobacteriales bacterium; assembly: GCA_045806925.1. Taxonomy (GTDB): domain Bacteria; phylum Actinomycetota; class Actinomycetes; order Mycobacteriales; family CADCTP01; genus CADCTP01. Next base: position 14,563 of record JBJMII010000014.1, read on the forward strand.
CGCCGAGGATCTGCTCCTGGGTGACCGCCGAGAAGCGCTCGCCCGGGTAGCGGTGCTCCAGCGTGGCCACGATCCGGGCGCCGAGCGCGTCGATCTGGTCCAGGTCGGGGGCCTTCACCGCGAGCGCGTCCACCCGCTGGGTGCCGAAGAGCCGCTGCGCGGCGGTGATCGGGATGTAGGCGGTGAGGTCCGGGTCCGCGCCGGCCAGGCCGGAGGAGCCGGTGCGCTGCAGCACGCCGACCACCCGGAAGCGGACCCCGGCGATGGTCACCTGCCGGCCGACCGCCTCCCGGTCCCGGAAGAGCGTGTCCGCGGCGGCCGCGCCGAGCACCACCACCCGGCGGCGGGTGTCCACATCGGACCGCCGGAGGAACTCGCCGCGGCCGATCGGCCGGGCGAAGACCTCCGGCACGGTCTCGGTGACGCCCTGCACGGTGGCGAAGAGCTCGCTGTTGCCGGCCCGCAGCGTCTCCCCGCTGGTCACCGTCGCGGCCACCCGCTGCCGGTCGCCGGCCACCCGGCCGATCTCGTCCACATCGGACAGCGTCAGCCGGGACGAGGTCGGCGCGCTGCCGAAGGAGATCTCGCCCGGTACCACCAGCAGCAGGTTGCTGCCGAGGCCCTGCACCTGCGCCTCGACGTACTGCTTCGCGCCGGTGCCGATGGCGACGAGCATGACCACGGCGGAGACGCCGATGATCACGCCGAGCATGGTGAGCGCGCTGCGCAGGCGGTTCGCCCGCAGGGCGGTGACCGCGACCCGCCACGCCTCCCCCAGCCTCACAGTGCCCGCTCGCGCTCGCTCATTCCATCAGCCCGTCCCGCATGTGCAGCTGCCGGCGGGCCCGGGCGGCCAGCTCCAGGTCGTGGGTGACCACCACCAGGGCCATCCCGCGGTCCGCGTTCAGCTCCTCCAGCAGGCCGATCACCTCGGCCCCCCGCCGGGTGTCCAGGTTGCCGGTCGGCTCGTCGGCGAGGATCACCTGCGGGTCGCCGACCAGCGCCCGCGCGATCGCCACCCGCTGCTGCTCGCCGCCGGAGAGCTGATTGGGCAGGTGGGTCAGCCGGTGCTGCATGCCGACCGCCTCCAGTGCCGCCTCCGCCCGGCGCCGCCGCGCCGCCCGGCGGACGCCGCGGTAGACCAGCGGCATCGCCACGTTGTCCACCGCGGTGGTCCGCGGCAGCAGCTGGAAGGCCTGGAAGACGAAGCCGATCGTCTCGTTCCGCGCCCTGGCCAGCTCGTCCTGGCTCAGCGAGGCGACGTCCCGGCCACCGACCCGCAGCGTGCCGCTGGACGGCCGGTCCAGCGCGCCGAGCAGGTGCATCAGGGTCGACTTGCCGGACCCGGACGGCCCGACGACCGCGACGTAGTCGCCCGGCGCCACCGCCACCGACACCCCGCGCAAGGCTTCGACGGAGACGCCCTCCAGCTCGTACGTCCTGGTCACGTCGACCGCCTCGAGTGCTGGCGGCGCGGTCAGGGGCAGGTCACGGCAGCTCCTGCCCCTCCCGGACCCGGTCGGCGCCGCGGACCACGACCCGCTCCCCCTCCCGGACCCCGTCCCGGATCTCCACCGCATCCTCGCCCTGGGTGCCGACCGTGACGGTTCGCTTGCGGGCCATCCGGCCGTCCTGCACCCACACCGCGTCCCGGGCACCGTCCCGGACCACCGCCGAGGCGGGCACCGTCACCGCGTCCCGCGCCGTACGGACCCGCAGGTCGGCCACCGCGCTCATCCCCGGCCGGGGCTTCGGCGCCGGGTCGCCGTCCGGCAGTGTCCCGGCCGCCAGCGACAGCCGCACCCGGTAGCTGACCCCGCCCCGGGCGGACGCGGTCGGGGACAGGTCCACGGCCGCGACCCTCGCCCCGTACCGCGCGCCGGGCACCGCGTCCAGCTCGGCGACCGCCCTGACCCCTGGCCGGACCAGGAAGACGTCGGTCTCGTCCACCTCGGCGACCAGCGAGAGCACCGAGTCGTCCACGATGGTCGCCAGCGTCATCCCGGTGCTGACCGGCATCCCCTCGGTCACCGGGCCGACCGTCTGCACCGGCGGGCCGCCGCCGGTGGCCGCCCCGCCGAGCGCGGACGACGCCTGCTGCTGCACGCCGGCCGGCAGCTGGCCCAGCACCGAGTCCAGGCCGCCGCCGGTGGTGCCGGTCGACCCGGTGCCGGCGCCGCCCGTGGTGCCGCCGAGCTGCACGGTCCCGCCGATCGGCGCCCGCACGTCGAGCGCCTGCACCGCCTTCTCGGCGGCGTCCACGGCGACCTGCGCCTGCACCCGCTGCGCCGCGGTCAGCGATGCCAGCGCGGCCGACAGGTTGCCGATGCCCGAGTTGATCGCCGCGACCGCGGACCGGGCCTGGGCGGCGGCCAGCGCGTACTGCCGCTCCGCCGCCGTCACCTGGGTCAGCGCGGCCGTGCGCAGGCGCGGGTCCGGGATCAGCCCGGCCGCGGTGCGGGCGCCGTCGAAGGCGCCACGCGCGGCGATGTCCGCCTGGCTCTGCACCGGTCCCACCGAGACGAACGCCGGCGCGCCGGGCGTGGACGCCTCCGCCTGGGCGAGCGCCGCTCGGGCCTGGGTGAGCCGGCCGGTGGTCTCCGGCGAGGAGATCCGGGCGATCAGCGTGCCGGCGCCGACCCGCTCGCCGTCCTTGACGTACACCCGGGCCACCTCCCCGGCGGCCGGTGCGGCCAGCGTCGTGCTGGCCCGCGCCTGCACCGTCGCCGGCGCCTCCACCACCTCGGTCACCGTGGACCGGCCGACCGCGGCCACCTCGATCCCGGAGTTGTCGCCGGTGCACCCGGTCAGCACGGCGGCGGCCACGGCGACCGCCGCGGTGGCCCCCCTGTGCGGCAGCCTCACCCGCTCATCCTAGGAGCGCCGGCCCGGCGCGGCCCGCCCGCGTCCTGAGCCTGCACCCGGCCCGCGCCCGCAGCTTCGGTGCGGACCGGCGGAGCGAACCGGCCCCCGGGCCTACTCGTGCAGGCGGCCGAGCTCGCGGGACCGGTCCCGGGCCGCCTCGATCGCGGCCAGCAGCGCCGCCCGGACGCCGTGCTTCTCCAGCTCCCGGACCGCGTTGATGGTGGTGCCCGCCGGCGAGGTGACCGCCTCGCGCAGCTTCACCGGGTGCTCGCCGGAGTCCCGCAGCATCACCGCCGCGCCGAGCGCGGTCTGCACCAGCAGGTCCGCGGCCACCGCCCGGGGCAACCCGAGCAGGATGCCGGCGTCGGTCATCGCCTCGATCAGGTAGTAGATGTACGCCGGGCCGCTGCCGGACAGCGCGGTCACCGCGTCCTGCTGCGACTCAGGCACCCGGATCACCTTGCCGACCGGGGACAGCAGCTCCTCGGTGAGCAACAGGTGCCGCTCGGCCGCGTGCGAACCGGCGGACACCGCGCTCATCGCCTCGTCCACCAGCACCGGCGTGTTGGTCATCACCCGGACCACCGGGGTGCCGGCCGCCAGCCGCTTCTCGTAGTACCCGGTCGGGATGCCGGCCGCGAGCGAGACCACCAGCGTCGCCGGCTCGACGTGCGGGACCAGGTCGTCGACCAGCGCGTCGATGTCCTGCGGCTTCACCGTCACCAGCAGCACGTCCGACCCCGCCGCCTCGGCCGCGGACACGGCCCGCACCCCGTACCGCTCCTCCAGCTGCTTGCCCCGCTCCGCCCGCCGCACCACCACGACCAGGTCGTCCGCGGACCGGCCGGCGCGCAGCATCCCGGACAGCAGCGCCTCGCCCAGCTTGCCGGCGCCGAGGACCGCGAGCCGGCTCACGAGCGGGTCGCCAGCGAGCGCAGGAAGAAGGCCACGTTCGCGGGTCGCTCGGCCAGCCGGCGCATGAAGTAGCCGTACCAGTCCGTCCCGTACGGCAGGTAGACCCGTACGGTGTTGCCGGCGGCGACCAGCCGGCGCTGCTCGGTCGGCCGGATCCCGTACAGCATCTGGTACTCGAACGTGTCCGGCTTGCGCTCGTGCGCCCGCGCCCGGTCGGCGGCGATCGCGATCAGCCGCGGGTCGTGGGTGGCGATCATCGGGTAGCCGGCGCCGGCCATCAGCACCGCCAGGCACCGCGCGTACGACCGGTCGACGTCATGCCGGTCGGTGAAGGCGACGGACTCGGGCTCGTCGTACGCCCCCTTGCAGAGCCGCACCCGGGACCCGGCGGTGGCCAGGTCCCGGCAGTCGGACTCGGTGCGCCGCAGGTAGGCCTGCAGCACCGCCCCGGTGGCCGGGAAGTCGCGGCGCACCTCGCCGAGGATCCGCAGCGTCGAGTCGGTGGTCGTGTGGTCCTCCATGTCGAACGTCACCGTGGTGCCGGCCCGCTCGGCCGCCGCGCAGACCAGGTGCGCGTGCTCCAGCGCGATCCGCTCGCCGTCGCCGGGCAGCGCCTGCCCGACCGCGGACAGCTTGAGGCTCACCTCGGCGGCCGGGGTGAGCCCCTCGACGGCCAGCCGCTCCAGGATCGCCAGGTAGGCCTTCGCCGCCGCGGTCGCGTGCTCATGGTCGGTGGTGTCCTCGCCCAGGTGGTCGAGGCTCACCTGCAGGCCGTCCGCGACCAGCCGGCGGGTCACCCTGACCGCGTCGTCCGGGCCCTCGCCCGGGATGAAGCGCTTGACCACGCTACGGGTGATCGGCGCGGCCGCGACGATCTGCTTGAACCGGGAGCTTCGCGACGCTGCGAGAATCACCGACCGCATGCGCCCAGCGTACGGTGGTCAGCCGACCGGCTGGGCGGCCGCCCCGGCGGGTGGCCGGGCGGGAGTGACGAGGTGCAACCGGGTGAAGGCGAGCGCCTCGGCCAGGTCCGCCTCCCGCTCGGCCCGGTCGGCGGCCCGGCGGGTGTTCACCTCCACCACCACCGAGCCGCGGAAGCCGCCGGCGGCCAGCCGCTCCAGCACCTCGCCGCACGGCTGCGTACCCCGGCCCGGCACCAGGTGCTCGTCCTTCCCCACGCCGGAGCCGTCCGCGATGTGCACGTGCGCGAGCCGCGCGCCCATCGCGTCCATCAACTCGACCGCGTCCGAGTGGGACACCGCGGTGTGCGACAGGTCCAGCGTGTACGCCCGGTACGGCTCGATCGTCGGGTCCCAGTGCGGCGCGTACGCGGAGACCTCGCGGCCGCGGACGCGCAGCGGGAACATGTTCTCCACGGCGAAGGTCACCGACGAGTCACCGGCGAGCCGCTCGATGCCCTGCCGGAAGCCGCGCGCGTAGTCCCGCTGCCAGCGGAAGGGCGGGTGCACGACCACCGTCCCGGCGCCGAGCCGATCGGCGGCCACCCGGGCCCGCTCCAGCTTGACCCACGGCTCGGTGCCCCAGACCCGCTGGGTGATGACCAGGCAGGGCGCGTGCACCGCGAGGATGGGCACCCCGTGGTAGTCCGACAGCCGGCGCAGCGCCTCGACGTCCTGGCTGACCGGGTCGGTCCAGACCATCACCTCGACCCCGTCGTAGCCGAGCCGGGCCGCGATCTCGAACGCCGCCGCCGTGCTCTCCGGGTAGACCGACGCGCTGGACAGACCCACCCGTGCCTGCGGCACGGTCACCGGTCCATTGCTCACGCCCGCCAGGGTAGGGACCGCGGCTTACGCCAGGCTCTGCAGGGTGAACGCCGCCGGTAACACCGTGAGAACGGTCCCGACACCAACAGTGACGATCGCGGTGAGCAGGTCGAGGTCGTGACCGTACCGGCGCCGCAGCATCCTGGCCACGACCAGCATGCCGGTCAGCGCGACGCCGACCGCGGGCGCCGCGTAGAACGGCCAGGTCGACCAGAGCCGGTAGAACCCGAGCCAGATGCCGAGACCCACGGCGCCGCCGATCAGAGTCTGGGCCAGGAAGATGCCCCACATGAGGAGCAGCGACGGCTCCTCGGCGTACGCGTCCGGGTCGTCGGCAACATGGAAGGTGTTGCGGGTCCTGCGGGCACCGGTGTCGGTCACCTCGTCCGGGTCGGGCAGGCGCGGCTGCAGGGCGGTCGCGCCAGCGGTGTCCGGGCGGGCCGGGTCGGCGCGGGTGGCGCCGGCCCGCCGCCGGCCGGTGGGCGGCGGCCTCCGTTCCCCGGGGTCACCGGACACCGGCCGGCCGGCCCCGGCACCGGACTCGCCGAGCCGGTCCAGCCCCGCGCTCGAATCAGCGACCGAAGACCCGAGCCGACCCGCGCCGGAGCCGGTGACCCCGGGCGGCCGCAACCGGGAACCAGCATCCACCGGATCCGGCCGCCGCAGCCGAGACCCGGTATCCGACGACCCGAGCCGGTCCGAGCGCGCGCCGGAGTCGGTGCTGCCGGGCGGCCGCGAACGGGCGCCCGGGTCGCCGAGGTCCGGAGTGCGGGAGCGGGGAGCCGGAAGAGCGACCTGATCGGCGCGAGTGGCCCCGGCCCGGCGCCGTCCCGTCGCCGGCTCCGCCGGCGCGGGCACCGACCGCAGGTCGGCCCGCCCGGACCCGGACAGCGGGAACGCCGCCGCCCCGGCCGGCGGACCCGGCGGAGCCGGCCGTGCCGACGGACCCACCGGTCGTGCCGGCCGACCCGGCGGACCAGCCGGACCCGGCGGCGGCTCGTCGACCACCGGCGGTTGGCCGCCGGTCTTCTCCCACCACTGCTCGCCCCACGAGCCGGTGTCCTCCAGCGATCGCGCCCCGCGGCCGGAGGCCTCGTCGGCCGTACCACCCGGTCGCGGCGCCCTCGCCGACGCCGGGACGTACGCCGGCGGAGACGGGTACATCGGGCCTCGTTCGGCCGGCCGCACCGCGGGTGGCGCGCCGGCTCCTCGCCCGTCGGACCGCGAATGTCGTCCCATCCCGCACTCCCCAACCCAGTCGGCCGAGGCAGAATGACACCCTTTCCAGGGCCCCAAGAGCAAATCCGGCCCGCGCGTCGTGCCGTACCGTGGCCGCCGTGACGGTGGTGCTCCTGCCCGAGGTGGGGCTGGACTTCCCCCGCGAGTGGGTGGAGTTCGCCGACCCGGCCGACGCCGAGCACCTGGTGCGCGCCGACCTTACCTGGCTCTGCTCGCGGTGGACCTGCATCTTCGCCCGCGGTTGCCGGGGCATCCTGGCGGACCGCCCGGACGACGGCTGCTGCAGCCACGGCGCCTTCTTCTCCGACACCGCGGACGAGAAGCGGGTGTCCCGGGCGGCGCGGGAGCTGAGCCCGGCGGAGTGGCAGTTCCACAAGGTCGGCACCAAGCGCGGGATCACCGTCCGGGACAGCGTCGGCGACGACGACCGGCGGCGGCGGACGCGCACGGTCGACGGGGCGTGCGTCTTCCTGAACCGGCCGGGCTTCGCCGGCGGCGAGGGCTGCGCGCTGCATGCGCTGGCGCTGCGCACCGGGCGGCACCCGCTGGAGACCAAGCCGGACGTGTGCTGGCAGCTGCCGGTGCGCCGGGAGCAGGAGTGGGTGAACCGACCGGACGGCACCCGGGTGCTCGTCTCGACCGTCACCGAGTTCGACCGGCGGTCCTGGGGCGAGGGCGGGCACGACCTGCACTGGTGGTGCACCTCCTCGCCGGAGGCGCACGGGGCCGGCGAGCCGCTCTACCTGTCGTACGCGGCCGAGCTGACCGCCCTGCTCGGCGAGCCGGCCTTCACCGAGCTGGCCCGCCTCTGCGCTGCCCGCCTGGCCACCGGCCTCGTCGCCCCGCACCCGGCCACCCCCGCTGCCCGCCGCCCCTCCCCCTGACCCGCCGCCCCTCCCTGACCCGCCGCCCCTCCCCGACCCGCCGCCCCAAGCGCACCGCGGGATCACGTTCACCAAGTGGGCGACCAGCTGGTGCCTGGTTTGTCCGGTTCAGCTCGTCGTCAGCTTGGTGAAGGTGATCCGCGCGCCAGCAGAGCGCCGCGAGCGAAAGCACGCAGCACCCGGGCGACCGTCGCCTGCGGCTCGCGGGTCACCTGCGCCCAGGTCACCCGGAGCACGACGTAGCCGAGCTCCTCGATCCGCTCCTGCCGCAGTTTCTCCGCGCGCAGATCCTCGCCGCTCGCGTACTTGACCATCCCGTCGGCCTCCACAACCGTCCGCCGCGGTGCCCAGAGGAAGTCGACCCGCGCCCACCACCCGTCGCGCTCGTCCACGATGACGGCCTGCAGATCTGGGCCTGGTAGTCCGTGCCGGGCGAAGACGAGCCGGCAGACGGTCTCCAGCGGGCTCTCCGCCCGGCCGTCCGAGGCGGCGACGGCCAGCGCGGCACGGCGGATGCGGGGCCAGACGGCACAGTCGATCAGCACCCGGTCCAGCTCGGCCCGGTGGACCAGGGCGCGGTGGAGCGCATCGTCCGTCAGCATCACCGCCCGCCGGTGCGGCAGCCACCGGGCCAGGTCGACGACGGTCCGCGCCACCGTCGTGACGGGCAGGCCAGCGACCGCGGTGCGGTGATGCGACGGCAGTGTGGCCGCGCTCAGCCGGAAGCCGTCGCCCTGCCGCCAGCGGAGCACGTGCGGCTCCGCGGTCAGCTCGGCCCGACTGGGCGGGAGCGGCAGGAGCAGGTCGTGCACGAGAGCCGCAGTGCCGTGACTGAGCACCGGCCGGCGGCCCAGTGCCAGCCACACCGCGGCGGCATCCGCGAGAAGCCGCCGGTGCGGATCGGCCACCACGTCCGCCGGCGCGAGCGCACCACGTCGCAGCGACACCCACTGACCCGAGTGGAGCAGCCGGCGAATCCGGGCCTCACCGCATCCGCATGCGCGCGCCTGCTCCCGAGTGACCACACCGCCTTGCCGCTCGGCCAGCGCGAGAGCCGTACGGACATCCTCATCCATGCGGACGATCGTCGCGAATAGGACAGATCTTCCGCGCTCGTCGTCCACAACCGAGGCCGGATCGCCTCAACAGATCAGGTTCACGAAGCTGGGCACTAAGTCGAACCGGACAAAAGGGATAGGAGGTGGTCGCGTGGTTGGTGAACGTGATCGCCGGCCGCGACGGGAGCCGGCAACTGTGATCGCCGGCCGCGACGGGAGCCGGCAACCGTGACCGCCGGCCGCGACCGGAGCCGGCAACCAGGAGGCGGCCACCCAGGGGACGGCGAGGGCGGCGGCGAGCGGGTGCGGTCAGGTCTCGAACTTGTAGCCGAGGCCCCTGACCGTGACGAGATGGCGGGGGTTGGCGGGGTCGGGCTCGATCTTGGCGCGCAGCCGCTTCACGTGTACGTCCAGGGTCTTGGTGTCGCCCACGTAGTCGGCCCCCCAGACCCGGTCGATCAGCTGGCCGCGGGTCAGCACCCGGCCGGTGTTGCGCAGCAGCAGCTCGAGCAGGTCGAACTCCTTCAGCGGCATCGGCACGGTCCCCCCGTTCACGGAGACGACGTGCCGCTCGACGTCCATCCGCACCGGTCCGGCCTCCAGGGCCGCCGACTCCGACGCCGCCGACGCCTCGCCGCGCCGGCGCAGCACCGCACGGATCCGGGCGACCAGCTCGCGGGAGGAGAAGGGCTTGGTCACGTAGTCGTCCGCGCCGAGCTCCAGCCCGACCACCTTGTCGATCTCGCTGTCCCGGGCGGTCAGCATGATCACCGGCACCGAGGATCGCTGCCGCAGCAGCCGGCACACCTCGGTGCCGGACAGCCCGGGCAGCATCAGGTCGAGCAGTACCAGGTCGGCACCGGACCGGTCGAACTCGCTGAGCGCGTCCGGCCCGGTGGCCGCCAGCGCCACCTCGAAGCCCTCCCGCCGGAGCATGTACGACAGCGCATCGGAGAACGAGTCCTCGTCCTCCACGACGAGCACGCGGGTCACTCGATCCCTCTCTCGTGGGGTACGCGGGCCGGTACCGGGGCCGGGGCGTCGGCGGAGACCGGCTCCGGCTCCGGTCGCACGGTCGCGGCGGGCAGCCGCAGGGTGAAGGTGGACCCGGAGCCCTCCACGCTCCAGACCGAGACGCCGCCGCCGTGGTTGGTGGCGACGTGCTTGACGATGGCCAGCCCGAGCCCGGTGCCGCCGGTGGCCCGGGACCGGGCCGGGTCGGACCGGTAGAAGCGCTCGAAGACCCGCTCCAGGTCCGCCTCCGGGATGCCGATGCCCTGGTCGCTGACGGAGATCTCCACGGTGCCGTCGCGGCGCCGGGTGCCGACCGCCACCCGGGTTCCGGCGGGGCTGTAAGCCACCGCGTTGTCGACCAGGTTGACCAGCGCGGTGACCAGCTGGGCCTCGCTGCCGCGGACGGTCAGCCGGCGCTGCCCGCCGGCCATCACGGTGATGCCGGCGGAGTCGGCGGCCTGCCTGGTGCGGTCCACCGCCTCGGCCACCAAGTCGTCCACCGACACCTCGGCCGGTGCCGGCAGCGGCTCGGCGCCCTGCAGCCGGGACAGCTCGATGAGCTCGGCGACCAGCCGGCCGAGCCGGGTGCCCTCGTGCTGCATCCGCCCGGCGAACCGGCGGACCGCGTCCGGGTCGTCCGCCGCGTCCTGCACCGCCTCGGCGAGCAGGGTGAGCGCGCCGACCGGTGTCTTCAGCTCGTGCGAGACGTTGGCCACGAAGTCCCGGCGCACATTCTCCAGCCGCCGGGACTCGGTGATGTCGTGCAGCAGCAGCGCCACGTAGCCGGACTCGACCAGTGGCGCGACCTGCACGCTGACCGCGATCGGCTCCCGGCCGAGCCGGCCCCGGGGGGTGTCCACCACCGCCTGCCGGGCCTGGCCGTCCCGCCGGGCGGCGCGGGCCAGCCGGAGCAGCTCGTCCACCACCCGGCCGCCGCGCACCACGCCCATCTGCCGGGCGGCCGGGTTGGCCAGCACGACCTCGTCGGCCGGGTCGACGACGACCGCGGCCGCGCCCATCACCTCGAGCACCCGGCGGGCCAGGGCGGGCGGCACGACCCCGGTCACCGGCTGCGACACCGACTGCGACACCGGCTGCGACACCGGCTGCGGCACGGGCCCGGCCGGCGACGGACCGGTGCCGCGGCGGGCCGCCAGCACCAGGGTCACCCCGGCGGCCAGCCCCACGAGCAGGGCGGCGGCCTGCGCCAGGACGTCCACGGCACCGATCGTACGGTCGGTGCCCGGGCCCGCCCATCGGTCCGGAACGGCCGCTGTGCAGGTATTCACCGGTCGTACGGGCGCCGTTCACCGCGACATGGGGCGCCGGCGAGCGCCCGGACTACCCTCGAACCGGTCGACAGGGGAGAAGGGGTACGGATGCGCGAGACGTTCCACGGGGCGCTCGACCTGATCGGGCGGACGCTGGTCGAGATGACCGGCGCGGTGGGCGTGGCCATGCAGGACGCCACCATCGCCCTGCTCGAGGCGGACCTTTCCGTCGCCGAACGGGTCATCTCCGCGGACGCCGAGGTCGACCAGCTGCGGGACGACCTGGAGCAGCGGGCCTTCGACCTGCTGGCCCGGCAGCAGCCGGTCGCGGTCGACCTGCGGACGATCATCACCAGCCTGCACGCGGTGTCCGACCTGGAGCGGATGGGCGATCTGGCGCTGCACGTGGCGAAGGTGGCCCGGATGCGCTACCCGTCCTGCGCGGTGCCCGACGAGGTGCGCGCCACCATCAAGCAGATGGGCGACGTCGCGCAGAGCATCGTGTCCAAGACCCGCCAGGTGCTGGAGGGCCAGGACATCCAGCTGGCCGAGCAGCTGGAGCGCGAGGACGACGCGATGGACATCCTGCACCGGCGGCTGTACGGGCAGCTGCTCTCGGACGACTGGGTGCACGGGATCGAGCCGGCCATCGACATCACGCTGATCGGCCGCTACTACGAGCGGTACGCCGACCACGCCGTCTCGGTGGCCCGGGAGACCATCTACCTGGTCACCGGCGAGCAGCCGCCGCTGCCGACGGCGATCGCCAGCGGCGCGACCGAGACCGCCCTCGGCGTATGAGTGCCCGGCGGGGGCGGCCTGCCCCGGTGGCTTCGCGTACCCCCGCTGGTCAGCGACCCTGGTTCTTGACCGCCTCGATGGACGCGGCGGCGGCCGCCGGGTCGAGGTACTCGCCGCCGGGGTGCACCGGCCGCAGCGTGTCCAGGTCGAGGTCGTAGCGCAGCGGGATGCCGGTCGGGATGTTGAGCCCGACCACCTCCTGGTCGCCGAGCCCGTCGAGGTGCTTGACCAGCGCGCGCAGCGAGTTGCCGTGCGCGGCGACCAGCACTGTCCGGCCGAGGCGCAGGTCCGGCACCAGCGCGTCGTACCAGTACGGCAGCATGCGGTGCACGACGTCCTTCAGGCACTCGGTGCGCGGCACGATGTCCAGTAGGTCCCCGTACCGCGGGTCGCCGAGCTGGGACCACTCGGCGTCGTCGTCGAGCGGCGGCGGGGGCTCGTGGTACGACCGGCGCCACCGCATGAACTGGTCGTCGCCGTACTTCTCCCGGGTGGCCGCCTTGTCCAGCCCCTGCAGCGCGCCGTAGTGCCGCTCGTTCAGCCGCCAGGACCGGCGGACCGGCAGCCAGGACCGGTCGGCGGTATCCAGGGCGAGCTCGCCGGTGCGGATCGCCCGGCGCAGCAGCGAGGTGTGCACCACGTCCGGCAGCAGCCCGGCCTGCCGCAGCAGCTCGCCACCGCGAACGGCCTCCGCCGCGCCCTTCTCGCTCAGGCCGACGTCGACCCAGCCGGTGAAGAGGTTCTTCGCGTTCCACTCGCTCTCGCCGTGCCGGAGCAGCACGAGGGTGGCGGTCATGCGGCCCAGCCTGCCAGAGCGCACCGGGTCAGCTCGACGGGTCAGCTCGACGAGGTCATCTCGACGAGGTCATCTCGACGAGGGCGGTGAGCGTCCGCCAGTTGCGCGCGGTGCCCTCGACGCCGATCCTGCGCAGGACCCGGTCGGTCTTCGGGTTGCCGGTGCCTTTCGCCCAGGCGACGACGACCTCCGAGCCGCGGACCGCGATCTCGTCCGGCGACACGTCCGCGGCGAGCACCTCCTCGACCGCGGCCGGCGCCGGCTCGGCCGCGAGGTGGATCACCGCGACCAGCTTCGGCTGGCGGTCCACCGCCGCCGGGAAGGGGTTCCAGGCCAGCACCTCGGCCAGCTGCCGGCCGGTCCGGACGATGACCGGGGTGTCCACACCGAAGTGCTCGACGATCACGTCGTGGATCGCCGCGGCGACCTTCGCCGGCGACCGCAGCGGGGAGTCGAGGACCACATTGCCGCTGTTGACGTACGTCCGCACGGTGCCGAAGCCGGACCCGGCCAGCGCCTCGCGCAGCTTCGGCATGGACACCCTGTTGTGGGAGACGAGGTTGACGGCGCGCAGCAGGGCGACCCAGGTCGGCACCGCGCGATCGTAACGGCCGGGTCGCCTCGACAAGGCGGTCAGCCGGGAGACTCCGGCGCCGCCGCGCCGTGCTCCGGATCGGCGAACCGGGCGAAGGCCCGCAGGTTGGCCAGTGACTCGCCGCGCTTGACCCGCCAGGCCCACTCCCGCTTGATCGACCCGCCGAACCCGATCTTGAGCATCGCGTCGAAGTTGTCGTCCGCGTACGTCAGCACCGCGCCGAGCAGCCGGTCCAGCTCGTCCGGGGTGACGGCGGCCAGCGGCAGCCGGCCGACCAGGTAGACGTCGCCGTCCCGGTCCAGCGCGAACGCAACCCCGTACATCCGGCTGTTGCGCTGCAGCAGGAAGTCGTAGAGCCGCTCCCGGTCCTCCTCGGCCTGCCGCATCACGAACGCCTCGACCAGCAGCGAGTGGTCGCCGACGACCAGCCAGCACGGGGTGGCCAGCCGGTGGGTGCCGGGCAGGCTCACCAGGTACGCGCCCTCGCCGGTCCGCCGGAACTCCAGCTCCCGGTCGGTGAGGGTGGCCCGGATGACCTCGTCGAGCTCGGCGCGGCTCACGGCCCGCCCGCCGCGGTCCGCAGCGGGGCGGCGACGGGCTGCAGCGCCCCGCGGTACGCGGCCAGCAGCCCCTCCGCCGTGCGCTGCCAGGAGAACCGCTCGGCGTGCGCGCGGGCGCCGGCGGAGAGCCGGGCCCGGTACGCCGGGCGGGCGAGCACCGGGTCGATCGCGGCCGCGAAGTCGGCCGGGGCGTGCGAGTCGACCAGCAGCCCGGACACCCCGTCGTGGACCGCGGTGAGCAGCCCGCCCACCGCGGCCGCGACCACCGGAGTGCCGCAGGCCTGGGACTCCAGCGCGACCAGGCCGAACGACTCGCTGTAGCTCGGCACCACGGTCACGTCCGCCGCCCGGTAGAAGTCGGCGAGCCGGTCCAGGCGCGCCGGCGGCTCGAACCGGACCAGGTCGGCGATGCCGAGCGCGGCCGCCAGCTTCTGCAGCGACTCGGGACGGTCCAGGCCGCTGCCGCTCGGGCCGCCCACCACCAGCACCCGCAGCCGGCCCCGCAGCTGCGGCGCGCGGTCCAGCAGCAGCGGGACCGCCCGCAGCAGCAGGTCGGGCGCCTTGAGCGGCTGGATGCGCCCGACGAACAGCAGCACGACGTCGTCGGGTGGGATCCCGAGCCGGGTCCGCGCCGCGGATGCGTCTGCCATCCGGAACAGCTCCAGGTCGACGCCGGGCGGCACGGTGACCACCTGGTCCGGGCGGGCGCCGTAGAGCAGGGTCAGCTGCCGGGCCTCGTCCTCGGTGGAGGCGACCAGCCGGTCCGCCTCTGCCACCACCCGGTCCTCGCCGACCAGCCGGACCAGCGGCTCGGGCCGGTCGCCGTCGGCCAGCGCGGCGTTCTTGACCTTGGCCAGGGTGTGCGCGGAGTGCACCAGCGGCACCCCCCAGCGGGCCCGGGCGGCCCGGCCGACCTGACCGGACAGCCAGTAGTGCGAGTGCACCAGGTCGTACCAGCCCGGCTCGTGCTGGGCCTCGACCCGCAGCACCTCGGAGGTGAACGGGCACAGCTGGGCGGGCAGGTCGCCCTTGTCCAGCCCCTCGTACGGCCCCGCCACGACGTGCCGGACCAGCACCCCGGGCGCGGCCTCGACCACCGGCGGCAGCGCGCTGGAGGTGGCCCGGGTGAAGACATCCACCGCGACGCCCAGCTCGGCCAGCCGGCGGGACACCTCGAGGACGTAGACGTTCATGCCGCCGGCATCCCCGGTGCCGGGCTGGTCGAGCGGCGAGGTGTGCACGGACAGCGTCGCCACCCGGCGGGGCCGCGAACGCGGGAACGGGACGACCGCCCTGCCGACACCGTCCACGGCCACGCCTCACCTCCAGGTCCTGGCTCCGGCGAGCCACCAGAAGTGGCCAACAGCGGATCTGCCCGAAACCTGCCCGAGCCAACCTGTGGGTCCCCCGCCGCCGGCGCCACCCGGGACGGTCGACGGCGCAGCCGGGCGGCCGGCGGGTCACAGGGCGACCCCCACCAGCCGGGGCTCCGGCCGCAGGGTCACCGCGAAGCGTGCCGCCACCCCGTCCCGGATCTCCCGGGCCAGCGCGACCAGCTCCGCGGTGCTGCCGCCGCCGCGGTGGGTCAGTGCCAGCGTGTGCTTGCCCGACACCCGGACGGCGGTTCCGCCGTACCCCCTGCCGAAGCCGGCCCGCTCGATCAGCCAGGCCGCCGAGAGCTTGGTCAGCCCGGCACCCTCGGCCACCGGCCAGGACGGGTACGGCCCGCCGGCGCGCGCCTCGAACGCCGCCAGCTCCGCCGGGCCCAGCACCGGGTTGGTGAAGAACGAGCCGACGCTCCAGGTGTCCCGGTCCGCCGGGTCGAGCACCATGCCCTTGCCGCGCCGCAGGTCCAGCACGGCCGCGCGGACGTCGGCCAGCGGCGCCACCCCGCCGATCTCGACGCCGAGCGCGCGGGCCAGCTCCGCGTACCGGACGGGGCTGGACTTGTCCGCCTGGACGAGCCCGTACGCGACCCGGAGCACCACCCATCGGTCGGTGTGCTTGAAGAGCGAGTCGCGGTAGCCGAAGCGGCACTCCACCGGGTCGAGCCGGCGCACCTCCCCGGCCGTCCGGTCGTAGGCGTCCACCCAGCGGATCGTGTCCGCGACCTCCTGCCCGTACGCGCCGACGTTCTGCACCGGGGTGGCCCCGGTCAGGCCGGGGATGCCGGCCAGGCACTCCAGCCCGGCCCAGCCCTCGGCGACCGTCCGGGCGACGAGCTCGTCCCACGGCTCGCCGGCCTCCGCGACCAGGACGCCGTCGGCGATCGTGACGCCGCGGGAGCGGACCAGCACGACGGTTCCGGGCCAGCCGGCGTCGGCCAGCACCAGGTTGGAGCCGCCGCCGAGCAGCAGCAGGTCTTCGCCGGCCGCACGCACCGCCTCGACGACCTCCTCGGCGGTGGTCGGCTCGACCAGCCGGGCGGCCGGACCGCCCAACCGGAGCGTGGTCAGCGGCGCCAGCGGCACCTCCCGGCGTAGCTGCACCGGACCACCCTATGCGGGCCCGCGGGCGGTGCCGCGCGGGCGCGCACACGGTGGTCCTGAGCCGGGCCGGACCGGCGCGCCCGCGACCCGCCTACGATGTGCCAGCGTGAAGAGGGCGCCGCGGCTGGCCGCCGGTCGGGCCCGCGCGCGGGCGCTGCCCACCCGCGGCACCACGGGGCCCAACCGGCTGCGCCGTGTCGACCGGTGGATCACCGGCACGCAGTCCGCCCGGCTGCGGGACGCGGTCGACCCGCTGGTGGTCGATCTGGGTTTCGGTGCCAGCCCGGTCACCACGGTGGAGCTGGCGGATCGGCTCGCCGACGTGCGCCGGGACGTTCGGGTGCTCGGGCTGGAGATCGACCGGGCCCGGGTCGCGGCGGCCGCCGCGTACGCCGACCCGCCGCGGCTCGACTTCGCGCCAGGCGGCTTCGAGCTGGCCGGACTGCGGCCGGTGCTGGTGCGGGCGCTCAACGTGCTCCGGCAGTACGACGAGTCGGCCGCCGCCGCGGCCTGGACCGAGATGTGCGACCGGCTGGCGCCCGGCGGCCTGCTGGTCGAGGGCACCTGCGACGAGCTGGGCCGGCGGGCCTGCTGGGTGGCGCTGGACGCCAGCGGGCCGCTCACGATCACCTTCGCCGGCCGGGTGTCCTCTCTGCACCGGCCCAGCGACCTGGCCGAGCGGCTGCCGAAGGCGCTGATCCACCGCAACCTGCCGGGCGAGCCGGTGCACGGGTTCCTCACCGCGTTCAACCGGGCCTGGGCTATCGGCGCGCCGTACGCGCCCTTCGGCCCGCGGCAGCGCTGGATCGCAGCGGTGGAGCGGCTGGCCGCGGACGGCTGGCCGGTCGTGGGCGGGCGGTCCCGGTGGCGGCTCGGCGAGGTGACGCTGCGATGGGCGGCGGTGTCCGACCGGCTGCCGGATGGACCCGATCGGGGGAAGCAGGCGTCGTCCCCGTGACTCCCGGCCCGTCACGGTGGAACGATGCCGGCCGTGGTCGCCAAGCAGCAGGGGGTGAGCAAGACGGCTGCTGACCCCACCGATGCCAGCGCCAGGGCTCGCCGCGACTGGTGGGTGGCGGCGGTGCGCCGGGAGGGCGCCGAGTTCGCCACCGCGGCGACCGCGGCGGACCTCGACGACGACGTGCCGACCTGCCCCGGCTGGACCGTCCGGCGGCTGGTCTCGCACCTGTCCCGGGTACACCGCAGCGCGCTGATCGGGGTGGTCGACGGGACGGTGGAGCCGCCGGCGCTGGCCGCCCGGCCGCCGGACGACGGCAGGCTGCTGAGCTGGTACGCGGACGGGCTGGCCCGGCTGCTCGTGGTGCTCGCGGACGCCGAGCCGCACCTGCCGGACTTCTGGCCGCGCCGGCTGGCGCACGAGACCGCCATCCACCGCTTCGACGCGGAGCTCGCGGCGCACGCCAAGGCCGGCGGATTCGACCCGGCGCTGGCCGCGGACGGGGTCGGCGAGGTGGTGGAGAGCATGCTCGCGCTGCGGGCCGGCGACGAACCGCTCGCCTCGGTGCGCGGGGACGTGCTGGTGGAGTGCACCGACACCGGCGACCGCTGGCTGGTCCGGCTGGAGCCGGGCCGGGTGCGGGCCGAGCGACCGGAGCAGCCGCCTCGCCGGTACGACGCCCGGATCGCCGGGCCGGCCGCAGACCTCTACCTGGTGCTCTGGGGGCGGCTCGCGCTGGACCCGGCCGAGCCGGGCCGCACCCGGCGCGGCCGGGTCGAGGTCAGCGGCGACCGCGCGCTCGCCGCACTGGTCCGGACCGGCTGACTCCGCTCCGCTGCCACTGGTGACCGAACGATCACCGCCGAGTGAACGTACGGTGCGGCAGGTGCCGGAAGGGACCGACCCGACTACGGTCGCAGGGGTGGACCCTGTGCTCGCCACCGACCGGCTGATCGCGCGCGCATGGACGCTCGACGAGCCCGATCTCGCCGCGGCGTACGACATCTACTCGCGGCCCGAGGTGGCTCGCTGGATCGGCGCACCGGTGGAGCCGGCGGAGATCCGGGTCCGGATCGAGCGGTGGGCGCAGCCGACCATGGACCCGACGTACGGGGTGTGGGCGATCGAGGAGCGGACCGGGCCCGACCGGGCGATCGGCACCGTGCTGCTGCGGCCGCTGCCGCCGGACGAGGAGGACGTCGAGGTCGCCTGGCACCTGCATCCGCGGCTGTGGGGCCGCGGCTACGCGACCGAGATCGGCCGGGCGGCGGCGGAGCGGGCCTTCGAGACCGGGATCGAGGAGGTCTTCGCCATCGTCCGCCCCGGCAACGCGCGGTCCAGCGCGGTGGCCCGCCGGCTGGGCATGGAGTACGTCGGGCGGACCGACAAGTACTACGGGCTGCACGCCGAGCTCTTCCGGCTGCGGCCGGGGGACCTGGTCAGCCCGCTGGAGCTGCGCGGGCTGGCGGCCCGGGGCTGAGGGCGGCCGGCTACCAGCGGTTGCCGCCGCCCTGGATCTCCTTGACCGCCGGCCGCACGTCCACCAGGTAGACGATCGACGCGACGGTCGCGGCCAGACCGAACAGGCTCAGCGGGTTGAACAGCAGTCCGAGCGCGAGCGCGATGCCGGTGATCGCGAGCCACCCGGGCTTGGTCAGCTTGCCGGCAGCCTCGAAGGCGTTGGCCGGGCGGGTGACGCAGTCCACCAGCGCCCAGACGTGCAGGAGCAGGACGGCAACGGAGACCGCCGTGAGCAGGGCGTTGGAGAGGCCGAACACCCGTCCAGCGTAGCCGGTCCGCGCACTGCACCCCGCCTGCCGACGAAGACCGGCTGCGGCGCGCCGGCCGCCGGACGCACCGCAGCCCCCCGGCGGTGTCGGGGGGCTGGGTGTGCTGCCGGGGTGTACTGCCGGGATGTACTGCCGGGATCAGGCCTTGGTCGCCGGCCGCTTCGCCGGCGCCTTGCGCGCGGTGGTGCCACTCGGCGCGGTCTTGCTCGGACCCGGCCGGGTGACCTTGTCCTCGGCCTGCTCGACCGTCCGGCCGGTCTCCGAGATCAGCTCCTCGGCCTTGCCGAACGCCCCGCGCACCTGCCGGCTGCGGCGCAGCCGGCGGACGGCCAGCTCACCGCGGTGGGCCAGCGACTCGTACCGCTCGCGGGCCTGCCCGGCGTACGTCCCGTACGCCTCCCTGGCCTGCTCGGCGGTCCGGCCGACAGCCTCGCGCAGCTGGGCGGTGTCGAGCTCGCCGGCGTTCGCCCGCACCCGGCGCAGCTGGCTCTGCAGCTCGCCGGGCAGCTGGATGAGCTGCTTCTGGATCCGGTCGTACGCCAGGTCGCCGGCGCCGACCGCCGCGTACCAGGGCTTGCGGGCCTCGTCGAGGGCCTGCTTGCCCTGCTCGAGGACGGTCTCGCCGTACTTGCGCACGTCAGTGCTGATGGACATGGGGATTCTCCTCAGGTGCGGATCGGTCTGGGTCAGGGGTGGTGCCGGGAGGTCAGGAAGCGGTGCGCTCCTGCGGGGCCGCCGGGGTGTCGACGGTGCCGGCGTCGGCGGCGCCGGCGGTGTCCGGATCGGGCTCGGGCCCGACCTGGGTGTCGGCGACCCGGGCCGCGTTCTCCCGGCGGAACGACTCGTAGATCTCCAGCAGGACCTGCTTCTGCCGCTCGGTCAGCCCGGCGTCACCGAGGATCGCGCCGGTCACGGTGTCGTCGCCGACGCGCTCGTCGAGGATGCCGGCCTGGACGTAGAGCTGCTCCGCCGAGATCCGCAGCGCCTTCGCGATCTGCTGCAGGATCTCCGCCGACGGCTTGCGCAGGCCGCGCTCGATCTGGGACAGGTACGGGTTGCTGACGCCGGCCGACCTGGCCAGCTGCCGGAGCGAGACCTGGGCGGCGTGCCGCTGCTCGCGGATGTAGTCCCCCACGTTCCGCAGGACCATCGCACCGCTCCCGTCGCTCCGACTCGTCGTTCCGCCCCGACTCTAGGCGGTGCTGCTAACTCTTGCAAGCGCTGTGCTAGCAGTTCGCCGTGAGCTGCCTCACCGGAATGCCGGGTCTTCGATTGTTGAGATGTGGACAAGAGCACTCCGAGGAGGCCGGCGGCATGACGAGAACCGCACGCACCAGCGTCCCGCCGCACCCGCTGCTGTCCGAGCGGTGGAGCCCGCGCGGCTTCGACCCGGCGCATGCGCTGACAGACGCCCGCTCGGCGAGCTGGTCCTCCCCGTCCCGGTCGACCTCGCCCTGTCCGCCTGGCGGCCCTGTCCCCCTGACGGCCCTGTCCCCCTGACGGCCCAGTCCCCCTGACGGCCCAGTCCCCCTGACGGCCCAGTCCCCCTGACGGCTCAGTGCCGGTTGGCACGCGGCGGCGGTGACCGCAGGTGAATGGACGGATACTGCCGCCATGAGCGGACCCGTCGCCACCGTCGACGCTCCACCCGCGGACGCTGCGGCTGGTCGGGTCGAACCCGCCTGCGTCGAGGTCGGCGACAGCCGCGAGTCCACGGTCGGGTCGGTTCGGGTCCGCCGGGCGCTGCCGCGGCGGGGCCGGCGCACCGTCGGGCCGTGGTGCTTCGCGGACCACATGGGCCCGGTGCAGGTCACCGAGACCTCCGGCCTGGCCATCGGGCCGCACCCGCACACCGGCCTGCACACCGTCACCTGGCTCTTCTCCGGCCGCGTGCTGCACCGGGACAGCCTCGGCTCCGAGCAGCTGATCGCGCCGGGCCAGCTCAACCTGATGACCGCCGGCAGCGGCGTGACGCACTCGGAGGAGGCCACCCGCAGCTTCCGCGGCACGCTGCAAGGGGTGCAGCTGTGGGTGGCCCAGCCGGAGGCGACCCGGTTCGCGGAGCCCGCGTTCGCCCACCACGCCGAGCTGCCGAGCCTCCAGCTGGACCGGTCCGAGGTGACCGTGCTCGCCGGAGCGCTGGCCGGCGTCAGCTCACCGGCCCGCCAGGACACCCCGCTGGTCGGTGTGGACGCCCGGCTGCAGCCGGGCACCTCGACCTGGCCGCTGCGGGCGGACTTCGAGTACGCGCTGGTCGCGCTGTCCGGCGCCGTCGGCATCGGCCGCCAGGTCGTCGACGAGGGCCGCTTCGCCTACCTGGGGCGTGGCCGGGACGAGCTGGCTCTCACCGCCGGTGAGCCGACCCGGGTGCTGCTGCTCGGCGGCGAGCCGTTCGGCGAGCCGATTCTCATGTGGTGGAACTTCGTGGCCCGCAGCCCCGCGGAGATCACCACCGCGTACGAGCAGTGGCAGGCCCACGACGGCCGCTTCGGCGAGGTGCGCTCCCGGCTGGACCGGATCCCCGCCCCGGCACCACCCTGGCGTTAGGGCCTGTCCTGGTGCGGGGCGCTAACAGGTGTGCGTGACCGTACGGCTGACCGAGTCGACGGTCGAGCCGTCGGCGGCCTCGGCCCGGACGGTCAGCGTCACCGTACGGCCGGTCGGCAGGCCGCCCAGCGCGCCGACCCAGCTCGCGCCGTCCCGACTCAACGTGACGGTGCCGGCCGGGGCGCCGCCGGTCACGCTCGCCGTCACCTGGCTGATCGCCGGCTGGTCCGGGCCGTACGCGCGGGCGCGCAGGTCGGCCGTCCACTCGCTGCCGCAGTCCCGCTCCGGGCGCCAGGTCAGCAGCAGCGCGGTCCGGGGGGAGCGCTGGTCCCCGGCGCCGGCGGTGCCGTCCGGCCCGGCCGGCGCGCCGGCCGGGGTGGTCGGTGCCGGTCGGCGGTCCGCGCCCCGGTCC
>JBJMII010000015.1:0-11759 GCA_045806925.1 Mycobacteriales bacterium
CCGCCCGTTCGACCTGGCCGCCGGGCCGCTGCTGCACGGGCTGCTGGTGCGCGACGCCGGCAGCGGGCGGCACCGGTTGCTGCTGTCGCTGCACCACGCGGTCACCGACGGCTGGTCGACCGAGGTGCTGCTCGACGACCTGCTGGCCCTGTACGCGGCGGAGCGGGCGGGCCGGCCGGCCGGGCTCGCCCCGCTGCCGGTTCGGTACGGCGACTTCGCGGCCTGGCAGCGGGCCCGGGCGGGCAGCCCGGCGGTGGCCCGCGACATCGACTACTGGCGCCGGCAGCTGGCCGGCGTGCCGGCGCTGGAGCTGCCCACCGACGCGCCGCGGCCGCCGGCGCAGACGTTCACCGGCGCGGCGTACCCGTTCCGGCTGCCGGCCGACCTCGTCGCCGGGCTGGAGGCGCTGGGCCGGGCGCACGGGGCCACGCTGTTCATGACCCTGCTCGCCGGCTGGCAGGCGCTGCTGTCCCGCTGGTGCGGGCAGGTCGACTTCGCCGTCGGCTCCCCGGTGGCCGGGCGGGTCCGGCCGGAGCTGGAGCGGCTGGTCGGCATGTTCGTGACCATGCTGCCGCTGCGGGCCGACCTGTCCGGCGACCCGACCGGCGCCGAGCTGCTCGACCGCACCCGCCGCACGGTGCTCGACGGCCTGGCCCATCAGGAGGTGCCGTTCGAGAAGGTCGTCGACGAGCTCAAGGTGGTCCGGGACGTGAGCCGGTCGCCGTTGTTCCAGGTGATGGCCGTCCTGCAGAACTACGAGATGCCCGACCACCCCAGCGGCTCCGGCGGCACCGGCGGCAGCGTGGCCTGGCATCCGGTCGAGCTGCCGGCCACCCGGTTCGACCTGGAGCTGCACGCGTACGCCGGCCCGGACGGACTGGAGTGCAAGCTCGTCTACAACACCGCGCTGTTCGAGCCGCCGACCGTGCAACGGCTCGCCGGGCACCTGCGCACGCTGCTGGCCGACCTCGTCGCCCGGCCGGAGGCGCCGGTCGGCGAGCTCGCCCTGCTCGACGGCGGCGAGCGCGACCGGGTGCTGGTGGAGTGGGCGACCGGGCCGGCCGGGCCGGTCGGCGGGACGCTGCCCGAGCTGGTCGCCGAGCAGGTCCGCCGCACCCCCGGCGCGGTCGCGGTCGTCGACGAGCGCCGCCGGCTCACCTACCGGGAGCTGGACGCGGCGGCCAACCGGGTCGCACACCGGCTCGCCGCGGCCGGGGCCGGGGTGGAGAGCGTCGTGGCCGTGTGCGCCGAGCGGGGCGTGGACCTCGTCGTCGCGCTGCTCGGCGTGCTCAGGTCCGGCGCGGCGTACCTGCCGCTGGACCCGGACTACCCGGCCGACCGGCTGTCCTTCATGCTGGCCGACTCCGGCGCGGCCGCGCTGCTCAGCCAGCACCGGCTGGCCGGGACCGTGCCTGCCGGGAACGTTCCCACGCTGCTGCTCGATGAGCCGGCCGAGTGGGCCGGGCAGCCGGACACCGATCCCGGCGTCGCCGTGCCGGACCTCGCCGCCGCGTACGTCATCTACACCTCCGGCTCGACCGGCCGGCCCAAGGGCGTGCTCAACGCCCACCGCGGGATCGTCAACCGGCTGCGCTGGATGCAGGACGAGTACGGCCTCGGCGCCGACGACGTGGTCCTGCAGAAGACGCCGGCGAGCTTCGACGTGTCGGTCTGGGAGTTCTTCTGGCCGCTGGTCACCGGTGCCCGGCTGGTGCTGGCCCGGCCCGGTGGGCACCGGGACCCGGCGTACCTGCGGCGGGTCATCGACGAGCACCGGGTCACGACCGTCCACTTCGTACCGTCCATGCTGGCCGCGTTCCTGGCCGAGCCGGCCGAGCCCGGCTGCGGGTCGCTGCGCCTGGTGGTCTGCAGCGGCGAGGAGCTGCCGGTGGCGCTGGCCCGCCGCTGCCTCGACCTGCTGCCGCAGGCGCGACTGTCCAACCTGTACGGTCCGACCGAGGCGGCCGTCGACGTGACCGCGTTCCACTGCGACCCGGCGGTGCTGGCGGCGCGGACCCGGGTGCCGATCGGCAGGCCGGTGGCGAACACCCGGACGTACGTGCTGGACGACCGGCTGCGGCCGGTGCCGGCCGGGGCGGCGGGCCAGCTCCACCTCGGCGGCCTCCAGGTCGCCCGGGGGTACGCCAACCGGCCGGGGCTCACCGCGGAGCGGTTCCGGCCGGACCCGTACGGGCCGCCCGGGTCCCGGCTCTACGCCACCGGCGACGCGGTGCGCTGGCGGGACGACGGCACGCTGGAGTTCCTCGGCCGCCTCGACGGCCAGGTCAAGCTGCGCGGGCTGCGCATCGAGCTCGGCGAGATCGAGGCCGCGCTCCGGGACCGGCCGGGCGTGCGGGACGCGGCGGCGGCGGTCCGCGAGGTCGCCCCCGGCGACCGCCGCCTGATCGCGTACGTGATCCCGGACGCCGCCCCGCCGGACGAGGCGGCGTTGCGGGCAGCGCTGGCCGCCCGCCTGCCGGACTACATGGTCCCGACCGCGTTCGTGCCGCTGGACCGGCTGCCGCTGTCACCGGCCGGCAAGCTCGACCGGGCAGCGCTGCCTGCGCCGGACCTCGCGCCGGCCGCCGACCGGGAGACGGTCGAGCCGGCCACCGAGGCGGAGCGGGCCGTCGCCGACATCTGGCGGGACGTGCTCAGGCTGGACCGGGTCGGCGTGGACGAGGACTTCTTCGCCCTCGGCGGGCACTCGCTGCTGGCCACCCAGGTCGTCGCCCGGATGCGGCGGCTCACCGCCGCCGGCGGCCGGCAGGTCGGGGTGATGGACCTGTTCCAGCACCCGACCGTGCGCGGGCTCGCCGCGCTGCTGGAGGGACCCGGCGGCGGCCCCCGGCCGCTGCTCTACGAGCTGACCCGGCCGGTGCCGGCGCGGGACCGGGTCCGCTCGTACGTCTGCGTGCCGTACGGCGGCGGCTCCGCGGTGGTCTACCAGCCGCTGGCCGACGCGCTCCCGCCCGGGCACACGCTCTACTCGGTGGCGATCCCCGGACACGACGTCGGGCTGGACGAGGACCCGCTGCCGTTCGACGAGCTCGCCGCCCGCTGCACGGCCGAGATCCTGTCCAGGGTGGACGGCCCGCTGGTGCTCTACGGGCACTGCGGGGTCGGTGGCGCGCTCATCGTCGAGCTCGCCCGGCGGCTGGAGGCGGCCGGCCGGGAGCTGGAGGCCGTCTACGTCGGCGGCATGTTCCCGTTCGCCCGGCCCAAGGGGGCGCTCAGCCGGCTGCACACCTGGCTCGACGACCTGGCCAGCAACCGCAGCCACGCGAACTGGCTGAAGTCCATGGGTGTGGACATGGACGAGCTCGACCCCGCCCAGGCCGAGCGGATCATCGCGAACATGCGGCACGACAGCCGCAGCGCCGAGGAGCACTTCACCGGCCTGCTCGACGCCCGGGTCGACCGGCTGCGGGCGCCGATCATCAGCGTGGTCGGCGAGCGGGACCCGATCACCGACTACTACCAGGAGCGGTACGCCGAGTGGAGCTTCCTGGCCGACACGATGGCGGCCGTCGTGCTCGACGAGGCCGGCCACTTCTTCCTGCGCTACCGGGCCGCGGACGTCGCGGAGATCCTCACCGAGGTGCACCCGGCGCTGGCCGCCGGCCGGGACGGAGAGCTGGCCGCGGACGCCAGGGGACCGGGGGCGCGGTGGTGGCTGCACGCGGTCACCGGCGCGGCGTCGTCCGGCGCGGAGCCGACCGCGGTGCGGCCCAGCATGCGGCGCTTCCTCGCGGTGGCGACCGGCCAGCTCGTCACGATCACCGGCTCGGCGCTGACCGCGTGGGCGCTGCCGATCTACGTGTACCTGCGGACCGGGTCGCTGGGCTGGTTCGGCCTGTCCGGCGTGCTCGCCTTCCTGCCCATGCTGCTCGCGCTGCCCCTGGCCGGCGCGGTGGCCGACCGGTCCGACCGCCGCAAGGTCATCATCGCGGCCAGCTGCGTGGCCGCCGGCGTGGAGTCGGTCCTGGCCGCGCTGGTGTGGACCGACCGGCTCCCGCTCTGGCTGGTCTACCTGCTCGCCGGGCTGATCGGCTTCGCTGCGGCGTTCCAGCGGATCGCGTTCACCGCGGCGATCCCGCAGCTCGCGCCGAAACGCTTCCTGGGCCACGCGAACGGCGTCGTGCAGCTCATCAACGGCTCGGCGCAGCTGCTCGTCCCGCTCGTCGCGGCGGCCCTGCTCGCGGCGATCGGGCTGCGCGGGATCCTGCTCATCGACGTGGTGAGCTATGCGGTCGCACTCGCGGTCCTCGCGGTCGTGCGGTTCCCGGCGCTGATGGGCCGGCGCCGCCGGGAGCCGTTCCTGGCCGAGCTGCTCGGCGGGCTGCGCCTGACCTGGGGCACCAAGGCGTTCCGGGACATGCTGATCTTCTTCTCGGTCGGCAACTTCTGCCTGGCCGGGCCGATGCTGCTGGTGACCCCGCTGGTGCTCGCCTTCGGCACGATGACCCAGGTCGGCCAGGTCGCGTTCTTCGAGGGCCTGGGCGCGGCGGTCGGCGGGCTCGGGATGACGCTCTGGGGCGGCCCGCGCCGGCGCCGGATGGTCGCGATCATCGGCCTCACCGCGCTGGTCGGCGTCTTCTGCGCGGTGACCGGGCTGCGGGCCAGCCTGCCGGTCGTCGCGTTCGGCGTCTTCGGCACCGCGCTCGGGCTCGCCGTGGCCAACGGGATCTACCTGACGATCATCCAGGTCAAGGTGCCGCAGCGGTTCCACGGCCGGGTTATCGCGCTGAACACGGCGACCACGTGGGCGACGTTCCCGCTCGGGTTCGCGATCCTGGCCCCGCTCAGCGGCTGGCTGTTCGAGCCGCTGCTGGCCCCGGACGGGGCGCTGGCCGGGACCGTCGGGCAGGTGATCGGCACCGGTGCCGGGCGCGGGATCGGGTTCTCGTACCTGGTCTTCGGGTTCGCGATGGTGCTCGTGGCGCTGGCGGCGCTGCGGGTGCGCTCGCTGGTGCGGCTGGACGAGGAGCTGCCGGACGCGCTGCCGGACGACCTGGTCGGCATGCAGGAGCTGGAGAGCCGGGCGGCCGGCACGAACCGGCCGGACCGCGAGCGGGTGCCGGCGTGACCGGGACCGTGATCCCGCGCTGGTCCGCGGGCGGGAGCGGGATCGGCGAGCACCGGCTGAACCTCCCGCCCGGGCTCGGCCGGCTGGCCGGGTCGCTCGGGGTGCCGCCGTCCCGGCTCGTGCTGGCCGCGCACCTGCGGGTGGTCGCGCTGCTGACCGGCGAGGACGAGGTGACGGTCGGGTACGCCGGTGGGCTCGTCACCGCGCGGGTCGCCGGCCGGAGCTGGCGCGACCTCCTGCGGGCCGACCTGACCACAGTGGACGGGCGCGCGGACACCGCGGTCGGGTGCGACGGGGAGACGTTGTCGGTCGGGGTCGCCGGGGACGAGCTCGTGCTGACCCACCGGCTGGACCGGGTCGATGCCGACCACGCGGCCCGGATCGGCGGGTACCTGGTGCGCGCCCTCGCCGCCGCGGCCGCCGACCCGGACGCGCCGGCGGCGGCCGACCTGCTCGACCCGGCCGAGCGCGCGTTGCAGCTGCACGGCCTCGACGGCCCGCGCAGGGAGCTGCCGGACCGCCGGGTGGCCGACCTCGTCGCCGAGCAGGCCCGGCTCCGTCCACTTCAGACGGCCGCCGTCCAGGGCGACCGTGCCTGGACGTACGCGGAGCTCGATCGTGCCGCCGACGCCGTCGCCGCCGCGCTGGTCGCCGAGGGGCTGCG
Organism: Mycobacteriales bacterium; assembly: GCA_045806925.1. Taxonomy (GTDB): domain Bacteria; phylum Actinomycetota; class Actinomycetes; order Mycobacteriales; family CADCTP01; genus CADCTP01. The sequence continues at coordinate 5,754 of JBJMII010000015.1, forward strand.
GGCCGAGGAGGTCGTGGCCACGGTCACCGACCGGAGCCTGGAGTGGCTGGCCGCGATCCTCGGCACGTTCCGGGCCGGTGGTGCGTACCTGCCGGTGGAGCCGGGCTTCCCGGCGGAGCGGGTCGCGATGCTGCTGGAGCAGAGCCGCTGCCGGCTCGCGCTCACCGAGCCCGGCGCCGCCGCGGCGCTGGCCGGCATGCCGGTCCGGGCGCTCGACCTCACCCGGCTGCCGGACCGGCGACCGCCGGCGGTCGAGGTCGGGCCGGACGCGCTGGCGTACGTCTACTTCACCTCCGGGTCGACCGGCCGGCCCAAGGGCGCGATGTGCGAGCACGCCGGCATGCTCAACCACCTGCTGGCCAAGGTGGAGGACCTCGGCCTCGGCCCGGGCGACGTCGTCGTGCAGAACGCCCAGCAGTCCTTCGACATCTCGCTGTGGCAGCTGGTCGCGCCGCTGCTCGTGGGCGGCCGGACGCTGGTCCTGGACCGGGAGACGATCCTCGACCCGGGCCGGTTCCTCGACGCGGTGGTGGCCGGCGGTGGGACGATCCTGCAGGTCGTCCCGTCGTACCTGGAGATCCTCGTCCGCGAGCTGGAGGCGCGCCCGCGCGGCCTTGGCCGGCTGCGGTACCTGTCGGTGACCGGCGAGGCGGTCGGCAAACCGCTGGTCACCCGGTGGCTGGCGGTGCAGCCGGGGATCCCGCTGGTCAACGCGTACGGCGCGACCGAGGCGTCGGACGACACCACGCACGAGATCATCGCCGTCCCGCCGCCGCAGGACCTGGTGCCGGTCGGGCGGCCGATCCGCAACGTCACGGTCACCGTGCTCGGCCCGGACGACGAGCTGCTCCCGCTCGGCAGCGTCGGGGAGATCACGTTCTCCGGCGTCTGCGTCGGCCGCGGCTACCTCAACGACGCGGACCGGACCGCGGAGGCGTTCGGCGCCGACCCGCTGCGGCCTGGCCTGCGGCTCTACCGCACCGGCGACTACGGGCGCTGGCTGCCGACCGGGTCGCTGGAGTTCCGCGGCCGGCGGGACGATCAGGTCAAGGTGCACGGCATCCGGATCGAGCTCGGCGAGGTGGAGAGCCGGATCGTCGAGCACCCCGCGGTCCGGACCGGCGCGGCCGTGGTGGCCCCGCTGCCCGGCGGCGGCAAGGCGCTGGTCGGCTACTACGTGCCGGCCGGCCCGCTGCCGGTCGACGAGCTGCACCGGCACCTGGCCGCCGGGCTGCCGCCCGCCGCCGTGCCGGCCCGGCTGGAGCCGCTGGACGCGCTGCCGCTCACCGGCAACGGGAAGGTCGACCGGAAGGCGCTGACCGCCCGGGCGACCGCGGCCGCGACGGCCGGGGCATCGACCGGCGCCGGGCCGCGCACGCCGACCGAGCAGCGGATCGCCGAGGCCTGGGCCCGGGCGCTGGAGCGGCCGGTCGGCGAGATCGGCCGGGACGACTCGTTCTTCGACATCGGCGGCAGCTCGCTGGCCGCGCTCCGGATGATCGTCAGCCTGGACGGTCTGGTCAGCCTGGCCGACCTCCTGCGCGCGCCGGTGCTGCGCGAGCTGGCCGAGGCGGCGGACGGCGCGGATGGAGGCGGGCCGTGATCGAGCTGCGCAGCGACACCTGCACGCTGCCGACCCGGGCGATGCGGCGGGCGATGGTCACCGCCCCGCTCGGCGACGACGGCTACGGCGAGGACCCGACCGTCGGCCGGTTGGAGCGGCTGGCCGCCGACCGGCTCGGCAAGGAGGCGGCCTGCCTGCTGCCGAGCGGCACGATGGCCAACCTCACCGCGCTGCTCGCGCACTGCCCGCGCGGCTCCACCGCGGTCGTCGGCACCGAGTCGGACATCTACCTCTACGAGGCCGCCGGCGCGTCGGTGGTCGGCGCCATCGGCTACCTGCCGGTGCCGAACCAGCCGGACGGCACGCTGGCCCTGCCCGACCTGGCCGCCGCGTTCCCGGAGGACCCGGACGACCCGCAGTTCGCGCTGCCGGCGGTGGTCTGCCTGGAGAGCCCGCAGAACCGGTGTGGCGGGATCCCGCTGCCGCTGGGCTACTTGCGCGAGGTCGCGGATCTCGCGCACGCGCGCGGGGTGGCGCTGCACCTGGACGGCGCCCGGGTGTTCAACGCGGCGGTGGCCCTCGGCGTACCGGCCGAGCGGGTGGCCGAGGCGGCCGACTCCGTCCAGTTCTGCCTGTCCAAGGGCCTGTCCGCGCCGATCGGCTCGGTGGTGGCCGGCACCGCCGAGCTCGTCGGCCGGGTACGCCGGGTGCGGAAGATGCTCGGCGGTGGGATGCGCCAGGCCGGCGTGGTCGCCGCGGCCGGCATCGTCGCGCTCGAGCAGATGGTCGACCGGCTGGCCGATGACCACGCGAACGCCCGGCGGCTGGCCCAGGGCCTCGCGAGGCTGCCGGGGATCTCGCTCGACCCGCCGGAGGTGCCCACCAACATCGTGCTGTTCCGGGTCGAGGAGTCCCGCTGGGACTGGCCCGACCTCGTCGCCGCTCTCGGTCGCGCCGGCGTCGCGGTCGCCGGCTTCGGCCACGGCCGGATCCGCGCGGTAACCCACTCCGGCGTGTCCCGGTCCGATGTGGACCGCGCGGTGGAGATCGTCGGCGAGGTGCTGCGCGCCGGCCGGGTCCCGCTGGTCGCCTCGGCCGCCGGGCAGCGGCGATGAGCGAGCGCGAGGGCTCGCAGCGCGAGCGGGGAGCGAGGAGGGCCGGGCGGCCGGCTGCCCCGCGCGGAGGCGCGGGCATGGGCATGGCGCCTGCCGCCCTGTCCGAGGAGCGGGCACTGTGAGCGAGGTCGCCGCCGGCGAAGTGCCGATGCTCACGGTGGCCGGCTCCGTGGCCGGCCGCCGCGCCGAGCTGCTCGACCTGGTCGGCCGCGCGGGCGCGGTGCTCGTGCGCGGCCTGGGCGTCCGATCCGCCGCGGACGTCGCCGCCGCCCGGGACGCGCTCGGGCTGCGACCGGCCGAGCTGCGGGAGCACTTCGCGCCGCGGGCGGCGCTCGGCGACGGCACCTGGGCCGCGCCGGAGTGGGCCGCGGACCGGGAGATGTGCCTGCACCACGAGCAGAGCTACGCGGTCGAGCTGCCGTGGCTGCTGCTCACCGGCGTGCTCCGGGCCCCGGACGCCGGCGGCGAGGCCCTGCTCGGCGACACCCGCGCCGCGCTCGCCGCACTGCCCGCACCGCTCGCCGCCCGGTTCCGCCGGGACGGCTGGCGGCTGCTGCGGAACTTCCGCCCCCACTTCGGGCTGCCGTGGTCCGCCGCGTACGGCACGGACGATCCGCGCGCGCTCGCGCACGAGCTGGCCGGCTGGCGGATCGGGTGGCAGTGGCGGGACGGTGGCGTCCTGCACACCGAGCAGCGCCGGCCCGCGGTGCTGCGACACCCGGTCACCGGGGAGGACTGCTGGACCAACCAGCTGGCGTTCTTCAGCGCCTGGAGCATCGACCGGGCCGAGCGCGAGATCCTGCTGGGCGCGTTCGGCCCGGACGGCGTCCCGTTCACGACCGCGCACGGCGACGGGCAGCCGCTGGCGGAGGAGGATTTCCGCGCGGTGCTGGACGCATACGACGAGATCCTGGTCCCGCTGCCGGTTCAGCCGGGCGACCTGCTGCTGCTGGACAACCTGCTCACCGCGCACGGCCGCCGGCCGTACACCGGCGCCCGCGAGCTGGCCGTCGCCCCGGCCGAACCACTCCGGCTGGAGTCCTGCGCCCCGGCCCAGCTCATCACAGCCGGCTGAGCGGTCTCGCCGAGGCCGGCTGCCGCCGTAGCCGACTCGGCCCGGCTCGCGATGCGTCTGCGCGGAACCTACGGGCTCGGGCGTTGAAGAGCCAAGCCAACCAACAGATCGCCAGGCGGGTGGCTAACCGTGGGACCGCAGCTGCACCAGGGCGGTGGGGAATCGAGTCTCGAAGTCCAGGAGCACCACCCGGTCGGGGCGCACGGCGATGCGACCCATTCGGATGTCCGGCGGCAGTGAAGCGGTGTAGGCCTCGCCCTGCTCGTTGCCCAGATATCGCACCGCGGCCTTCGCGTACTCCTCGACGACCCCCTCGGGCCGCGTCACCTCGGCGGTCCCGCGGATCGACAGCACGTGGTGCGGCGGTGCGTCGGTGTCGATCGTGAGTGCGACCCGGTCGCCCGTCTTCAATGCCTTCAGCTTGGGTGCCCCGGGCAGCGTGGCCATCACGATGTCCGTGCCGTCCCAGTGAAACCAGAGGGACGCCAGGCGAGGTGTCCCGTCCGGCCAGAGGTAGGCCAGCCGCGCCGGGATCGTCGACGCCAGCAACTCCTGCGCCAGCGGGTCCTGCAGGAGCTCGGGTCCACCCGTGGTCATCGCTGCACCTCCTACCTCCTGCGCACTCGGATCCGCCGGCCGACCCTACCGCCGGCCCCCCAACCGCGTCCGGCGCGAGGCAACGTTGTACGACTCGCCGCGATCTACTGGTCGTGCGTGTGCGCCTGCACGGGTTCGACCCGCCAGGCGGCGATCTGCCCGGCGCCGCCCACCTGTGCCCGCCGGACGTGCAGGTGCGGTAGACGCAGCGCGACCCACCGCCCGTCGGGGGTCCAGGCCTCGATCGCGCCGCGGTCCACGACGACCCGCAGCGCGATGGTCGACCCGGCGGCCGTCGGCACGCAGGCCGTGCCCGCGGTCGATTCCACCATGAGGCCGGTGTCGGCTGCAGCCAGCAGCACCGGCCGGTCGGTGGTCTCGAGCCGCAGTTGCGCTCCTGCCGGGAGGGCGACCTCCAGATCGGCGACCCCACCGGTGGCCCCGCCATCGTCGAGGTCGACCGTCCCGCCGATGGCGCCCAGCGGCTCCTGGCGCAGGGTGTCGACATCCGGGTGCGGGGCGACGTGGACACCGCCGCCGGCCCGGGCCGACAGCTGCAGCGGCAGGCTGAGCATGCCGCTCCAGCCGGCTCGGTGCTCGTCGGTGCCCTCGTGCCGCAGCCATGCGGTCGCGGCCAGCCGACCGTTCCGGTCACGGTAAGTGGTCAACGCGTACGCGGCGCCGCCGTAGCCGAGGGTCTCCCAGTCGCTCGGGGCGAAGGTCCCGTCCCGCTCGGTGCCGCACGCTGCCGCCACCCGGGTCAGGGCCCCGCCATCCCAGACGGAGACCACCAGCGCCCGGCAGCTGTCCAGGTCGACGTACTGCGGGCACTCCCAGGTCTCGCCCAAGCTGCCGTCGGTGCCGGCCGCGAAGATGCCCTGGAACTGCCACGCCTCCAGGTCAGGACTGGTGTAACGCAGTGCCGCACCGCCGCCGCCGCTCAGCCCGGCACCGACGAGCATCGACCAGTCGCCGGGCCGGCCCCAGACGAACGGGTCGCGATAGTGGATCAGGTCGAGGTCTGGCGGGGGTTCGAGCACCGGGTTCCCGGCGTGCTTGCGCCAGGCGACCAGGTCGTCGTCCAGCGGACGAGCCAGCGCGATGCGGCCGAGGTCGTGGCTGCCGTTGACGACGCTGGTGTAGAGCAGCACCGGGCCCACAGAGTCGATGACCGCGGAACCGGACCACACGCCGTCGTCCCCGTCGCCGGGAGCGAGCGCGACCGGGAGGTGCCGCCACCGGACCAGGTCGTCGCCGACCAGGTGGCCCCAGTGGCAGTCCAGCTGCCACCGGGTCGACGCCGGCACGTACTGGAAGAAGAGGTGTTGCCGGTCGCCGTGCGTCAGGCCGCCGACCGGATCGTTCAGCCAGCCGGATGGCGGGGTCACGTGCAGGCGGGGGCGCGGCTCCTCCTCGACGTCCAACCCGTTCTCCTCTTCATCGGGGGCCGTGGTAGCTGGTCTCCCAGCCGGGCGGCTTTGTCGCTCCGTGAGGCTGTCGGCGGGTGGGCGCGTACCGGACTCCGGGTGGTCCCGCTGGCGTCGGAACTCGAGTCGTCGTGCTGTCGGCGGCCGGTCTCAGGTCTCCGGCGGGGGCGCGACGGAGCTACGCCGGACCACAGATCCTTCGATCTGTTCGTGCGGTATGTCCGCGCC
>JBJMII010000016.1:0-17333 GCA_045806925.1 Mycobacteriales bacterium
ACGCCGTCTCGGGTGCGCAGGGCAGGGGCAGGATGGGCTGCGGGTCGGGGTTGGCCGGGCCTCAGTCCTCCGCGCCCGCGGAGGAGCCGGCGAGGTTGCCCTTGATCAGGTCCATCACGGTCGAGTCGGTGAGGGTGGTGACGTCGCCGAGCTCGCGGTTCTCGGCCACGTCGCGCAGCAGCCGGCGCATGATCTTGCCGGAGCGCGTCTTGGGCAGCTCCTCGACGACCATGATCTGCCGCGGGCGGGCGATGGCGCCGATCTCCTTGGCGACGTGGGTCCGCAGCTCGGCGACCACGTCCGGCCCGCCGTCGCCGGCCTCGCTCCGCAGGATCACGAACGCGACGATCGCCTGGCCGGTGGTCTCGTCCGTCGCCCCGACGACGGCCGCCTCGGCGACCTTGGGGTGCGAGACGAGCGCCGACTCGATCTCGGCGGTGGACATCCGGTGCCCGGACACGTTCATGACGTCGTCGACCCGGCCGAGCAGCCAGATGTCGCCGTCGGCGTCGAGCTTGGCGCCGTCACCGGCGAAGTAGACGTCGGGGAACCGCGACCAGTAGGTGTCGACGTAGCGCTGGTCGTCGCCCCAGATCCCGCGCAGCATCGCGGGCCACGGCTTGTCGATCACCAGGTAGCCGGCCGCGTCGTCGGAGACCGGCTGGCCCTCGTCGTTGACGACCTTCACGCTCACCCCGGGCACGGCCCGCATCGCGGCACCGGGCTTGCCCTCGGCCACGCCCGGCATCGGCGAGATCATGTGCATCCCGGTCTCGGTCTGCCACCAGGTGTCGACCACCGGGGTGCGGTCGTGGCCGATGTGCTCGCGGTACCAGACGTACGCCTCGGGGTTGATCGGCTCGCCGACCGAGCCGAGGATGCGCAGGCTCGACAGGTCGAACTTCGCCGGGATCTCGGCACCCCACTTCATGAACGTCCGGATGGCCGTGGGCGCGCAGTACAGGATCGTCACCTGGTACTTGTCGATGATCTCCCACCACCGGCCCTGGTGCGGGGTGTCCGGCGTCCCCTCGTACATCACGCTGGTCGCGCCGTTGGCGAGCGGCCCGTACACGATGTACGAGTGGCCGGTGACCCAGCCGATGTCGGCCGCGGTCCAGAAGATGTCCGTCTCCGGCTTGTGGTCGAAGACCGCGTTGTGCGTGTACGACACGCCGGTCAGGTAGCCGCCGGTGGTGTGCAGGATGCCCTTGGGCTTGGCGGTGGTGCCGGACGTGTACATCACGTAGAGCGGGTGCTCCGCGTCGTGCGGCTCGGCCGTGTGCTGGTCGGACTGGCTGTCCACCAGGTCGTGCCACCAGGCGTCCCGGCCCTCGGTCCAGGCCGTGTCCTGCCCCGTCCGCCGGACCACCAGCACCTTCTGCACGCTCGGGCACTGGGTGAGCGCCTCGTCGACGGCCGGCTTCAGGGAGCTCGGCGACCCGCGCCGGTAGCCGCCGTCCTGGGTGACGACCAGCTTCGCGTCGCAGTCCTGGATCCGGCTGCGCAGCGCATCCGCGGAGAAGCCGCCGAAGACGACCGTGTGCGGCGCGCCGAGCCGGGCGCAGGCCAGCATGGTGATGACGGTCTCCGGGATCATCGCCATGTAGATGGCGACCCGGTCGCCCTTCCGGATCCCGAGCTCGATCAGCGCGTTCGTCGCCCGGCAGACGTCCCGCAGCAGGTCTGCGTACGTGATCGTGCGGGTGTCACCCGGCTCGCCCTCCCAGTAGTACGCGACCTTGTCGCCGCGGCCGGCCCGGACGTGCCGGTCGACGCAGTTGTACGCCGCGTTGAGCTGGCCGCCGACGAACCACTTCGCGAACGGCGGCTGCCAGTCCAGCACGGTCTGCCAGGGGGTGGCCCAGTCCAGCCGGTGGGCCTGCTCCTCCCAGTAGGCCAGCCGGTCGGCCGCGGCCTGCTCGTACGCCTCGGACTTCACGTTCGCCGCCGCGGCGAGGTCCTCCGGCGGCTCGAAGCGCCGGCTCTCGTGCAGCAGGTTGGAGAGTGTCGCGTCGCTGCTCGTGTCGGTCACGGCGCTCCTCCCGGGCGGGCGACCCTGAGCTGGGCCGGTATGTCGCGACCCTATGCCGTGGGGCTGACAGTTTCACGCCCGCCGGCGTCGCTGCCGGGTCGAGTGGTGGCCGGGCTGCGCTCAGCGGGTGAGGAACCGCCCGATCGCGGCGGACCGGAAGTCCTCGATCTGCCGCTGCAGCTCCACCGCCGGCCGGCTGATCGCGTGCCGGCTGCGGCGCAGTGTGTCGCGCATCTCGCCGAGGCGCAGCGTGAACGTCTCCAGCCGCTGCTCCTGCGGCAGCATGAGCACCGGCCTGAGCTTCTCTGCCGCGCCGTCCAGCTCGTTCGTCTGCACGTGCGCGGTCGCCGCGTCGATCAGCGCCAGCGTCTCCGCGCCGTAGAAGCGCTCGGCCTGGTTGCCCACCTCGTACAGCCTGACCGCTCGCTCGGCGGCCCGCAGCGCCTGCTCCGGCTTGCGCAGCCAGAGGTACGCGCTGCCGGCGAGGTAGCTCTGCTGCGCCTCGCTGAACCCGTACAGCCCGCCGACCTCGTCCTCGCCGGCGTGCTCGCGCTCCTCCTCGACGCGGGCGAGCGCGGCGTGCGCGTTGTCAGGGTCGCCGAGCCGGGCCCGGGCCCGGGCGTGGAGGCCGGCCAGCAGCATCCGGGCGCTGTCCGGGGCGGCGAACCGCAGCCCGTCGTCGGCCAGCCGCGCCGACTCCTGGACCCGGCCGTCCCAGTACGCCACCTTGCTCTGGGTCGCCCGGATCCACGCCCGCAGCCCGTCCGCGCCGGCCATCTCGGCGCACAGCCACCCTGTCCGGGCCTGCGTCTGCGCCTCGGAGTGGCGGCCCACGTCTCCGGCCATCCAGGCCAGCAGCCCGCAGAGCCGACCCGCGATGAGGTAGAGGTGCCGGGTCTGGTCGGGGTACTGCCGGCCCTCCAGCAGGGTGAAGACTCGGTTGCGCAGGCGCAGGGTGGCCAGCATCTGCGGCAGGGGTGGGTTGTTCAGGTAGTCGCGGGCCAGCCGGCGGACGTCCTCGTCCAGCTGCTCCAGCGTGGTGGAGCCGATGTTGGTCGCTTCCGCCCACTCGCCGAACTCGGCCGACTGGCCGGCTGCGTCCCTGATGACCTCCTCATCCGTCGGCAGGCTCGGCGGCCGTCCGGCGAGCAAGCCGTCCCGACGGTGCCTTCGGTCGGCCGAGGCGGTGTCCGGAGCGGTCGGATCGAGCGCGACCCCGACGAGCGGCTGATCCGGCCGCGGTGGGGGTACCGGTCGGGGGACGCCGCGGGGCAGGCTCGGCTTGGTGCCGTACGGCTCGTCCAGCGACGGCCCCGGCGGGCGGGTCGGCGGTGCCGGCACCGGGCGGAGCTGGGGCCGCCCGGTCGTCCCGTACCGATCGGGCGCCGGTGCGCCGGCGGGCGTGACCGGGAGCGATGCGGCGACCGCTGGGACCGGCGGAGTGGCCGCGGCGCGCACGGCGGCGAGCACGGTCCGGTCCTGGTCCGGCATCTTGCGGTGGTCGTCGTAGTCGAGCAGCCGCTCCACGGTGGTGCCGAGGACCGTCGCCAGCACGGTCAGCACGTACGGCGACGGCGGGCGGCCCCCGTTCGGCCACCGCTCGTACTCCCCGATCCGGGTCCCGATCATCGGCGCCTGCGGCACCACCGTCCGGCCGTCGAGCGTCCGGTTCCCGCCGAGCCGCTCGGCGACCTCAGTGAACCGGGCGGCGACTTCGTCCTGGCTCCACCCGTGCGCGTGCCGATAGGCCTCCCTGGGGCGGAAACCCCAGCGCCGCTCCATCTCGGTGGCGATCAGCTCCAGCGAGCAGCCGCCGACCAGCATCTCCTGGCGGAGTGCGTCGCGCTCCGCCTTGGACCCCGCTTTGGCCGGTCGAGGCACCCAGCTCCCCTCACTCTTCTGGCGGATGCCGCAGCGTCCGCGTTCGATTCTCGTTCGTGGCGCCCGCGGCTCCCGGCGCGGGAGCGGATCGGGGCTGGTGGATTCCTTCCGTGGTGACGGCGTTGGTGCAGGTCAAGAGTGTGTCCGCAGGGTGGAGAACGCAACCGCGACGGGACGTGTGCGGCTGTGGGCGGTCTGACACGCTGAGTCACCAATTGAAGGGACAACCGCTCGGGTCGGGGACGGCGCAACTGTGCCTCTGCCACGGCGCGCGGAGGCGGCGCTGCAAGACCTGCAGGTGGAGGGGAGGTGGGGACGGCCGAGGCGGCCGCAGGGGGACCGCAACCCTGGGAGAAGGCACGTCGGGACACCGATGTGGCGGCTACGGGGGCCTGGGGCTGCGGGCGGCTGCCAGTCGGTCGGTGTCCGCCGGGGGTGGCGGTCGGGCTCGACGACGCAGGACCGGCGTCGGCGTTCGCGTGCACCGCGGGGGTGCGTCTGCGGGGAGAGACGCCGGCGTCGGTCCGGCCTCCACTTCCGAGGGTTCCCGCGTCGCTCCGCCGGCCGGGCTGCGTCCTCCCGGCCGGTCCCCGCCTCGCACCCATGTTGCCGGGCCGACCGGGCCGCTCTGAACCGGCCGTCCGCCCTCGACCGGCCGTCCGCCCTCGACCGGCCGTCCGCCCTCGACCGGCCGTCCGCCCTCGACCGGCCGTCCGCCCTCGACCGGCCGTCGCCCTCGACCGGCCCCGCCCGTCGACTGGCGGGCGGCCCGGGCGGCCCGGGCGGGCCGGCCCGGTCGCCACCGGTCCGGCGGGTCGGCGGTGGCGCGTCGACGGCTAGCCTGGCGCGGTGCCGACACCGCTGCCGCGCACTCCGCTGCCAGGCCCGGCGGACCCGCTCACTTGGCTGCTCGAGCTGCGCGGCGTGCCGGAGGCGCTGACCGGTGCCCGCGAAGCGGTGGACCGTCTGCTCGCACACCGGGTCCTCCGCCGGCAGAGCGTCGCGGTGAGCATCGAGTCCGCGCTGCGCGGCGCCCGGGCCTCCGCTGCACTCGCCGGCAGCGACGTTGCGCTGGCTGACCTGCGCGCCGGTCTCACCGGGAACCCGACGGTGCAGGGCGCCCTGCGGGTCACCGGAGGGCTCGGTCCACTGGTCGCCGTCTGGGAGCGGGCGCCACTACAGGCGCTCGCCCGCCTGCACGTCCTCGCTGCGGCCGGCTCGGTCCCTGAGGACAAGCTCGGCCGCCCGACCGGCTCGCCAGCAGTCGCCTCGCGGCTCGCCTCGCTCGCGCGGCTGCTCGCCGGCGGCAGCCAGGCGCCCGGCGTCCTGCTCGCCGCCGTCGCGCACGGCGAGATAGCCACGCTGGCTCCCTTCGGGGGTGCCGACGATGTGGTCGCCCGGGCAGCCGAGCGGCTGACGCTGATCACCCGGGGTGTCGACCCGAAGGCGGTCAGCGTCCCGGAAGTCGGACATCGCGAGCAGGTCGAGGACTACCGGTCCGCACTTGCCGGCTATGCCACCGGCTCGGCCGACGGCGTCGCCGGATGGCTTCGCCACTGCGCCGTCGCGGTCGAACTCGGCGCCCGGGAGGGCCTGGCGATCTGCGAAGCAATCCTGCGAGGCTGACCCGGACAACGAGGCCCGCATGCGAACGGCGCCCCGTCTAGGGAGCGCCGTCGCCCACGGACGGACCCGGGTTACCAGGCGTGCACCTCTCTCGACGGGCACCGACCGAAGTCGGTCCCGACGTGCCTCCCGCGGCTGGTCGCGCGTGGGTGCCCGGCGTCCGTGCGCGGAGTCCGACCGAGGGGAACTCGTCCACCTGCGGGTCATCCTCCGTGCTTCTGTTGTACGCCCCCTCACCGAAGGACGGAAGACCACCGCGTCAGGAAAGCGTTTGCACCACGGGCCGTGTCCGGCCTGTCGCCCGGCGCTTCCCGGACTGCCGGGGTGCTGCGCCGCCGCGCGGCATACCAGGCGATCCCGGCCACCGCCGCCCCCACGCCCACCGCCGTTCCGACCATGGGCCTCCGTTGCGCGCGCAGGCCGGCAAGGCGGCTGCGCAGGGACACCGGACGGGTGAAGACCAGGATCGGCCAGCCCCGCTCCCGGGCGGCCCGGCGCAATGCGCGGTCCGGGTTGACCGCCGCCGGATGACCCACCGCCTCGAGCATCGGCAGGTCGGTGATCGAGTCGCTGTAGGCATAGCAGTCCGCCAGGTTGTAGCCGGCTGCATCCGCCAGCTCCCGCATCGCGTCCGCCTTGGCCGAGCCGTACGCGTAGTACTCGACCTGCCCGGTGTACCGCCCGTTCGCCACCACCATCCGGGTCGCGATCACCCGGTCCGCGCCGACCAGCTCCCCGATCGGGCCGACCACCTCCTCGCCGCTGCTGGAGACGATCACTACCTCCCGACCGCTCGCTCTGTGTTCTTCGATCAGACCGGCCGCCTCGTCGTAGATCAGCGGGTCCACGATCTCGAAAAGCGTCTCGGCGACGATGTCCTTCACCTGCTGCACGTCCCAGCCGGTGCACATCTCGGTGACGTAGTCCCGCATCCTGGTCATCTGGTCCTCGTCCGCGCCGGCAACCAGGTAGACCAGCTGCGCGTACGCGGCCTTCAGCGCGGCGCGCCGGTTGATGAGGCCGCCTGCCCGGAACGGTCGCCCGAAGGCCAACGCGCTGGACCTCGCGATGATCGTCTTGTCGAGGTCGAAGAATGCCGCGGAGCGGTGCACACTGAAGAGCATAGGAGTACCAGCAGTCCAGAATCCGGGCAGAATCACGCGGATGGCCCTGTGTGAGTCGGCTGCGGACTGGGTAGACCAGCGGCAGGTGGGGTCGGCGCTGTCCGCCTCCACATAGGACGTCCGGCTCAACCCCCCGGAGCCGGGCCTCGACGGCCCCCGCTATCCCCCCAAGCGGGGGCCGTCCCCTTTGCGCACGACGGCGCCTTCCTGCCCGCCTCAGCCCCCAGTACACCTCCTGGATCACGGCAACACCTCCGCAGCCAGGGCCAGCACGATCGGGACGATGCCGAGGCTGACGAAGGCGGGCAGGAAGCAGAGACCCAGCGGCGCCATGGCTGTCACGCCCGCACGTCGGGCCCGGGCCTCTCCCGCTGCGGCCAGCGCAGATCGCCGGTCTGCGGCCAGCCGCTCGAAGGCGGCCGCCAGCCGTGCGCCACTCTCCGCGGAGCGGTTCACGGCCCGGGCTACCGGTCCGAAGTCGGGATCCGCGGCCAGATCCACCCAGGCCGCTGCCGGAGCGGACCCGAGCCGCTGCAGACCGGCGACAAGCGCGAGGTCCGCGCTGAGCGGGCCGGGTAGTGCCGTTGCCACTGTCTCCAAGGCGGCTACCAGCGGTGTCCCGGCGCGGAGGCAGACGGCCAACAGGTCGAGCACCAGCGGCAGCTCAGCGGCCCGCTGCTCTCTGCGGCGCCGCAAAGCCGCCGGCTCCAGCGACCGGATCCCGCGATCGGTCCCGAAGAAAGCGGCAGCGCCGGCAACGATGCCGATCGGGCCGCCCACGATCAGGACGACGGCGAGGCTCAGTGCCGCCGCGGCGAGCCGGGATGGCGCCAGTCGTGGTGGGCGTGCGCGCGTCGTCGCCCTGGATGGTCCATCCGGTGTGCGCCTCGGACTCTCACCGCCGACTAGCGTGAGCGCAAGACCGACGCAGGCCAGCACCAGCGCGGGCGCGGTCATCTCTCACCTCCCGCGGTCGCGACGATCCGCGCCGTCCACAGCAGGCCGAGCGCGTCGAGGCCAGCACCCACCAGCAGAGCAGCCTGGCCTCGGCCGGTCCCGAACAGCACGGACAGCGGTCGGGCACCCATGGCGGACCCCAGGCCGATGCCCAACACAGGCAGGACGGCGAGCAGTGCCGCCGTGGACCTGGCACCGGCCAGCTGAGCCGTCACCTCCCGGCGTTGCCGCTCTCTCGTCCGCAGGTCCTGCTCGACGCGATCGAGGACCGCCGCCGCGGGAGCTCCGCTGCGCTCCGCCACGGTCCAGACCGCGGCCACGGCCGCCGAGCTGAGGTGCGCCGCTGCCGGGTCCGCGGTCATCGCCTCTGCGGGCTGGCGCCCGGCTCTCAGGTCGGCGGCCAACGCTCCGATCGACTCCACGAGCGCGGCGTCCCGACGCCGGCGACCGCGAGCGGCTGCCGAACCCGCGACCAAAACGCCGGCCGCGCCGCCGGCCAGCATGCCGGCGAGAACCGGCAGCAACGGAACATTCATGCCGAACCCGAAGCGGGCAACGGCGCCGAACAACGTGCCGCCAGCCGCCGTCGACAGGCCAGCTCTGCTTCGGATGCGCACAGTCGTACGCCCCTGTGCGAGCCGGCTGCGGTGCCCGTCGAGCGCGCGGAGCCGGGCAGTCGCTGTCGACGGCTGGACGGCCATGACCACCGCGACGCCGACCAGGACAAGGATCCAGGCCAGCGGAGTCACGGCTCTGCCCCCTCCTGAAGACCGAGAAGGTGGGCCAGGTCCGGCCACCCCTCGACCGGTCCTCTGTCGTGGCGCCAGGCGGGCATGACCTGCACCCACTCTCCTTGCCGGTGGAAGACGGCCAGCTCCGTGAGCACTCGTCGGCCGTCCCGGAAGCGGGCGAGGTGCAGGGCCACCTGCAGCGCAGCTGCCAGCTGGCTGTGCAGGGCACCGCGCTCGAGCTGTCCAAGGGCGCCGAGCGCCTCCAGCCGCGCGGGCAGCTCCCTGGCGCTGTTCGCATGCAGCGTGCCGGCGCTGCCCGCATGGCCGGTGTTCAGCGCCGTCAGCAGCTCGACGACCTCCGCGCCGCGCACCTCGCCGACGACCAGCCGGTCGGGTCGCATCCGAAGTGCCTGACGCACCAGATCCCGGAGCGACACCTCGCCGGCGCCCTCCACATTCGCCGACCGCGCGGTGAGCCGGACGACGTGCGGATGAACAGTGCGCAGCTCGGCGGCGTCCTCGACCAGCACGAGCCGCTCGGTCGGACCGGCGAGGCCGAGCATCGCCCCGAGCAGGGTGGTCTTGCCCGAACCCGTGCCGCCGCTGACGAGAAACGCGGCGCGGGCGTGGACGACGGCCTCGACGAGGCCGGCGGCTCCCCGCGGCAGAGTGCCGGCTCGCTCCAGCTCCGCCACCGTGAAACCTCTGTCACGGAACGTGCGGAGGGAGAGGCAGGTCCCACCCGCCGCGACCGGCGGCAGCACAGCGTGCAGCCGGGTGCCGTCCGGGAGAGCGGCGTCGACCCACGGACTTGCGTCGTCCAGACGCCGTCCGGCCAGCGCGGCCAGACGTTGGGCCAGACCGCGTACCGCCGCCTCGTCGGGAAAGCACAACGGCACTCGCCGCAGTCCCGAGCCCTGGTCGATCCAGATGCTGTCCGGACCGTTCACCAGGACGTCGGTGGTCTCCGGCTCCCGCAGCAATGGCTCCAGCAGCCCGGCACCCGCCAGCTCCCACTCGGCTTGCCGAACCAGACCCAGGACTTGGCTGTGACCGGTCAGGCCTCCGGCGTCCGCGCGCACCATCGCGGCGAGGGCGGGCCGTTGTGGAGATGTCCCGCTGTCGACGAGGCGGCGACGGACCCTTCCCAGAACCTCGGCGTTCACGATGCCCTCGCCCAGGCACCGGGGCGGTCCAGGAGCCGGTGGCTGAGTGCGCCCAGCTCGGTCCCGTGCACGAGGCCACGAGGATCGCCGTTGAGCAGGGCCGCCCGGACCGCCGTCTCGTCGCCGTAGTCGCCGGCGAGGTCCATCCCCAACCCACGCGCCACCTCGTGCGCTGGCAGCCCGTCCCCGACCCTGCGAACCACGACGGCAAGACCCGGCGGTGAGCTGCCCAGCCTGCGGACGAGCTGTCGAGCAGCGAGGACGGCGCGCACCTCAGCAGGCACGACGAGAAGCACCTCGTCCGCGACGTGCAGGGCCGCGCTGGGAAGACGTGGCAGGTCCACGACGGCCGTCCCGCCACCGCGTCGGGTTGCGGCGAGCACCGCCCGAACGGCGCCCGGTGCTGGCTCAGTCTGCGACTGGACGCCGCACGAGAGGACCGCGACGCCGCAGATCTCCGGTAGCGCATCTCGCAGCGCTCGGCTGGACACCCGACCGGCGAGAGAGTCAAGGTCGTCCCAGCGAGCCCCAGCCTCAAGCTCGGCACCGAGGCCGGCATCTGCGCCGCCGCCCAATGGGTCGAGATCGACAAGCCAGGCGGCATCACCTCGGCTCGCGGCGGTGAGAGCGACTGCCGCGGCGAGCACGCTGGCGCCGGCGCCGCCTCGTCCCGGCAGGATGCCGAGCACCCTGCCGCGGCCTGGCGGCTCGACGACATCCGCCAGCCGCTCCAGCAGGACGGTCTCATCGGCAGGAAGCCCGACGACATCCTCCGCACCCACCCGAGCCGCGCCGATCCGCTCCTTCTCGCCAGGGGTGCCCCGGCTGATGACCAGGACCCCTGGCCGCGCCCACAGGCAGGAGCTCGCTGAGGCCACAGCAACGTCGCCGCCCAGCAGGACCAGCGGCGCCGACATCCACTGTGGACGGCAAGAGGCGGGATCGACCGCCACGTCCACGGCCGTCCCGACAGCAGCCGCCGCACCGAGCACGTCGTCGAGCAGCTCGGTGTCCGCTGTCAACACCAGGGGGCGACACTCTCCGGTCACAGCTCCTCCTCGGATCTCCCTGTGCGACAGCGAACTCTCCGGCGCACCGGCCCGGGAAGAGGCCAGCCGAGATCTGTGGATGACGGGGATGCCTGTGGACAAGACCGGGGGGCGGTTCCACTACCACACTCCACCGACAGAACTTGTCCATCCATCCACACTGGAGAGAACTATCCACAAGTGTCATGGAGCGCTTGGCGGCGTCGACTCGGGCAACGAGTCTCGACCTCGGCACGCCGCACCGGGTGGCGTCGACGAAGGGAGCTCGATGATGAGGAGGCTGCGGGAATTCTGCCGGCGCGAGGACGGCATGACCACCGCCGAGTACGCGGTCGGCCTGATCGCGGCGGTTGCTTTCGCCGGGATCCTCTACAAGGTCGTGACGAGCGGGACGGTCATGACCGCGCTGACCGCGATCGTCAAGCGCGCGCTGTCCCAGTGATGAGTGCCGACCCGCGGCGGCGCGACCGCGGGATGGCGACGGCCGAGCTGGCCGTCGTGCTGCCTGCGCTCGTCGTGCTGGTCGCCGCAGGAATGACGGCTGTCTCCCTGCTGATCGCACAACTCCGGTGTGTCGATGCCGCCCGGGAGGCGGCGAGGGCAGCGGCCCGCGGAGAGGACGCTGCGGTCGTCCGCTCGCTCGCCGAGCGGTCCGGACCCGGCGGCTCCGAGGTCCGGGTGACGTTCGGCAAGGAGGAGGTCGAGGTGACGGTGTCGGCCGAGGCCGGCTCGGTCGGAGGGCTACTGCCCGCGGTCCACGTCGAGGCCACGGCCGTCGCCCTGCGTGAGCCGGAGCCCAGCGGTGAGCCGTGACCGCGGCAGCGCCACGGTCTGGCTGGCCGGGTTGGCCGCTCTCATCGGCCTGGTGACGTTGGTGGCGCTGGTGCACGGAAGCGCCGTCATCGCGCGGCACCGGGCGGCGACGGCGGCGGATCTAGCTGCCCTCGCAGCCGCGGTACGAACGCCGGACGGCACTGCGGCAGCCTGTGCGACGGCGAGGGAGATCGCGGCTCGGAACGGAGCCTCGCTGACCCGCTGTGTTCCGTTCGGAGACGACGTGGAGATCGAGGTGACCCGCCCACTGATGCTCCGCCGCCTCGGCTCCTGGGCGGCGACGGCGAGCGCCCGCGCGGGTCCGGTGGACCGCAGACCGTTGCCGTCATGACGAAGGGTGGACGGCAAGGTGCGCCGTCCACCCTTCGACGATCGGGTCAGCTGTCGCGCGGCCCCGAGTCGGTGGGCACGCGGGCCTCCCGCCGCGGCAGGAACGAGCGGCGGGTTCGGCGGTCGCCGGTAGCCGTGTCGTCCACGGTCGCCTGGTCGGTACGCCGGGACGCCTCGCCGTCCGTACCGCTCCGGTCTTCGTGCATGACCTCGTTGCGCGTGACCTCATCGCGCATGACCTGCGTGCGGTCGTCGTGCACGACCCGCGGCCGGTCGTCGTGCCGGTAGTCCGGCTCGTCGGCCGCCGGAACAGTGTCGACACGTTGGGCGAGCTGCTCGTTCTCCCGGCGCAGGGTGCGCCGCTCCTGACGCAGCCGGCGAGTGCGCCGCATGCCGCCCATCAGCAGGCCCAGTCCGACGACCGCGAGAACGGTGGTGATCATGCCCGCGACGAAGACGACACCGAGAGTGACGTTGGTGACCGACACCCCCCACAGGTCGACCGAGAGCGAGTCGGTGTTGCTGGTGACGACGGCGGCGGTGAGCACGCCGGCGGCGGCGAGCAGGATGAGCCCCAGGACCGCCACGTTGATCAGCTCCCTTCTGAAAGCGGACGGGTTCATCCCGCGTCCGCGTCACGGGTGTACCCGGCGAGCCCCTCCGGCAAGCCCCTCAGTTGTGGTCCTGTTCGCGGTAGGGGATGAAATGTCTGGTTCAGCAGCGCAGTCGACCGAGGACGACGTCGAGAAGCCGTACCGCACCGTCCTTGTCCAGCGGCTCGTTCCCGTTGCCGCACTTCGGCGACTGCACGCAGGAAGGGCAGCCGGTCTCGCATTCGCAGGCGGCGACCGCCTCCCGGGTGGAGCGCAACCACCCCTCGGCGGTGTCGTAGCCGCGAGCGGCGAAGCCAGCACCACCCGGCTGCCCGTCGTAGACGAAGACGGTCATCCGCCCGGTGTCGGGATGCAGCGCCGTCGACACGCCGCCGATGTCCCACCGGTCGCAGGTTGCGTAGAGCGGCAGCAGGCCGATCGCCGCATGCTCGGCTGCGTGCGCAGCGCCCGGCACGTCCGCGGGCTCCAGGCGGGCGCAGGCCAGCGCGACCTCGGAGAGCGTGTACCAGACCGCCCGGGTGCGCAGCTCGCGAGCCGGCAGGTCCAGCGGGGTCTCGTCGATCACCTCGCCGGTGAGGTGGCGTCGCCGCAGGTAGGACACGACCTGGTTGGTCACATCCACCGTGCCGTGGTGCAGCGTCAGGTCTCCGAGGTCCCGTTCGCGCAGCGCCGACACCACCCGGATGTCCGTGGTGTCACGAGCAGAGGTCGACCAGTCCGGGTTGTCCTGATGCACCAGTGCGACTCCGTCGGCCAGCTCCAGCTCGTCCACCAGGTAGGACACGCCCTGGTGCAGGTAAACCGCGCCCTGGTGGACGGTGGAGTGCGAAGCCCATGCGTCCACGGTCCCGAGCACGCGGCCGGTGCCGCCCTCCACCACCCGCACCGGCTCGCCGCCGGTTCCCCGGATGTCCAGGTCGGGGCGGCGTCGGTCGGTCCAGTACCAGCCGGTCGGCCGGTGCCGGAGCAAGCCGCGCCGTACCAGGTCGGGAAGCACCGCCTCCGCGACCGGACCACCGAACAGCGGCAGGTCCGCTTCGGTGAGGGCGAGCTCAGCCGCGGCGCAGCACAGTTGCGGCCCCAGGACGTACGGGTTCTCCGGGTCGAGCACCGTTGCTTCGACCGGCCGGCCGAAGACCGCCTCCGGATGGTGCACGAGGTAGGTGTCGAGCGGGTCGTCCCGGGCAACGAAGACGACCAGCGCGCCGGTCCCCTCGCGACCGGCCCGGCCGGCCTGCTGCCACAGGGAGGCCAACGTGCCCGGGAAGCCGGCGAGGACCACCGCGTCGAGGCCGGCGATGTCCACGCCGAGCTCCAGCGCGTTGGTGGCCGCCACCCCGAGCAGCGTGCCGTTGGCCAGCGCCGCTTCCAGCGCCCGTCGTTCCTCCGGCAGGTAGCCCGCCCGGTACGCGGCGACCCGGTCGACCAGCTCGGGAGCGCTGTCCGCCAGGTGCCGGCGGGCGGACAGCGCCACCACCTCGGCACCGCGCCGGGAACGGACGAAAGCCAGTGCCCGGGCGTGCTCGACCACCAGGTCGGCGAGCAACCGGGCGGCCTCGGCACCCGCTGCCCGCCGGACGGGGGCGCCGTGCTCGCCGTGGGCACCGGTCAGCGGCGGTTCCCAGAGCGCGAAGGCGGTGGCGCCGCGCGGGGAGGCGTCCCCCGTCACCTCCAGGACCGGGACACCCGTCAGCCGCCCGGCCGACTCCGCCGGCCGGGCGACCGTCGCCGACGCGAGCACGAAGGTCGGCTCGGCGCCGTACGAGGCGCAGATCCGACGCAGCCGGCGCAGGACGTGCGCGACGTGGGAGCCGAAGACCCCCCGGTACGTGTGGCACTCGTCGACGACGACGTACCGCAGCCGGCGCAGGAAGGCGGCCCACCGGCCGTGCGAAGGCAGGATGCCGCGGTGCAGCATGTCCGGGTTGGTCAGCACCAGCCGGGAGTGCGACCGGACCCAGTCCCGTTCCAGCGGCTCGGTGTCGCCGTCGAAGGACGCGGCCCGGACGCTGGACAGCACGAGCGACCGCAGCGAGCGCAGCTGGTCCCCCGCGAGGGCCTTCGTCGGGGCCAGGTAGAGCGCGGTGGCCTTCTCGTCGGACAGCAGCGTCGAGAGCACCGGAAGCTGGTAGGCCAGCGACTTGCCGGAGGCAGTGCCGGTGGCCACTACCACCGACCGGCCGGACCAGGCGAGCGACGCGGCAGCGGCCTGATGTTCCCACGGACGCGTGATCCCCCGCGCGACCAGCCGGTCAACGAGCAGCTCAGGTACCCAGTCGGGCCAGTCCGTCGTCCGGCCGGGACGGGCCGGCACGTCCTCGACGTGCGTCACCGGGCTGGACCGCGTGCCGGCGAGGATGCGGTCGAGCAGGTCGTGCCCCCGCCGGGCGCCGACCTCCGGCGAGCTTGTGCGGACCACGTCACTCACTCTTGCACGAGCGTGTTTGGTTAGATCGGGGGCAAGCAGGAGATCCAGCGAGTGCCGGCCATGACCAACTCAGATCGCCACCTACGCGGAGGTGCGCCGTGGACCTCACGTTGAACACCCGTACTGAGGGTGAGCACACCGTGCTCGCCGTGTCCGGGGAGGTCGACGTGTACACCGCCCCCGCTTTGCGGGATCGGATAGCAGACCTGCTCGACTCCGGTCGGCAGCAGCTCGTCATCGACCTCGGGGGCGTCGAGTTCCTCGACTCCACCGGGCTCGGCGTGCTGGTCGCCGGCCTCAATCGGGCCCGCGAAGTGGGGGGCAGCCTGTCGCTGGTCTGCCCGCAGGAGCGAGTGCTCAAGCTGTTCCGGATCACCGGCCTGGACGAGGTCTTCACCGTGCACTCCACGGTGGACGAGGCGCTGGCCAGCAGTCCGGGGGGCTGACGAGGTGGTCAGGCTCAGCGCTGACACCACCGCGACCGTCACGCTCCGGCTCCCACCGAGCGCGGCGCACGTTCGGACCGCGCGGCTGATCGCCGCGGCCATGGCGCGGCGCAGTGGCGTGGGCGAGGAGCTCCTGGACGAGGTCCGGCTGGCGGTCGGCGAGGCGTGTGCCCGGGCCGTCCGGCAGCACCAGCGGCACGGGATGACCTCGGCCGTGACGGTGGAGTTCGTCGAGGACGACCGGTTCCGCGTCGCCGTGGTGGACCGGGCGGGCGCGGTGCCGGAGGGCAACGGGCTGTGGACCGGGCTGGTTCCCGGGCAGGCGCCGTGGACGGACCCGAGCGGGGACGCCCTCGGGCTGGCCCTGCTCGGAGCGGTCGTGCAGGACCTCGCGGTCAGCCCGGACCGGGAGACCGGGGGCACCAGGGTGACCATGTCCTGGCCGCTCGGCTGAGGCCGAGCGGCGGCTGGGCTCGGGTCGGGCCACCCGCGCCCCGTACGTGCCGGTGATTCGCCTCGCAGCGGGCCCAGTGTTGGGGTGCCGGCTGCCCTCCCGTAAACTCCGCGCGATCTGCCTGGGAACCGCGAGTGTCCCTGTCTCCGCAGGCAGTAACGACCAGCTCCACCCGCCGACCGGCGTCCTGTGGCTGTTCGCCAACGTCGTCTAACAGGAGGACGCATGCTCCCGCTTTCCCTGGCGGAGGCCCCGAAGATTGCCGGCGCCGACTACTTCGTCGTCGTCGTGATCGCTGCGATCGCCCTCGGTGCGCTCGTCTTCGCGTACTACCTCTGGATGCAGGTCATGCGTGCCGACGCCGGGACGCCGCGGATGCAGGAGATCGCCCGAGCGGTCCAGGAGGGCGCCAGCGCGTACCTCAACCGGCAGTTCAAGACGCTCAGTGCGTTCGTGCTGATCGTCTTCGTGCTCCTCCTGCTGCTCCCGGTGAACGAGGGTGGCACCGGCGTCCGGATCGGCCGGTCGATCTTCTTCGTGTTCGGCGCGTCGTTCTCGGCGTTGGTCGGGTTTTTCGGCATGACGCTCGCCACCCGGGGCAACGTCCGGGTCGCGGCGGCGGCGCGCGCCGAGGGCGCTCGGCTGGCGATGCGGGTCGCCTTCCGGACCGGCGGGTTCTGCGGGATGCTCACCGTCGGTCTCGGCCTCTTCGGCGCGTCCGTCGTGCTGATCTGCTACAACGGGAACGCACCGACGGTGCTGGAGGGCTTCGGCTTCGGCGCGGCTCTGCTGGCGATGTTCATGCGGGTCGGCGGCGGCATCTTCACGAAGGCGGCGGACGTCGGCGCCGACCTGGTGGGCAAGGTCGAGGCCGGCATCCCCGAGGACGACCCGCGCAACGCGGCCACCATCGCGGACAACGTCGGCGACAACGTCGGCGACTGCGCGGGCATGGCGGCCGACCTCTTCGAGTCCTACGCCGTGACGCTGGTCGCCGCGCTGATCCTGGGCAAGGCAGCCTTCGGCTCGGAGGGCCTGATCTTCCCGCTGGTGGTGCCCGCGGTCGGCGTGCTGACCGCGGTCGTCGGCATCTTCCTGACCGATCCGCGCCCGTCCGACCGCAGCGGCCTCGCCACCATCAACCGCGGGTTTTTCGCCTCGGCGATCATCTCGGCGGTGCTGGTCGTGCTGGCGGCGTTCATCTTCCTGCCGGGTCGCATCTCCGAGCTGGAGGGCGTCGGCGCGTCGGTCACCGACGCGGTCGGTGACCGGGACCCGCGGCTGATCGCGATCGGCGCGGTGCTCATCGGCCTGGTGCTCGCTACCGCGATCCAGCTGCTCACCGGTTACTTCACCGAGACCAACCGACGCCCGGTCCGGGACATCGGCCGCACCTCGCTGACCGGCCCGGCCACCGTGATCCTGGCCGGCTTCTCGGTCGGTCTGGAGTCGGCCGTCTACTCGGCGCTGCTGATAGGGGCGGCGGTGTACGGAGCGGCGCTGCTGGGTGGCGGCTCGGTGGTCGTCTCGCTCTTCGCGGTCGCCCTCGCCGGCACCGGCCTGCTCACCACGGTCGGCGTGATCGTCTCCATGGACACCTTCGGCCCGGTGAGCGACAACGCACAGGGCATCGCGGAGATGTCCGGAGACATCGACGA
>JBJMII010000017.1:0-5478 GCA_045806925.1 Mycobacteriales bacterium
CGAGACGAGCGCGCCGGTGACGTTCGACAGCACCGGCACGGCCGGCTCGTGGTAGGTCAGTCCCGCCGCGACCGCGCGGAACGCGGCGAGCATGCCGTCCATCCGGGCCGAGTGGAACGCGTGGCTGACCCGCAGCCGGCTGGTCTTGCGGTGCTGCCAGCGGGGCAGCCACTCTTCTAGCGCGTCGAGGTCCCCGGAGACCACGGTCGCCTGCGGACCGTTCACCGCGGCGATGGCCAGCCGGCCGTCGAAGCCGGCCAGCGACGGCAGCACCTCGTCCTCGCCGGCCTGCACGGCGGCCATCCCGCCGCCGGCCGGCAGCGCGCCCATCAGCCGGCCCCGCGCGGTCACCAGCGCGCACGCGTCCGGCAGGGACAGCACCCCGGCGACGTGCGCGGCGGCGATCTCCCCGACCGAATGCCCGATCAGGAAGTCCGGCCGCATCCCGAGCGACTCGACCAGGCGGTAGAGCGCCACCTCGACCGCGAACAGCGCCGCCTGGGTGTGCTGGGTGGCGTCCAAGTGCCCGGGCTCGGCCGTGGACAGCAGGTCCTTGAGTCGCGGGTCGAGGTGCGCGCAGGTCTCGTCGAGCGCCTCGGCGTAGCGCGGGTACGCGGCGGCGAGGTCCATCCCCATCCGGGGACGCTGCGCACCCTGACCGGAGAACAGGAACGCGGTCTTGCCGCCCACCGGTTGCCCGGCGACGACGCCGGCACCCGGCCGGCCCTCGGCGAGGGCGCCCAGCCCGGCGAGCAGCTCGTCCCGGCTGGTGGCGACCACGGCGGCCCGGCTCGCCAGCTGGGCCCGGCCGGTCGCCGTCGAGTAGGCGACATCCGGCAGCTCGAGCTCGGGTCGGGCCGTCAGGTGCGCGCGCAGCCGCTCGGCCTGCGCCGGCAGTGCCGTTGCGCTCCCGGCCGACAGGAGCACCGGGACGGCCGGCGGAGCCTGCACCTCGACCGGCTCGTCGGCGGCGGCCGGCGCCTCCTCGATGATGAGGTGCGCGTTGGTCCCGCTCACGCCGAACGACGACACGCCCGCCCGGCGCGGCCGGCCGTTCGCCCGCCACTCCTCCGCCTCGGTGAGCAGCCGGACCTGGCCGGCGTCCCAGTCGATGTGCGGCGACGGCGCGTCCACATGCAACGTCCGCGGCAGCAGACCGTGCCGCAGCGCCAGCACCATCTTGATCACACCCGCCATGCCCGCGGCGGCCGACGTGTGGCCGATGTTCGACTTCACCGAGCCGAGCCGAAGCGGGCCGTCGAGCCGGTCCTGCCCGTACGTCGCCAGCAGCGCCTGGGCTTCGATGGGGTCGCCGAGCCGCGTCCCGGTACCGTGGCCTTCGACGGCGTCCACATCGGACGGCGCCAGGCCGGCGTTCGCCAGTGCCTGGCGGATCACCCGCTCCTGGGATGGGCCGTTCGGCGCGGTCAGGCCGTTGCTGGCCCCGTCCTGGTTCACCGCGCTGCCACGCACCACGGCCAGGACCTGATGCCCGAGCCGGCGGGCGTCGGACAGCCGCTCCAGCACGACGAGCCCGAGCCCGTCGGAGAAGCCGGTGCCGTCCGCGGCGGCCGCGTACGACTTGCACCGCCCGTCCGGCGCCAGCCCCCGCTGCCGGCTGAACTCCATCAGCAGGAACGGTCCGGCCAGTACGGTGACGCCGCCGACCAGCGCCAGCGAGCACTCCCCCGACCGGAGCGCCTGGCCGGCGAGGTGCATCGCGACCAGCGAGGACGAGCAGGCCGTGTCGACCGACATCGCCGGTCCCTCCAGCCCCAGGGTGTACGCCACTCGGCCGGAGACGACGCTGGTCGTCGCACCGGTCAGCCGGAGTCCCTCGATCTCCGGTTGGCCGCCGGCCGGCATCGCGCCGTAGTCGGAGGGACCCACGCCGCAGAAGACGCCGGTGTCGGAGCCGCGCAGCGACGACGGGTCGATCCCGGCATCCTCCAGGGCCTCCCAGGCCGCTTCGAGCAGCAGCCGCTGCTGCGGGTCCATCGCCAGCGCCTCACGCGGGCTGATCCCGAAGAACCCGGCGTCGAAGTCGCCGGCGTCGTCGAGGAACCCGCCGCCCCGGGTGTATACGGTCCCGGGCCGCTCCGGGTCCGGGTCGTACAGGTGCTCCAGGTCCCAGCCGCGGTCCTCCGGCAGCCCGGAGATCGCGTCGCGACCCTCGGCCAGCAGCGTCCAGAAGTCCGCCGGCGAGGCCACCCCGCCGGGGAACCGGCAGCTTGTCCCGACGATGGCCAGCGGCTCGTCCGCCTTCCCGCGGGGCCGGGGCGGCCGGGCGGCCGGGGCCGCCTGGTCCAGCGCGCCGACCTCGGTGAGCAGCAACCGCGAGATCGCCGCCGGCGTCGGATGGTCGAAGACCAAAGTGGACGGCAGCCGCACCCCGGTGGCCCGGCTGAGCCGGTTGCGGAGCTCGACCGCGGCGAGCGAGTCGACCCCCAGCTCGGTGAACGGCCGGTCCGGAGCGACTGCGGCGGCCGAGGCGTGCCCCAGCACCGCGGCGACCTGCGCCTGGACCACGTCCAGCACGACCCGCGGCCGGTCGGCCTCCGGCACGCCGGCGAGCCGCTGCGCCAGCGACCCGCCGCCGGCCGCGCGAGCGGGAGCGGGGACGAGGCCGCGCAGCAGCGACGGCGCCAGCCCGGACCGGACCTGGGAGTGCAGCGCCGCGAGGTCGAGCCGCACCGGGACCAGCAGGGCCTGGTCCAGCCGCCGGGCCGCGTCGAACAGCTCCAGGCCCGTCTCGGTGGACAGCGGCTCGGCGCCCATCCGCCGCAGCCGGGCCAGCTCGGTCTCCTCCAGGGTGCCGGCCATGCCGGCGTCCGCCCACAGTCCCCAGGCCAGCGAGGTCGCCGGCAGGCCCTGGGCGCGGCGGTGCGCGGCGAGGGCGTCGAGGTAGGCGTTGGCGGCGGCGTAGTTGCCCTGCCCCGGGCTGCCGATGAGGGCGGCGACCGAGGAGAACAGCACGAATGCCGACAGGTCCGTCCCGGCGGTCAACTCGTGCAGGTGCTGGGCCGCGTCGACCTTGGGTCGCATGACGCGGACCAGCTGCTGCGGGGTGAGCGACTCGATCACCCCGTCGTCCAGCACGCCGGCCGCATGGATGACCGCGGTGAGCGGACGGTCGAGGGAACCGAGGAGGGCAGCCAGCTGGTCGCGGTCGGCCACGTCACACGCGGCCACGCGGACCTGCGCGTCGAGCTTCTCCAGCTCCGCGACCAGCTCCCGGGCACCCGGCGCGTCCGGGCCGCGGCGGCTGACCAGCAGCAGCCGCCGGACACCGTGCCGCTGGGCGAGGTGCTTGGCGAGCACCGCGCCCAGCCCACCTGTGCCGCCGGTGACCAGCACGGTGCCATCCGGGTCGAGCGGCACGGCGTCCCGCCGCCCGCTCACCCTGGTCAGCCGCGGGGCGAGCACCCGGCCACCGCGGACGGCGAGCTGCGGCTCGTCCAGGCCGGCCAGCGCGGCCCAGTCCGGGTCGGCACCGTCCACGTCGACCAGCACGAAGCGGCCCGGGTGCTCCGACTGCGCGCTGCGTACCAGCCCCCACACCGGCGCCACCGCGAGGTCCGGAGCCTCGGCCCCGACCGCGACCCCACGGCGGGTCGCGACCACCAGCCGCGAGCCGGCCAGCGCATCGGTGGCCAACCACCGCTGCGCCAGCGCCAGCGCCGCCCGGGCGCCCTCGTGCGGACCGGCTTCGCTGCGAACCCTCGCCACGACGACGTCCGGGACGTCGCCGTCCAGGGAGTCCAGGTCGGTCCCGTCCAGCACGGCCAGCCGGCCCGGCGCGACGCCGTCCTCGGCCGCCACCTCGGCCCAGTCCACCTGGAAGAGCGTGCTGTCGCCGGACCGCTGCGCGGCCGCCAGCTGCGCCGGGTCGACCGGCCGGAACGTCAGCTTCCGGACGCTGCCGACCGGTCGGCCGTCCTCGGTGGCGAAGTCGAGGCGCAGCGCCGACTCGCCCGCCGCACCGATTCGGACCCGCACCCGGGAGACGCCGCTGCGCTCCAGGCGCACGCCCGACCAGGAGAACGGCAGCCCGACCGAGCCGCCGCCCTGGTCGAGCCAGCCGTGCAGCGCGGCGTCGAACAGCGCCGGGTGAAGGCCAAAGCCGCGGGCCGCCTCGGCGTGCTCGTCGGGCAGCGCGAGCTCGGCGAGCACGTCGTCACCGGACAACCAGCCGGCCCTTAGGGACCGGAAGGCCGGGCCGTAGTCGAAGCCCGCCTCGGCCAGCCGGGCATACAGGTCGTCGACGGGGATCGGCTCGGCATCCTGGGGCGGCCACTCGACCGGCGGCCACGACCCGACCGGCTCCTCGCCGGCGGCGAGGATACCGCGAGCGTGGCGGATCGCGTCCTGGTCGGCCTCGGGGCGGGAGTAGACCGCGACCTCGCGGCGGCCGTCCTCGTCCATCTCGCCGACGGTGACCTGCAGCTGCACCGCCGCGTCGTCCTGCAGGATCAGCGGCGCTTCCTGCACCAGCTCGTCGACGACCGAGCTGCCAACGTGGCGGCCGGCGGCGGCCACGAACTCGACCAGGGCGGTGCCCGGGACCACGACCATGCCGAGCACGCTGTGGTCCTGCACCCACGGCGCGGTCTCCGGCGAGATGCGGCCGGTGAAGAGCCAGCCGTCCCGGTCACCGACCCGCACGGCAGCGGCCAGCAGCGGGTGGTCGATCCGGCCGAGCCCGGCGGCGGCCGGGTCGCCGGCCTCCGCGCCCGGCAGCAGCCAGTAGCGCTGCCGTTGGAAGGCGTAGGTGGGCAGCTCGACCCGGCGGGCGCCGGGGTAGAACGCGGCCCAGTCCACGGTGGCCCCGGACACGTGCGCCTGGCCGAGGAAGCCGGCGAACGCTTCGGCTTCGGGCTGGCGGTTGCGCAGCGCAGCGGCGAAGACCGCCCCGTCGTCGTCCAGGGTCTGGCGGGCCATCGCGGTGAGGACGGCGTCCGGGCCCAGCTCCAGGAACCTCGTGACGCCCTGGTCTCGGAGGGTCCGGACGCCGTCGGCGAAGCGGACCGGTTGGCGGACGTGCCGGACCCAGTAGTCCGGGTCGGTCAGCCCGGTCGAGACCAGTCCACCGGTCAGGTTGGACACCACCGGGATCGCCGGCTCGGCGAAGGTGAGCCGCTCGCAGACGGTGCGGAACTCGGCCAGCATCGGCTCCATCCGCGGGGAGTGGAACGCGTGGCTGACCCGCAGCCGGCTGGTCTTGCGGTGCTGCCAGCGGGGTAGCCAGTCTTCTAGCGCGTCGAGGTCGCCGGAGACCACGGTCGCCTGCGGACCGTTGACCGCGGCGATGGCCAGCCGGCCGTCGAAGCCGGCCAGCGAGTCCGCGACCTCGTCCTCGCCGGCCTGCACGGCGGCCATCCCGCCGCCGGCCGGCAGCGCGCCCATCAGCCGGCCCCGCGCGGTCACCAGCGCGCACGCGTCCGGCAGGGACAGCACCCCGGCCACGTGCGCGGCGGC
>JBJMII010000018.1:0-27983 GCA_045806925.1 Mycobacteriales bacterium
CGGCTGGGATCGGTTCCCAGCAACGTGGTGAAGAACGCGATGTGCGACGTGCTCGTCGTGCAGACGTCGGCACTGGACGAGGATCGCGTGCTCGGCGAACAGCTGGTGGAGACTGCCCCGGACGGGGCCGCTCCCGCCACCGGAGCGAGTCCAGGAGGTGAGCCACGAACTCGGTGACCCGGTTCAGGGGTTGCCGGAAGCCGCCGGGTCAGGGTTCGGGGGAGGCCAGTGCGCCGGTCCGGACCAGGAGCTCGGGCCAACGCGGCTCGCTGCTGATGTCCGACAGCCGCAGCGTCCGCTGCTCGTAGAGGCTGGCCAGGCATGGACCTTGCCCGGTCTCGTACTGCGCCTGGTCCACCGCGCGGGAGAGCGCGCCGGTAGCCGCTGAACCGCTAGACCTACCCGGCGGCGTCAGCTCGGGGTGCGGCGGTCGGTGGCTTCCTCGCCGCCGCTGACGGCGTCCTTGAGCTTGCCGGCCGCCTGCTGCGCCACCGCCCCGGCGAGATGGCTCTCATCCAGGTCTTCCGTCCCGCCCTGCGGCACCTCGAACAGCAGCCGCTCGGCGTACGGTGCGTCCCGGCCGAGGTTGTAGGCCACGGTGCTCTGCTCCGAGGTGTGCCTGGCCTCCTGCACGCTGCGTTTGCCGGTCACCAGTTCGTGCACCATGTTCAGGCCCAGTACGTTGGCCGCTTCGGAGTCGCACCGCGCGGCCACCTCACCCCGGGTGCGGTCCACCAGGATGCTGCCGTCGAACTCGGCGACCAGGTGGGTCAGCTCCGGCGGCACCCGGTAGTCGATGTACTGGGTGAGGAAGTCGGTGTGCGGCGCGGGCCAGTGGTGCACCACCGCATCGCTGGTCAGCTCGGTCCGCTTCCAGGGACCGTTGCGATACCAGAACAGCCGGGTGGGGGTCGCCTCGTTGGGCGGGCCGTACTTGGCCAGCATCTGCCGGGCCACGTTCTTCTGGGCCGCCGGCCAGCCATCGATGATCCGGTCCACGTCGGCCGGCTCGACGCTCAGGCTCGCCTTGCCCTCGGTCTCATGCTCGCTCTTGAGCGTGTACCGGATGCCCTGGGCGACCGCGCCGAGGGTGGTCTTGAGGCGCTCGCCGGTCGAGAGGTCCTTCGGCTGCGGCTGCTCCTGGTCGTAGCTGCTGGTCACTATCATCACTTCTCCGGATAGACGTCCTCGGGTGCCGTCAGGACCCCATGGGCCGGCGTGGCCCGGCCGACCTCACCGGGCCGGACAGCGAGCTGGGCGCGTCCACGTTGGCGCCCTCGTCGACGCCGACCCCGAGGCGTTCCACCAGCTCCCCACCGGCCCAGGCCGTCGCCAGCGCAAGCAGCACCGCGATGATCCCGAGCCACAACGCCACGCCGGTCGGCACATGGCCGTCCTGGCTGCGTCGCAGCAGCCAGCTCACCGCGAACAGGGCCACCACGACGACGTTGCCGACCCCGTGCAGCGCGCCGATGCGCTTGGCCCGGGTCCCGGCCGGGATCGCCAGCCAGTCGATCAGCCCGAACAGCGCCGCGAGCAGCCCACCGATGATGCCGGCCGCGATCATGTAGAAGCTCGCGACCGCGAAATCGGCCTCGTCCCCGACGGCCCGGATGATGTCGAAGATCACCGCCGTGGCCAGCAGCCCCAGTGGCAGAGTGATCAGCATCGGATGCACCGCGTGTCCGGCCAGCCTGGCCCTGCTCTCCACGGCGGCCCCTCCTCTCCTTTTTTCGCCAACAACAGCTGGTTATACCCGTCGAGCGGAGGAGCACGCCGATTTCGTCCAGATGCCTTGGGGTAAGAGCAGCCGTATGCCGAACAACGGGGGCCGCCGGGCGTGGGGGGCGATCGCGCTGCTCGCCGACGAGCTGCGCCGGCGTCTGTACCGGTTCATCCGCGCGCAGTCAGCCCCGGTCACCCGCGAGCAGGCCGCCGCCGCCACCGGCATCTCCACCAAGCTCGCCGCCTACCACCTCGACAAGCTCCTGGCCGCCGGGCTGCTCGAGGCCGTCACCCCAGACCTGGCCAGCCGCCCACCCGGCCGGGGGCGCACACCAAAGGCCTACCGACCGGCCGCCGAGGAGCTTGCCGTCAGCCTCCCCCAGCGCCACTACGACCTGCTCGGCGACCTGCTCACCCAGGCGATCGTCGCGGACGGCCCGGCCAGCCCCGCGTGGCGCGCGGCACGGCAGCTCGCGCATCACCGGGGTCAGGCACTCGGCGAGCGGGTCCGGGTTCAGCGGCGGCTCGGCCGGCTGGGCGCCGAGCGGGCTATCGGCATCACCCGAGACCTGCTCGACGCCTGCGGTTACCAGCCCGTCCGCACCGACGCCCACCAGCTGGTGCTCAGCAACTGCCCCTTCCAGTCCCTGGCTGGCAACGCCCCCGAGCTGATCTGCGCCCTCAACCGGGACTTCGTGGCCGGGCTGCTGCATGGCCTGCGCGCCCGCCGGGTGGACGCCGGCCTCGACCCTGCCGCGGCAGCCGACCCGCTGCGCTGCTGCGTGTTCCTGCAGGCCGCATGACGGGCGCAGCGGCCCTGCCCGGCGTCGTCCGGAATCCGCCGCGGCGGCCGGGAACTGGAACGGCCGCCGGGCTGAGAGGGTTGGGGTGTGTCGACATACCGGGTGTGGGGGTGGGGGACGTCGGACAGCGACGCGCCCCGCGCCGCCGACGTGCTGGCATTCGCGCGGGGACTGGAGTCCCTGCTCGGCTTCGCCGGCCAGGCACCGGAGGAACCCGCTGCGCTGCGCCCGCTCCCGGAGTCGCGCATCGTGCTGCCCTCCTCGCTCGCTGCGCTGGGCAGCGCGGAGCCGATCGACCGGGCCCGCCACGGCCTCGGTCGCTCCTACCGCGACGTGATCCGGGGAGTGCGTGGTGCGCCGGAGCATCTGCCCGATCTCGTGGTCCGGCCGGGGGTGGAGGGCGACGTCGCGGCCGTGCTGGACTGGGCGGCCGAGAAGGCTGTCGCGGTGGTGCCGTTCGGTGGCGGGTCGAGCGTCGTCGGTGGGGTCGAGCCGGCGGTGGGCGAGGACTTCCGGGGCACCATCAGCCTCGACCTGCGC
The DNA here is from genome assembly GCA_045806925.1 of Mycobacteriales bacterium. Lineage (GTDB taxonomy): Bacteria > Actinomycetota > Actinomycetes > Mycobacteriales > CADCTP01 > CADCTP01. The sequence continues at coordinate 3,069 of JBJMII010000018.1, forward strand.
CGACTGGCCGGCGTCGTCGAGGTCGACCCGACAGCTCAGGCGGCTCGCCTGCTGGCGGGCACCACGGGCCCGGACGTGGAGGCCGGTCTGGACGGCACCGGTCTCACGCTCCGCTTCTTCCCGCAGTCCTTCGAGCGGTCGACGGTCGGTGGCTGGATAGCCACTCGAGCCGCCGGTCACTACGCTGCCCGGCTCCAGCACATCGACGATCTCGTCGAAGCGGTGCGGGCGGTCACCCCGTCCGGAGTGTGGGAGTCACGCCGGCTGCCCGGCAGCGGCGCCGGGCCGTCCCCGGACCGGCTGCTGCTCGGCAGCGAAGGCGCGCTTGGCGTCGTCACCGAGGCGTGGCTGCGGCTGCAACGCCGCCCGGCCTACCGCGCCCGCGCCATGCTGGCCGCGCCCGACCTGGTGGTCGGTGCGCACGCGTTGCGCATGCTCGTGCAGCAGGGACTGGCACCGGCCACCTGCCGCCTGCTCGACGCCCGCGAGGCCGCGCTGACCGGCACCCTGTCGACCGGGGAGGCCGCGCTCGTCCTCGGCGCCGAGTCCGCCACCGCGCCGGTCGACTCTGCGCTCCAGGCCGCCGTGGCGGCGTGCGCCGACCTCGGCCTGCGTCCGCTGCCTCGGCACGAGTCGGCCGCGGCCGGCGACAGCTGGCGCTCGGCGTTCCTGCGCGCGCCCTACCTGCGGGAGCTGTTCGTGCTCAGCGGTGTGCTCGTCGAGACGTTCGAGACCGCGGTGACCTGGGAACGGCTCACCGCGCTCGTCGACGCCGTGACCGCAGCCACCCGGACAGCGCTCGGCGAAGTGTGCGGCGGCGGCACCGTCACCTGCCGGATAACCCACGCCTACCCCGACGGCGCCGCCCCGTACTTCACCGTGCTCGCCCCGGCCCGCCGCGGCGGCGAGCTCAGCCAGTGGGCCGACATCGAGGCGGCCGCGAAGGAGACACTGCACGCCGCGGGCGGCAGCATCACCCACCACCATGCCGTCGGTCGCGACCACCGCCGGTGGTACGACCGGCAACGACCCGAGCCGTTCGCGCTCGCGCTCGCAGCGGCGAAGGACGCGCTCGACCCGGCCGGCATCCTGAATCCCGGCGTGCTCCTCGACCGTCACCCGCCGCCGGGACAGCCGCCGGCATCGACCGAGAAGTACGGGTTAGCTCCTCAGGGGGACTTGTCCGTATAGGTGGTGGTCTTCGTGTCGACGATGCCGACGACCTTGACCCGCCGTGCGGCTGTCCCGTCCGACGCGTCGAACCGCCGGAAGATCCACAGGTTGGTCGCCATGTGCAGCGGGTCGACCGGCAGGTCGGTCAGCGTCGCGTAGCCGTGCCGGCTGGTCGGCACGGCCTTCGACCAAGGCCCGGGCTGCGAGGGCCCGGCCGCGTTGGCGAAGGCGACGGCGTAGGACACGGCGGCGCCGTCAGTCGGCTCGCTCGGCGCCGCCGTGTTCGTCCAGGCGGTGGTCGGAGCGGTCGTCGGCACCCGCGGCGGCACGTGCTGGTTCCACTGCAGGATCGACGACTGCCACTTCCTGATGGTCTGCCGTACGTCGCTGTAGAGGGTGTCGAGCTGCCCGGCGACGTCGGCGACGTGGGCGTCCCGGCGCTGGTGCACCAGCTGCTCGTACTCCAGCCGGTTCTGGTCGTGGCAGCAGTCCCCGCCGGAGAGCACGTCGCCGACGAAGTTCGTCGTGTCGGTGTCGCCGGCGCCGTCGTCCCGGTAGGTCCAGCCGAGGTACTGCGTCCAGTAGCGGCTGGTGCCGGTGGCTCCGCCGCCGGTGACCACCGTCCAGCGGCCGGCGTCGTAGCGGTACGGTGCGGTGATCTTCGCGAGCCGCTGGTTGACGAGCGTGTCGACGTGGGCAGCGATCCGGGCCGCCCAGCCCGCCACCGTGGTCCCGTCCCGGGTGTAGCCGTCGACCGCGAACACGAAGTTCGCGTAGTCGGCCAGCCACAGCGAGGTGTACGAGGCGAACTCCGCATCGTTGCCGTCGTTCCGCGCGGTGGATGCCAGCGTCGCGTCGAGCTGGACGGTCATCTTCAGCGCGAGCAGGTAGATGCTGACGCCGAGCACGAGGACGTCCAGCGTGCCGGGGACGTCGAGGTACTGCTCCAGGTCGTAGACCGCGTCGTAGACGCTCTCGTCGCCCGGGGCCACCATCTTGCGCAGCTCCGGGAGCAGAGTGGAGGTGATGTACGTCGAGTTGTCCGCCTGGGTGGCCCGCAGCGTCTCGGTCTGGGTGTTCAGCCAGTCGGCGAACGCCTTGATGTGGGTGGCGTCCGAGTTGATGTCGCGGTGCTTGATGAACTGCTCGAGCTCCTGGACCACCAGACCGAGCTGGTCGGGCTTGCTGTCCGAGGCGAGCAGCAGCTGGATGAGGGTGAGCGCGCCCGCCGAGAGCGGTCCCCAGGGCGGCGGCAGCGCCCATACCAGGTTGCCGGCGACGCTCAGCGCGATGCTGGTGGCTCCGGAGTCGAACCGGGTCGGGGTCCACATCGGACGGTCCTCGGCCGGCGGCTCGACGTCCAGCCCGACCACGTTCGGCGTGCCCGCCGCCGGGTCCACCGCGATGTGCGGCAGGGCGAAGTAGACGGTCGCCTCGCCGGTGCGGCGGACGTAGACCACGGTGCCGGCGGCGAGCCCGCCGCCGGGCTCGGCGAGGCAGGTCAGCTGCGAGCCCAGCAGGGTCTCGCCGGCCGGCACCGGGTAGAGCCCGTCGAGGATGCCGGTCAGCTGCGCGGCCTGCGCCTGCAGCGTGGTCCGCACCGGCGCGGGCAGCCGGTCCAGCACCGCCGCGGCGTCGGCCAGGACGAACGGGGAGGTGTCCGGCTGGACGTACGCGCCGGCCGCAGCCAGCTCCGCATGGTCGGTGACTCCGGCCGGTCGGAGCAGGGCGTGCAGCGTCCGGGCGTACGCGACCGGATGGCCGCCGGGCGCCACGTCCGCCACGTACACGGCCGGCCGCAGCCGTTCCGGGATCCGGCCGGGGACGCCGGCGGCCGCCGGAACCTCGCCCGGGACCGCTGGCGGGCGCTGCTGCTGCACCGGTTTCAGCCAGCCCAGTGCCAGCCGCAGCACGTCGGCGGCGACCGCCCGGGGCAGCGGCGCGTCGTTGTAGCGCAGGGCGGACACGCTGCGGTACATGCCGGGCAGGTCGGCGCCGCCCTTCGAGGTCTCGACGAGCTTGTCCGCGGTCGCCGCCTTGTCCTTCGCGGAGTCCCACAGGAACGGCCGGGCCGGCGGGCACAGCTGAATCGTGTAGTTCATGAACACGATCTGGTCGAGCCGGGTCAGCGCGGCCGGGTTCTTCTCCAGATAGGACGCGAGGCTCTCCCAGTAGGCCTTCTCGTCCTGGTCCTTCCAGGTTCTTACCAGCTCACGGATCTGGTCGAGGACGTCCGCCGGGATGCTGGTGATGTCGTCGGTCGGCTGGTCGTGCGACGACCGGGACAGGTACTCCACCAGCAGCACCGCGGCCGCGCCGATGGCGCTCAGCCCGAAGAACGCGGCGAGGTAGCGGCTGCAGCTGTACTTCTTGCTCGCGTCCCGCGACTTCGCGGACGCCGCGGTCAGGCTGTCCAGCCGGGTCAGCAGCTCGGTCAGCCGGGCATCGGGCTCCGGGTCGGCGATCGCGCTGTTCGGCACCGCGACCGGCTCGGTCCAGGCGGCCTCGACGGCGTCGCAGTTGAGCGTCGAGGCGTCGAGGCGGTCGACGGTCTGCGAGATCTGCACGGCCGCTTCCCGGATCCGCGCCGTGAAGCTCTCGTCCTCCCGGCGGGCCCGCTCGGCCTCCTCCTCGACCGCACCCCGCTCGTCGTCCGGCGGTTCGCTGAGCTTGTCCTCGCCCGGCTCGCCGCCCAGCACCGGAAACCGCGGGAACCGCGGCTGGTCGGCGGTGAACACGATGACCTGGCCGAGCGCGAGGCGGAGCAGGCCGGCCGTCACCGGCCGCGGGATCGGCGTGTCCTTGTACTTCAGCGTGGCCGCGCGCCGGTACATCGCGGCCGTGGTCTGCGTCGAGTTGTACTCCCCGACGAGCCCGTCCACGAGACCGACCACGTCCTGGCCGGTGTCCCACAGCCACGCCTCGCCGGCCGGCGACAGGTCGATCGTGTAGTTCATGAAGAGCACCTGGTCGGCCAGCGTGAGCGGGACCTTCGCGTCCGGCAGGCTCACGTACCTGGCCAGGTCGTTCCAGTAGGCCGCGTCCGGCTGCGTGTTCCACTGCCGCACCAGCTCGCGGACCTTGGCGGCGGTGTCCGGCGGCAACTGCGGCGGCGCCGGGTCGTCGTGCTGCGCGGCGTGGATCGCGTTGTAGATCAGCGAGGCCGTGGCCGCTGTGCTCGACAGCACCGCGAAGATCGCCAGGAACCGCTGGAGATTGAAGGTCTGCGCGTTCGTCGGCGACTTCGCCAGCTCCATCGACAGCTTGTTGAGCTTCTTGCGGAGCGCCGCGATCACCTCCGCCGAGTCCGGGTCGGCGACCGCCTCCCGCGGGTTCTCGACGACACCGCGCTGCGCCCGCTCGAGACCCTCGTCGTGGTAGGTGTCCAGGCCGAGCGCGTCCACATCGCGACCGATGTCCTCGGCGGTCGCCCTGTTCTGCGCCGCGAAGCTGCGCCCGTCGCCGGCAAGCTCGCGCAGCTCCTCCATGAGCTCCTCGAGCGTCTCGTCGAGGTCGCCGGGCTCTCCGAGACGATCCTGGTGTTCCGGACCTGGCATGGTCGTCCCCCTGATGGCCGTGTGATCGACTAGGTCGGGCCACGCGCTCTGCGCCTGCCCCGCACGCAGCCAAGAGGTCCCCGAACGCCCTTCAATGACCGTCGCTGAGCAGGCTGGGTATCGCGCGCCCTGATACATCCGGACCGTATCCGATCATCCCGGCCGCCGGGCCCAGATCCGGCATGTGAGACTCGCCATCCGTCGAATCGTGCTGCGCGGCAGGCCGGCAGAGCCGAGGCGTCGCGCTCGGTTCGCGGGGTATGGCCCCGACGGAACCGCAGGAGCACGCCGGCGAGAGGATCAGCGATGAGTCAGCCCGCGCAGCAGCAGGACGTCCCGGGCGCGCAGGCCAAGATGGACCCGGTGCCCGACTGCGGCGAGAGGTCCTACCGCGGCTCCGGCCGGCTGACCGGCAAGGCCGCCGTGATCACCGGCGGGGACAGCGGCATCGGTCGGGCGGTCGCGATCGCGTACGCCCGCGAGGGCGCGGACGTGCTCATCTCCTATCTGAGCGAGGACTCCGACGCCCAGGACACGGCGAAGTACGTCGAGCAGGCCGGACGCAAGGCGGTGCTGGTCCGCGGTGACGTCTCCGAGCCGCAGCACTGCCGGGACATCGTCGCCCGGGCGGTCGAGGAGTTCGGCAAGCTGGACATCCTGGTCAGCAACGCGGCGTACCAGATGAGCCACAGCTCGCTGGCGGAGATCCCGGACGACGAGTGGGGCTACACGTTCCGGACGAACGTCGAGGCGATGTTCCACCTCTGCAAGGCCGCGGTCCCGCACATGGCGCCCGGCTCGTCGATCATCGGCAGCTCGTCGGTGAACTCGGACATGCCGTCGCCGACGCTCGCGCCGTACGCGGCGACCAAGGCGGCGATCGCCAACTTCACCGCCAGCCTGGCGCAGCTGCTCGGCGAGAAGGGGATCCGGGTGAACAGCGTCGCGCCCGGTCCCATCTGGACACCGCTGATCCCGGCCACCATGCCGCCGGAGAAGGTGCAGAGCTTCGGCAAGGACACCCCGCTCGGCCGGCCCGGCCAGCCCGCCGAGCTCGCCCCGGTCTACGTCCTGCTCGCCTCGGCCGAGGGCAGCTACATCTCCGGCGCCCGGGTCGCCGTCACCGGCGGCCGGCCCATCCTCTGAAGGTCGGGGCACGCCCGGGTCAGCGGCGGCTGATCCTTTCCGTCAACTCGACGAACGATCTCCTGTCATCTGCGAGACTTGATCCGCCGGACGGCGTCCTCGTCGTTCGACGGACGGGTCTCGTACGCGACGGGGGGACTCATGCGACGAAGGACAGTTCCGGCGACATGGTGGTGGCCCGCGGCGGGCGCCTTGGCCCTGTCCGTCCTCATCGGACCGCTCGCCGGCGTGGGCAGCGCCGGCAGCCCGGTGGTCACCGCCGACTCCTCGCTCGCGCCGGGCCTGGTGACCAGCGGCCGGACGGCGCTGTACGGGGCGTCCTGGCGCAACGACAGCAATGCGACCTTGACCAACGCGGTGGCCAGGGTCGGGCTGCCCGCCGGGTCTTCGCTGCTGTCGAGCACTCCCGCCGGCTGCGTCGCACCTCCGCCGGCCGGCCCCGCCGACCCGCTGCTGGTGTCCTGCCCGTTCCCGAACCTGGCCAGCGGTGACGTGGCCGCCCTGGAGCTGCTCGTCGCCGTGCCGCGGGCGGCGGCGCGGACCGACTCGGTCGTCCCGGCGGTCCTGGCCGCGAAGGAGGCCGGGAGCGACCGGAACCGGTCCCACGTCGACACCTTCCCGGCCCCCGACCGGACGCTGGCCGTCGTGCCGGAGGGAGGCGACGAGGCCGGCAGCTGCCTGCGCGCCGGCGACGCGCTGCTGCAGACCCGCCCCGGGCTGACGCCGGCCAACCCGCTGATCACCTCGGCGAGAGTGACCGGGCCGTCCGGCCTCACCTGCGCCGGCCTCACCATGGTCGAGCAGCACCGGTCGGACCCGGGCCAGGCCTGCGCGCCCGGGGCGAGCTGCGCAGTGGACATCTCCGTGACCGAGGCGCCCGCGTCCACCTCGCCGTACCAGCTGACGTTCGCGTTCCTCGCCATGAACAAGAACCTGGCCTGGTACAAGAACGGCGTCCAGGTGGCGGAGTGCGCCGGCGCGACCGGGCTGCCGTCCGGTGTGGACGCCTGCGTCAACAGCCGCGCCAAGACCGGCTCGGGCAGCGTCACGATCGGCGTGCTCTGGGCGGGCGGCCCCGACCCGAGCTGGACCGGCTAGCGGGGGAGCGCGGCGACCACGGCCGTGGCGCGAGCGACGCCCACCAGGTTGCCCTTCTCCTGGTAGAGACCCCTCGCCTCGTCCGCTATCACCCGCGCCTCGTCCGGCCGGGCCGAGCGGCGCAGCACCTCGGCCAGGTCCAGCAGCGCGTCCGCCTGCATGCCGGGCGAGTCGGTGGTCCGGATCAGCCGGACCGCCTCCCGGGCCAGCCCCTCCGCCTCCTCGGCGAGGTCCCGGCCGGAGAACACCTTCGCGCGGACCGACCGCCAGAGGGCCTGCGCCTCGACGTCGTCGGCGGCGGTCAGCTCCTCGGCCGTCCGGCTGATCTCCTCCGCCTCGTCCGCCCTGCCCTGGGCGTAGACCACCTGGGCGAGCAGCGCCGCGACCGGAGGCAGCAGGTACCGCTCGCCGAGACCGGTCAGGGTGTCGTACGCGCGGCGCAGCTCCGCTTCGGCGATGCCGAGGTCCCCGCCCAGCAGCTCGATGCGGGCGTGGTGCATCGCGGTGGCGGCGGCCAGCACGATGACGCCCAGATCCTCCAGCAGGGTACGGGCGCTGCGCAGCAGCTCCCGGGCCCGGGCGAAGTCACCCTGCATCGCCCGCAACTGCGCGAGCGAGCACAGCACCAGCGCCTCGGCCTGGCGGTCGGTCAGACCCTGGGCCGCGAGCTGCTCGCACTGCTCGATCGCCTCGGCGGCGGGAGTCGGGCCGTACAGGGCCGCCAGGGTGTATGCGGAGGCGTTGCGGGCCTCCAGTCGCGCGTCCCCGGCGCGTCGCGCGTGCTGCATGGCTTCCCGCACGGCCAACGCGGCCTCGCCGTACCGGCAGACCGAGCCGTGCACGAAGCCGAGCAGCCGCCAGGCCTTCGCCAGCTGCGCGTCCGCGTTCTGCTCCTGCAGGACCGGGATCAGCCGCTCGGCCTCGCGGCGCACCTCCTCCCGCCAGCGCTCGAGATTCTCCGCGACGTGGTGCCCCACCAGGAGCCGGGTGAGGACGAGGTCGGCGTTCAGCCGCGGCTGGTCCCGGCTCAGCTCGACCGCCTCGTCCAGGAACAGGATCGCCCAGGGGAACTCGCCGATCTCCATGAGGGCCTCGCCCAGGACCGGCAGCAGGCCGAGGCGGGTCGGGTGCTCGGGCGGGAGCAGCATGACCGCCCGCCGCAGCAGGTTCGCGGCAGCCGGCATGTCGGCGCGGGAGAACGCGCGCCGGCCCGCGGCGCCGAGCCGCGCCGCGGCCCGCACGCCCAGATCCCGGCCGTGGTCGTCGACGGGGCCGAGCTCGGACAGGTAGCGGCGCGCCTGCTCGAGGTGGTAGCCGAGGATCTCCTCGAACTCGACCTCCCGGTCGCGCTCCCCGCTCACCCCCTCCAGCCAGTCGGCGAACCGCTCGTGCAGCGCGGCCCGGGTGCGTTTGAGCAGGCCCTGGTACGCGGCGTCGCGGATCAGGATGTGGTGGAAGCGGAACGTCAGATCCCGGTCGGGCACCGGCGGGCCCTCGGCCTCGATCAGCTGCTTGCCCTCCAGTGAGCGGAGATGGTTCGGCAGCGCCTCCCGCACCGGCGCGGCCGCCAGCGCCTCCACCGCCGAGACCTCGAACACACCGCCGATCACCGACGCGGGCTCGATCACGCCGCGCTCGTCGTCGGCGAGCAGGTCCAGGCGCGCGGAGAGCAGGGCGTGGATCGTCGGCGGCAGGGCCAGCGCCGTGAGGTCGCGGGTCCGCACCCATCGGCCGTCCTCCCGGCGCAGGTAGCCGTCCTCGATCAGCATCGACAGCAGCTGCTCGGCGAACAGCGGGTTGCCGTCCGAGGCGCCCACCACGGCACGGCGGGCGGTCAGGTCCAGGTCCGCGTCACCGAGGAGGTTGTCGAGGACCGCCGCGGTCTGCTCGCCGGACAGCGGTTCCAGCGCGACGACGCTGTCGCCCCGCTCCAGCCACCGCGGGCGGCGCTCGGCGAACTCGGGGCGCGCCGCGCAGACCAGCAGCACCGGGGCGTCCGTCGTCATCGACACCAGCCGGTCGATCAGGTCGAGCAACGCCGACTCGGCCCAGTGCACGTCCTCGACCACGACGACCAGGGGCCGCTGCCGGGCGAGCTGCTCGAGGAGCTTCCGGGTGCCCCAGTAGACCTCCTCGACCGGGAACTGGCGGTCCGCTAGGCCGATCGCCGAGGCGATCCGGTCCGCGGCCGCCTCGCCGCCCGCTCCGAGGGCAGCCGCGAGCTTCGCCCGCGCGGTCGGGAGGAGGTCCTCGTCGCCTATCCCCGCTGCCTGCCGTACCACTTCGACCAGCGGCCAGAAGGTGATTCCCCGCCCGTACGCGAGGCACCGACCCCGCAGCACCCGCGCCTCGGGGCCGACGATGCGGCAGAACTCGTCGATCAGCCGGGACTTGCCGATGCCGGCCTCGCCGAGGACGGTGACCAGCTCGCACGAGCGCCTGGACACCGCCAGCTCGAACTCCTGGATCAGCCGGGCCGCTTCGAGGGCCCGGCCGACGACCTGCGTGCTGCGGGCCTTGGCGAGGGACCGGTCCGCCTCGTGCACGGCCAGCAGCCGGTACGCCGGCACCGGCCGGCTCTTGCCCTTCAGCCGGAGCGGCTCGAGCGGCTCGACGTCGACGCGGTGCCGGACGAGGCGGTAGGTCGACTCGCCGAGGAGGACCTGCAGCTCGCCTGCCGCCTGCTCCAGCCGGGCCGCGACATTGACCGCGTCGCCGGTGACCAGCCGCTGGCCGCCGGCCGCGTCACCCGCCACGACCTCACCGGTGTTCACACCGGTCCGGTTCGCCAGCCGGACTCCCCAGGTGCCGTGCAGCTCCGCGTTCAGCTCCACCAGCGCCCGCTGCATGTCGGCGGTCGCCCGGACCGCCCGCAGCGCGTCGTCCTCGTGCACCCGCGGCAGGCCGAACACGGCCATGATCGCATCGCCGATGTACTTCTCGACCACCCCGCCGTGCCGCTCCAGCACCTGCCGCATCTCGTCGAAGTAACGGTTCAGCAGCTCCCGGACCGACTCGGGGTCGACGTGCTCGGCCAGGTCCGTGGAGCCCTTCAGGTCGGAGAAGACGACCGTGACGGTCTTGCGGACCTCCGGCGGCGGCGCGGCCCGGACCAGCGGCGTGCCGCAGAATCCGCACAGCTTGAAGCGTTCCGGGTTCTCCTCGCCGCAGGCCGGGCAGGTGAGCACGGGCCCAGTCTCCAACCCCGGCGGGCGCGGTAGAAGCCTCGACCGGTCGCCGCGCCGGCCTGCGGCCGGCGACCGCGGGGTCGCCCGTACCGGCCGCGGTCAGTCCGGCTCCGGTTCTCGCGCCGCGGTCCGCCCGATCCGCTCCGCGGCGAGCGCGATGGCGACGCTCTCGGCTCCGACGTTGCTCGTCACCGCCGCCACGAAGGCGGCGCCGTCGAGCGCCACCAACCGGGCCGGGGTGGCCGCGACGACGGTGGCGGTCCGCGGGGTACGGCGCAGCAGCGCGATCTCCCCGAAGCCGTCGCCCGCGGACATCGACGACAGCGCGACGCCGCCCACCGACGCCACCAGCGTGCCGGCCTCGATCGCGTAGAAACGGTCACCCACCTCGCCCTCGGTGACCACGGCACGACCGGCGTCGACCTCGACCGGGGTGGCGCGGCGGGCGAGATGCTCGAGGGACAGTCGGGACAGCGGCGCGAACAGCGGCAGCCGGCGCAGCAGGGCGATCCGGTCCTCGTCCACCGCGACCTCGGTGTCGGCCCGCCGCAGCCCCGGCCAGAACAGGATTGGCAGCAGCGCCATCACGGTCCCGCTCGCCGCCATGGCCGGGCGCAGGCCCACCAGCTCGATCAGCGGTGCGGCCGCGATCGAGCCGACGGCCACGCCGGCTGCCGCCAGTCCCCACAGGGCGCCGAAGGCCCGGCCGAGCAGGTGGTCGGGGATCAGCCGGTGGCAGACGGTGAGGCCGGCCACGTCGGCGATCGCGTTGCCGATGCCGACGGTCCGAGCAGGGTTCCGAGGGCCTCCAGGAAGCTGTAGAGGGAGTTGGCGGCGCTGAGCTCCTCGGGCCGCTCGACGACGTGCGGGACGAGCCCGTTGACCGCCGGGCGGAACACCGACCAGACCACCGACCAGGTGCCCACCAGCAGGTAGAGCGGGAGCAGCGTCGGCGCCGGCAGGGCCACCGGGATCAGCGCGATCAGGACCGCCGACATGAGGGTGCCGACTACGAGGACCTTGGCCCTCGGGTACCGGTCCAGCAGCGCCGACGTGACCGGCGTGACGAGCGCGCCGGGCACCACGCGGGCGACGCCGACGATGCCGACCGCGGCCACTCCGCCGCGGTCGAAGCAGGCCACCGACAGCAGCACCAGGACGGCCCACTCCACCCCGACGCCGAGGCCCCAGGCGGCGAGCACGCGCCGGAGCATCGGCTGGGCGGCGACCAGCCGCGCGTTGCCGGCGACGAGCCCCACGACCACGCTTCCTCCTGCGGTCGGCAGCGGGATGACCGGAGCGTAAGCCGGACTGCCAGGACGAGCACCCGCCCGGGCTGCGAAGGCGCGGGCGACCGTTGACCGAGCATGCCTATGGTTCTATAGTCCTAGGAACCTAGTTGAATGGAGGCCGGCGTGATCGAGTTCTCGCTGGACGGCAGGTCCGGCCTCTCGCCGTACCTGCAGGTGGTCCAGCAGGTACGGCACGCGTTGCGGCTGGGGCTGCTGCGCGAGGGGGACCAGCTCCCGACGGTCAAGGACGTGGTGGCCCGGCTGGCGATCAACCCCAACACCGTGCTCAAGGCGTACCGGGAGCTGGAGCGGGACGGGCTGGTGGCGGCGCGGCCGGGCGTCGGCACGTTCGTGACCCGGTCGCTGACCGACGCCTCGCTCGCCGCGCACGAGCCGCTGCGCCGGGACCTGCGGCGCTGGCTGGCCAGGGCCCGCCGGGCCGGGCTGGACGAGGAGAGCATCGAGGCGCTGTTCACCAGCACCTTTCGGGCGGCTCAGCAGGACATAGCGTGACCACCGTGCTGCGGGCCCAGGGCCTGGGCAAGCGGTACCGGCGGCGGTGGGCGCTGTCGGACTGCACGCTGGAGATCCCGGCCGGGCACGTGACCGGGCTGGTCGGCCCGAACGGGGCCGGCAAGACCACGCTGCTGAGCCTGGCCGTCGGTCTGCTGACGCCCACGGCCGGCACGATCGAGGTGTGCGGCGGGCGGCCCGCCGCCGGCCCGGCCCAGCTGGCCAAGGTCGGCTTCGTCGCCCAGGACACCCCGACCTATCCCGGGCTGAGCGTCGCCGACCACCTGCGGCTGGGGGCCCGGCTCAACCCGCACTGGGACTTCGCCCTGGCCCGGGACCGGATCGAGCGGCTCGGCCTCGACCCCGCCCAGCGGGCCGGGAAACTGTCCGGCGGGCAGCGCGCCCAGCTCGCCCTCACCTTGGGCCTCGCCAAGCGACCCGAGCTGCTGGTCCTCGACGAGCCGGTCGCCAGGCTCGACCCGCTCGCCCGCCGGGAGTTCCTGCAGATCCTGATGGAGGCAGTCGCCGAGCACGAGCTCAGCGTCGTGCTGTCCTCGCACGTGGTCTCCGACCTGGAACGGGTCTGCGACCACCTGGTCGTCCTCGTCGACTCCAAGGTGCGGGAGGACGGTGAGGTCGAGGCGCTGCTCGGCACCCATCACCGGCTCACCGGTCCGCGCCGCGACACCGACACCCTGCCCACCGACCAGCACCTCGTCTCCGCCAGCCACACCGACCGGCAGAGCACGCTCGTCGTCCGTACCCGGGCCCCGATCCTCGACCCGGCCTGGACCGTCGGGCGGCTCAGCCTGGAGGACCTGGTGCTGGAGTACATGAGCCGACCCGCCGGCCCCGACCGCGGCTCCCGGCCGATGCTGGAGGTGCTCCGATGATCTGGCTGACCTGGCGGCAGTTCCGCACCCAGGCCGCCGCGGTGTACGCCGCCGTCGCCGCCGGAGTGATCGTCCTCGCGGTCACCGGTCCGCGACTGTTCCGGCTGGCCCGGATCGACGCGAACGTCTTCGACCGGCTCACCAGGGTCGACCGGGATCTCTTCTACGCCGGCATCATCGTGATGGCCGTGGCTCCCGCCATCATCGGCGCCTTCTGGGGCGCGCCGATGGTCGCGCACGAGCTGGAGGCGGGCACGCACCGGCTGGTGTGGAACCAGACCGTCACCCGCACCCGCTGGCTGGCGACCAAGCTCGGCGTCACAGCCCTGGCCGCGGCCGCGGCGGTCGGGGCGCTCACGCTGGCGGTCACCTGGTGGTCCGGCCCGCTCGACGGGGCCCTCAGCAGCACCCACGGCAGCCTCGCGGCGCGCGTCACGCCCGGGGCCTTCGCGATGCGTGGCGTCGCACCCGTCGGGTACGCCGTCTTCGCGCTCGTCCTCGGAGTCGCGGCGGGGATCCTGCTGCGCCGCACGGTGCCCGCCATGGCCGTCACCCTGGCCGTCTTCACGTTCGTCCAGATCGCCACGCCGCTGTGGATCCGACCCCACCTGATCCCGCCCGCTCAGCAGACCGTCACGCTCACGATGGCGAGGCTCGACGGGATCATGTCGCAGGGTCCCGGCACACCGCTGCGGATATCGCTGACCACCGGCGGCCGCGGCGACTGGATCCTGTCCAACCAGACTGTCGACGCCACCGGAAAGGTCGCCGCCCTGCCCTCCTGGATGGACGACTGCCTCCCACCGCCACCGTCGGCATCGGCGCGACCGGTGCCGGCCAAGTCAGCCCTGCAGGCCTGCTTCGCCAGACTCACCGACGAGGGCTACCGGCAACGGCTGGTGTACCAGCCGGCCAGCCGCTTCTGGGCGCTGCAATGGACCGAGACCGGGCTCTTCCTCGCCCTGTCCGGCCTGCTCACCTGGTTCTGCTTCTGGTGGACCCGCCGCCGGCTGGCCTGAGCCGGTGACCTGGACCGCCGCGGCCGCGGGTCCGGGCCGGTCCATGGCCGCCGCGCGTCAGCCGTTGACGGCGCCGCCGAGCAGGCCGCGGATGAAGTAGCGCTGGAGCACGAGGAACACCAGCACCGGGACGCCGAGCACGACGAGCGCGCTGCCGGACACGGCCTGCCAGCCGCGACCGCCGACCTGGCCGATCTGGCCGCCCAGGGTCATGGTCACGGTCTGCTTGTCGCCCTCGCCGAGGAACACCAGCGCGATCAGCAGGTCGCTCCAGACCGTGATGAGCTGGAAGACCGCGTACGCGGCCAGCGCCGGCACCGACAGCGGCATGACCAGCCGCCAGAAGACCTGGTAGTGGCTGGCGCCGTCGACCCGGGCCGCGTCGATGAGCGTGCGGGGGAGGGTGGCCATGTAGTTGCGCAGCAGCAGGACGCCCAGCGGCAGGCCGAAGCCGATGTGGGCCAGGTACGCGGCCGGGTACGTCCCGTTCAGGCCCAGGCCGCCGTAGAGCCGCAGCAGCGGGGCCAGCGCCACCTGCACCGGCACCACCAGCAGCGCCACGACGAGCGAGAAGAGGACCTTGCGGCCCAGGAAGTCCATGAAGGTGAAGGCGTACGCGGCGAACGCGGCGATCAGGATCGGGATCAGCACGGCGGGCAGCGTGACCGCGATGCTGTTGCCGAACGACTGGGCCATCCCGCTGTTCCACACCTGCCGGTAGCCGGCGAGGGTGAGCTGCGACGGGTCCGGCGGCAGCCCGAAGGCCGTCCACCAGCCGCTGCTGTTGACCGCGTCGACGGTGCGGAACGACGTGACGACCGTCCCGGTGGTCGGGATCAGCCACAGCACGCAGAGCACGGTCAGCACGATCCGGACCAGCCAGCCGGCCCGGCCCCGACCGGTCCGGGCCACGACGCTGGTGCCGCGGCGGCGGGTGGCGGTGACCGTCATCAGGACGGTTCGGTGCCGGGTGCGGGCACCGGACGGGCCGCGCGGTAGAGGTCGACCAGCTCGTCGGTGGTGGTGGCGTCGCGCGGTCCCTTGTCGTCCCGCCAGCGCCCGGTGAAGCGGGGGAAGCGCATCGCCAGCCCGGTCTGCTCCTTCAGCTGCCCCCAGCCCGCGGTGTGGTTGGGGGACAGCGTCAGCTCTGCGCTGAGCACCTCCAGCACCAGCCCGGGGGTGAACCAGACGTCCGCCGGGGCGCGGGCGTCCACTTCGGCCGGCCGTTCCGGGCGGCCCAGCGGCGCCAGCCGCTCCGGCAGCGCGGCCAGCTCGGCGTCCGAGAAGCCGGTTCCGCACTTGCCCACCGTGCGGAAGGCGTCGGCCGCCGGGTCGTAGGCGGCGAGCAGCAGCGCGCCGTAGACCCCGCGGCGGCGGCCGCGGCCGTAGAAGGCGCCGACGACGACCAGGTCGACGGTGTCCGACAGCTCGGTCCGGTAGTCCCGCTTCAGCTTGATCCACTGCCAGCCGCGGGCGCCGGCCTGGTAGCCGGAGCCCGGCCCGACCGACTTGCACAGCAGCCCCTCGCAGCCGTCCGCGATGGCCTGCTCGAAGGCCGCGTCCAGCGCCTCCGGGGTGCCGACCTCGACCGCGGTGGTGAGCCGGAGCCGGTCGGACAGGGTGACCGCCGAGGCCAGCCGGGCCCGGCGCTGCGGGTACGGCACCCGGGTCAGGTCCTCGCCGTCGGCGTACAGCAGGTCGAAGCAGAACAGGCCCACCGGCACGTCCCGCACGGCCTCGGAGATGCCGTGCTTGCGCCGGCGGAACATGACCTCCTGGAACGGGCGCAGCTCCCCGGCCGCCGGGTCGTACGCGACCGCCTCGCCCTCCAGGATCGCCTCCCGCGGGCCGAGCCCGGCGTCGAGCACCTCGACCAGGTCGGGGAACTGGCCGCCGATGCGCTCCAGCCGCCGGGTGAACAGCTCGACCCGGCCGTCGGCGGTGCGGTGCGCCTGGATCCGGATCCCGTCGTACTTGTATTCCGCGGCGCACTCGCCGCCCAGCTTGGCCAGGATGTCGGCGGCCTCGGACAGCCGCTGGGCGAGCATCACCCGGACCGGGTTGCCCGGCCGGACCTCGAGCCGCTCCACCGCCGCCAGCCCGTCCCGGGCCAGGGTCGCGGCGACCAGGCCGAGGTCGCAGCAGATGTTGTAGGCGCGTTCCAGCACCGGGCGGTCGGCCCGGCCGCCGGCGTGCACCTGGGCGAGCGCGTCGAGGACGGTCGGGGTGCCGATGCCGAGCCGGAGGTTGCCGGTCACCAGCCGCAGCAGGTAGCGGGCCTCCAGCGGGGTGGCCCGGGCCAGCAGGCCGGCCAGCAGCTCCAGCTTGCGGCCCTGCGAGCCGGTGCCCCCGGCGGCCGCGATCTCGTGCAGGGTGTCGACCACCTCCGGGACCTCCAGGGTGGCCGGCCGACCCGCGGCGGTGGCGGCGAGCAGCCGCTCCGCGGCCTGACCGAGGTCCCCGGTCTCCCGCAGGGTGCCGGCGACCTCGGCCGGGTCGGTGCCGGTGGCGGTGGCCACCGCCCGGACGGCGAGCTTCTCGGCCAGCCCGAGGTCGATGCCGGCGAACTCGGGCGCGATCAGCCCCTGGCACAGGTAGCAGACCGTGGGCAGCAGGTCCGCCGGCGTCTCGCGGACGAGCGCGGCGAGCCGCTCGATCAGCGCCAGCCGGCCGGTCGCGCGCTCCAGGTCGCCGTACGCCTCGGCGACGATCTCGTACCTCACGGTGCTCCCTCGTGGACGGTCCCGGGTGGACGGTCCAGCCGGGAACGTCCACCAGGACCGTAGCTGCCGGTGACCGGCCGGGGGAGGACCCGGGCCGCCGGCACCGGGCGGCTGTCACCCGGATGCCGGTGCGCCGTCACCCGTCCATCGGCACCCTCGCGCCGACGGCGGTCCTACCGTGGACGAGTGCGGGAGTGGCCGGTCGCCCAGGTGATCGAGACCGCCCGGCTCACGCTCGAGCCGCTGCGGGTCGAGCACGCCGCGGAGATGGCGCCGGCGCTGGACGACATCGCGCTGCACCGCTACATCGGCGGGCGGCCGGCGTCGGTGGACCAGCTGTGGGAGCGCTACCGGCAGCAGTCGGCCGGCCGGTCGCCGGACGGCACCGAGGGCTGGCTCAACTGGGTGATCCGGCACGGCGCGTCCGGCACCCCCGTCGGCACCGTCCAGGCGACGGTCAGCCAGGACGGCGAGGTCCGGCAGGCCGAGCTGGCCTGGGTCGTCGCCACCCCGTGCCAGCGGCAGGGCTACGCCGTGGAGGCCGCGGCCGGGATGGTCGGCTGGCTCCGCGAGCGCGGCATCCGGCACCTCGTCGCCCACGTGCACCCCGAGCACCGGGCCTCCCAGCGGGTCGCCGAGCGGCTCGGGCTGACCGAGACCGACGTCGAGGTCGAGGGGGAGACCCGGTGGGCCAGCGGCCCGTGACGGGCAGCATCACCGGCACGGACCGGCGGCGTCATGTCCCGATCATCCCCACTGTCACCGACTGGGCACCTCGGTCCCCTTCGTCGAGCATTCCTTGCGTACGGAGGCTGACTCTCGGCTACGGTGACCGCATCCCGGCGGGCGGCGACAGGGCCGTGTCAGGGCCGCCGTGACGGACGAGGGGGTCCACGGATGGCGAAACTGTTCAGGTCACCGGGGCGGGCGTCGACCCGCACCGCCACGGTGGCCGTCCTCGGTCTGGCGGTGGCGGCGCTGCTGCCCGTCCAGGCCGCGAACGCCGGCTCGGCCGGCGGATGTGGGCAACGCACCAACAACACCTACATCACCCTGCTCGACTGCGTGACGCTGGCGGGCGTGCGCGAGCACCAGGCCCAGTTCCAGAAGATCGCGGACAGCAACGACGACCAGTTCTACCCGGGTACCCGGGCCGACGGCACCAAGGGCTACGAGGACAGCGTCGCGTACGTGGCCGGCAAGCTGCGGGCCGCCGGTTACCGCGTGACCCTGGACGAGTTCGACTTCCTGTTCTCGTTCCCGGCCGTGCTGCAGCAGCTCACCCCGGTCGCCGCGGACTACGAGACCGGTCCGTTCACCAACAGCCCGGCCGGCGACGTGACCGGCAACGTCATCCCCGTCGACATCAACCTGACCCCGCCGCGGGCGTCGACCAGCGGCTGCGAGGCGGCCGACTTCGCCGGCCTCGACTTCAGCGGCCCCAGTGACATCGCCCTGATCCAGCGCGGCACCTGCACCTTCGCGGAGAAGGCCGTCAACGCCCAGGCGGCGGGGGCCGAGGCCGTGATCATCTTCAACCAGGGCAACGACCCGAGTCGCGAGGGCCTCATCGTCGGGACGCTGGGCACCACCCCGGTCGGCATCGCGGTCGTCGGTGCGAGCTTCGCCGACGGCGTGGCGCTCAGCCAGCCCGGCTCGACCGCGCACGTCAAGGTGATCGCCCCGGAGACCCGGACCGAGGTCAACGTCCTCGCCGAGCTGCCCGGCGTCAACGCCGGCAACGTCGTGATGGCGGGCGCGCACCTGGACAGCGTGACCGGCGGCCCGGGCATCAACGACGACGGCTCAGGTTCCGCCGCGCTGCTGGAGACCGCGGTGATGATGGCCAAGGTGAAGCCGCAGAACACGGTCCGGTTCGCCTGGTGGGGCGCCGAGGAGCTCGGCCTGATCGGCTCGACCGCGTACGTCGACGGGCTGTCCCAGGCGGAGCGGGACAAGATCGCGCTCTACCTGAACTACGACATGATCAGCTCGCCGAACTACATCCAGATGGTCTACGACGCCGACCAGTCGACGTTCGAGGCGCCGGTCCCGGTGCCGGCCGGCTCGGCCGCCATCGAGGACCTGTACGAGTCGTACTACACCAAGATCGGTGAGCCGTACGACGACACCCAGTTCTCCGGCCGCAGCGACTACCAGGCGTTCATCGTCGCCGGCATCCCGTCCGGCGGGCTGTTCACCGGTGCCGAGGTGGTCAAGACGCCGCAGCAGCAGGCGATCTGGGGTGGCACCGCGGGCCAGCAGTTCGACCCGTGCTACCACCAGGCCTGCGACAACTTCGGCAACAACGACCTGCACGCGCTGGAGGTGAACAGCGACCTGGTCGCGTTCGCGCAGCTGACGTTCGCCTACTCGACCGAGTCGGTGAACGGCGTGCCCGGCAAGCCGGTCCCCGGACCCGCGGCGGCGCTGCCGGCGCCGGCCGGTCCGGAGGGCACCTTCGGCACCGCTGGCGGCGGTGCCGGCCCGGAGCACGCCGGGCGGTAGCGCGCGTCCCGTCCCCGGGCGGGGCCGTCGGTGCGACGGCCCCGCCCCGAGCGGCGGCGCCAGTGGCTCGACGGCGGCGTACTGGCGATCCTCGGGCTGCGCGACCGGCGATAATGACGGTCCGGGGCAGCAGGAGGAGGACGACGATGACCAGCCTCCGGCCGGTTCCGCCGGTCGCCGCCGGCGGTCCGCCCACGTTGTCCACCAGCACCGGTCCGGTGCAGCACGCCGTCCTGGAGGAGATCCAGCGCCGGGTGCTCTGGCTGGCCACCCGGATGGTCGACGCGGCCAACCGGGAGCGGCAGACCGGCGACGGGGTGAAGGTCGGCGGCCACCAGGCGTCCTCGGCCAGCCTGGTCACGATCATGACCGCGCTGTGGTTCGGCCACCTCGACCCGGAGGACCGGGTCTCGGTCAAGCCGCACGCCTCGCCGGTCTTCCACGCCGTGCAGTACCTGCTCGGCCGGCTGGACCGCTCCTACCTGACCACGCTGCGGCAGCGCGGCGGCCTGCAGTCGTACCCGAGCCGGACCAAGGACCCGGACGGCGTCGACTTCTCCACCGGGTCGGTCGGGCTGGGCGCGGCCGCGCCGCTGTTCGCCGCCGCGGTCCGCCGGTACGTCGACGCGCACTTCGGGCCGCGCCCGCGCAGCCGGTGGATCGCGCTGATCGGCGACGCCGAGCTGGACGAGGGCAACGTCTGGGAGGCGGTGGCGGAGCCGGCCACCCGCGGTCTCGGCGACGTCACCTGGATCGTCGACTTCAACCGGCAGTCGCTGGACCGGGTGGTGCCCGGGGTGCGTATCGAGGAGTGGCGGCGGTCCTTCGAGGCGTACGGCTGGCACGTGCAGGAGGTCAAGTACGGCCGCCGGATGACCGACTTCTTCGCCCGCCCCGGCGGCGACGCGGTCCGCCGGTGGCTGGACCTGATGCCGAACGAGCAGTACCAGTCGCTGTTCGGGCTGCCGGCCGACCAGGTCCGGGACCGGTTCCTCGACGATGCGCCGGAGCAGGTCCGGTCGGTGCTGGCGGACGTGCCGGCCGAGGAGCTGGCGGCGCTGGTCACCGACCTCGGCGGCCACGACCTCGACTCGGTGCTGCGCGCGCTGGCCGCCTGCGACGAGGTGGCCGACCGGCCGAGCGTGGTCTTCGCCTACACCGTGAAGGGCTGGGGGCTGCCCATCGCCGGCAACCCGCGCAACCACTCCGCGCTGCTGTCCGCCGAGCAGGTCGGCGCGCTCCGGTCCGGGTACGGGCTGGACGAGGCGACCGAGTGGGACCGGCTCGATCCGGCCACCGCGGCCGGCGCGTGGGTGGCCCGCCGGGCCGGGCACCTGCGCCGGGCGCCGCGGCCGGCCGCGCCGGCGGTGACCGTGCCCGCCTCGACCGGGGTGCGGACCGCGAAGCCGGTCTCCACCCAGGAGGTCTTCGGCCGGGTGCTGGTCGACCTGTCCCGGTCCAAGGAGGTCGCCCCTTACCTGGTCACCACCGCGCCGGACGTGGCCACGTCGACCAACCTGGCCGGCTTCATCAACCGGATGGCCGTCTTCGCGCCGGTGCAGCGCCGGGCCTGGAGCGTCGACCCGCTGCTGAAGTGGGCGGAGGGACCGGCCGGGCAGCACCTCGAGCTGGGCATCTCGGAGATGAACCTCTTCCTGCTGCTCGGCCAGCTCGGGCTGTCCTGGGACCTGTCCGGGCAGCCGCTGCTGCCGGTCGGGACCGTCTACGACCCGTTCGTCTGCCGGGGGCTGGACGCGTTCATCTACGGCTCGTACTGCGGGGCCCGCTTCCTGGTGGCCGGCACACCGTCCGGGATCACGCTGGCGCCGGAGGGCGGCGCCCACCAGTCGACCGTCACGCCCTCGCTCGGGCTGGAGCTGCCCGGTGTGACCGCGGTCGAGCCGGCGTACGCGGTCGCCCTGGACTGGCTGCTCTGCGACGCGCTGGGCCGGATGGCCCGCGCCGAGCCGGGGGCGTACTACGCCCGGCTGTCCACCCGCCCGCTGGACCAGGCGCCGTTCGAGGCGGCCCGGGCGCGGCTCGGCGACGAGGTGCTGCGCCGGCAGGTGCTGGCGGGGGCGTACCGACTGCTCGAGGCGGACCTGGGGCAGTTGGGTCCGGACGCGCCGGTGGTGCACCTGGCCGGGACCGGCGCGGTGCTGCCCGAGGTGCTGGCCGCCGCGGCCGAGCTGGCCGAGGAGGGGATCGCGGCGCAGGTGGTCGACGTGACGTCGGCGGACCGGCTCTACGCCGCCTGGAGCGGCGCGCTGCGGCGCGGGCTGCGGACCGCGACGGCGCCGCGGCAGCCGGCGGTGCTCCGGGACGCCTTCGGGGTGCGTGCGCCGGTGGTGACGGTGCACGACGCGGCGAGCCACGCGCTGGCCTGGCTCGGCTCCGCGCTCGGCGTGCCGTGCGTGCCGCTGGGGGTGGACGAGTTCGGCCAGTCCGGGTCGGTGCCGGAGCTGTACGAGCTGCACGACCTGCTGCCCGGCTCGATCGTCAACGCGGCGCTGGCCGCCCTGTCGCTGGACTGAGTCAGTCCTCGGCGGCCGGCGGCCGGCGGCCGGCGGGTGGCGGGCGGCGGGCGGCGGCCGCGCGCGGCTAGCGTGGGGTCCGTGCCCACCGTCACCGAGGCGCCCACCCGGGCCGAGCTGCGCGACCACCTGGTCGCGGCGCGGCTGGCCGGCCACGTCGCCACCCCCCGCGAGAACAACCTGCAGAACTTCCACCGGATGAGCCGGCGGGAGCCGTCGGCCCTGTTCGGCCTCGACCCGGTCGGGACCTGGACGCCGGACGAGGTGCTGGCGCTGATGGCGGAGCGCTGCGGGGTCTCGCCGGACCCGGCGTACACCCGGGGCGGCGACACCATCGACCCGGACCGGACGCTGGACCGGCTGGACGCGATGGCCGACCGGATCGGCGCCGCGGCGGCCCGGCGGGAGCGGGTGCTGGTGGCCACCGGCCACCCGGTCGGGCTGCGGCCGACCCACACCGCGGTCGCCGCCGCGCTGCGGGCCGCCGGCTGCGCGCTGCTCACCCCGGCCTCCGGGTGGGCGCACCCGGACGACCCGGCGTACGGGGACCAGCGCGGGACGCTCGGCTACGCCGGCGGCGTCGGCGTGCTGGTCGGCCCGTCCGGCCTGCTCCGGCACACCCACTCGCCGCTGCTCATGCGGGCCGCGCTGGCCGCGCTGGCCGATCGCGGCCAGGCCCCGCCGGACCTGGTGGTCGCCGACCACGGCTGGGCCGGAGCGGCCGGGCAGGCCGGCATCGACTCGGTCGGCTTCGCCGACTGCAACGACCCCGCGCTGTTCGTCGGCGAGGCGGAGGGCAAGGTGCTCTCCAGCGTGCCGTTGGACGACAACCTCGACCCGCGGCTGTACGCGCCGCTCACCGCGTACCTGCTGAACCGCGCCGGGCTGGGTTGACGGCGGGTTAACGCCCCGCCAGCGACTCCACGATCGGCGCGGTCGCCACCACGTCGTCGAGCATGACCGAGCTGATCCCGAAGCGCTCCCGCAGCTCGACGAGCTTCTCGGTCAGCGCGGCCACCGAGCCGATGAAGACGTGCGGCGACGCCAGCAGGTCGTCGGCGGTGAGATCCATCCCGCGGGACCGCATGGCGTCCGCCCGCTGCCCGGCCTCGGCCCGCGCGTGGTCGGTGACCACCACCGGACCGCCGGACGGGTAGACGTTCAGCTCCAGCCGGTCGAACCGGTCGCCCGCGGCCGCACGGACCCAGCGGACCTTGTCCTCGGTCGCGGCGAGGGTGAACGACCGGGGGTCGTTCGGCCGCGGCGCCAGCCCGACGATGTCGGCCTCCCGGGCGGCCAGGCCGAGGGTGCGCCGGCCGCCGCCGCCGATCATCAGCGGCGGGTGCGGCCGCTGCACCGGCTTCGGCTGCCCGTCGTGCCCGGTGATCGTGTAGTGCTCTCCGGCCAGCGAGAACGGCCCGGTGCCGAAGCAGCCCTTGAGCACGGCGACCGCCTCGGCCAGCCTGGCCACCCGGGTCGGCACCGGGTCGTACGGGATGCCGATCGCGTCGTACTCCGACCGGTTCCAGCCGGCGCCGATGCCGATCTCCAGCCGGCCGCCGGACAGCACGTCCAGGCTGGCCAGCTCCTGCGCCAGCACCGCCGGGTGGCGCAGGTCGACGTTCAGCACGAAGGTGCCGACCCGCAGCCGCTCGGTCACCGCGGCGACGGTGGCCAGCAGCGGCACCGGCGCGTGCTGCTCGAGCAGGTGGTCGGGCAGCACCAGCGTGCTGAAGCCGACCGCCTCGGCCCGGCGGGCGACCTCGGTCAGCCCGGGGGCGTCGAGGACCTCGAACGGGGCGGCGGCGAGGAACCGGAACGGGCGCACCCGGGAATCCTGCCGGACCGCCGCCGAGGCCCGCTATGCCGGCTGCGGCCCGGAGGCAGCCGAGGCGAAATGCCGGCGGACGGCCGCGGTGGTGCGCCGGGCGTCGCCGGTGGCGAGCAGGTCGAGCATCGCGCCGCGCAGCACCGCTAGCGCCAGCGTCCGCTCGGCCGCACCGGCCCGGGTGCGGCGCACCGCCGGAGTCTGCGCGGCGGCGAGCAGGGCGAGCCAGTCCTCGACGGTGCGCCGGGCGAACTCCCCCCACGGCCCTGCCGGGTCCACCAGAGCGCGCGCGTACGACTCGACCCACAGCGTGAGCAGGCCCCGGCGCTCCGGGTCGGCCAGCCAGTCCCACACTCCGGTCGCGACGGCCGCCAGGTCGGGCCGGCGCAGCGTCGTCAGCGCGGCCAGCTCGTCGGCGCGGGCCCGGCCGAGCAGGGCACGCACCAGCCCGTCCTTGGAGCCGAAGAGGAACAGCAGCACCCGAGGGCTGGAGCCGACCGCCTCGGCGAGCGGCCGGAGCGACATGTCCGCCAGCCCGTGCGCGAGGACGTGCCGGTAGGCGAGCTCGAGCAGCTGGTCCCGGCGGGCTGAGGGGGCTTGGGCAACTCCGGCCATTGCGCTAGTGTGCCGTACTGAAACAGTCGTGTCAGTGAAGGGTGGCGTCCACAGTGGAGCCTCTGGTCCGGCGGTTGGGACGGCCCGGCGACCTCGGCTGGGTGGTGATGGCGCACGGCGAGGTCTACGCGGCCGAGTTCGGCTGGGACTCCTCCTTCGAGGCGCTGGTCGCCCGTATCGTCGCGGACTACGCCGACCACGACGCGACCCGGGAGGCAGCGTGGATCGCCGAGGTCGACGGGCGCCGGGTCGGCTGCGTCTTCTGCGTGGCCGAGGACGCGGCCACGGCCAAGCTGCGGATCCTGCTCGTCCACCCGTCCGCGCGTGGCCGCGGCCTCGGGGCCCGGCTCGTCGGGGAGTGCGTCGGCTTCGCCCGGACCGCCGGCTACCGGCGGATGCGGCTGTGGACCAACGACCCGCTGGTCGCGGCCCGGCGCATCTACCTCGACGCCGGCTTCCGGCTCACCGCCGAGGAGCCGCACCGCAGCTTCGGCGTAGACCTGGTCGGGCAGACGTACGAGCTGGAGCTGGGCGGGAGTCGTACGCTCGCCGGGTGAGCGAGGCGGGAGTGCGGCTCGGCCGGCCCGAGCCGCCCGCGGTGCTGGACTCCGGCGGCCGCGGCTTCGCCTCGGTCCGGGAGAGCGGCATGCCGCGGGAGGAGCGGTACGCGCTGGGCCGCGGCATGCGGACGCGGGTGCCGCGCTCGGCGCTGGCCGACTGGACCGCGCCGGCCGCCCGGCGGGACCCGGTCGAGCAGGTGGTCGAGGCGCACACCGGCCGGCTGGAGCGGCTGGTGCCGGTGCGGATCGGGCGGATGGCCGCGTCCCC
>JBJMII010000019.1:0-11167 GCA_045806925.1 Mycobacteriales bacterium
CTCGAACCACTGCACCTCACGGCGCACTCATGACGTGCGGCACAGCTATGCGACCGCAGCTCTGGCTGCAGGCGTCAACCCGAAGATCGTCAGCGAGCGGCTCGGTCATGCTTCGGTCGCCTTCACGCTCACGCAGTACTCCCACGTGCTCCCCGGCGTCGACCAGCAGGCGGCGCTGACGATGGCGGACCTCATGCTCGGGCGGGGTCCCGTTAGCAGATCCGTTAGCAACGGACCCCAGGATGCGACCAGGGCGTCCGATCCGAAGATCGAACGCCCTGGTCACCGTGGTAGCGGGGGCAGGATTTGAACCTGCGACCTCTGGGTTATGAGCCCAGCGAGCTACCGAGCTGCTCCACCCCGCGTCGGTGAGATCAGTCTACCGAGCCGGCGGGACGGGGGCAAATCCGGTCGCCGTCCCGCCCGACGCCCCGCCGGCCCCGTCTACCCGCCGCTGCGGGCCCTCGCCACCTCGGCCGCGGCCTGGTTGACCGCGGTCTGCGCCTGGCCGATCTTGGCCACGTCCCCGGTGCGGTACGCGGACTGGAGGCTGGTGTACGCGGTGGAGAGCTTGTTCAGCGCGGCGCTCAGCTCCGGCGTCAACACACCCGTGCCGCCGGGGGCGGGCGAGGTCGGGCTGCCGCTCGGTGGCGACCCGGTCGGCGTCGGAGTCGGCGTCGTTCCCGACTCCCCGGCGGCCTCCCCGGCGCCCTCGCCGAAGAGCGTGTTGAGCGCCTCCCCGAGCGTCGGCGCGAACGCCGTCCGGTTGCCGAAGGCGACCAGCACGAACTGCAGCGTCGGGAACGGCAGCCCGTTCGCCTGGACGTACAGCGGCTCGATGTAGAGCAGCCCCTTGCCGACGGGCAGCGTCAGCAGGTTGCCGAACTTCACCGTGGATCCCTGCTGGTTGAGCAGCGAGATCCGTTGCGCGATGTCCGGGGTCGAGTTGAACAGGCCCTGCACCTGCCCGGGACCGAGCACCGCCTGCCCGCCCGGCAGCTCGAGCACCTCCATCTGACCGTAGTCCTTGGGATCGCTGGACACCGTCACGTAGGCGGCGAGGTTCTCCCGGGACAGCGCGTTGAGCGCGCTGGTGAGCTGGAAGGACGGCTGCTGCTGCCCCGGCGCCTGGGCGACGATGTAGTACGGCGGCTGGGCGCCCGAGGCCTGCCCCTGGGTCGGGTCGCCCGGCACCCGCCAGAAGTCCTGGGTGTTGAAGAACTGCTTCGGGTCGGTCACGTGGTAGCGGGTGAGCAGCTCCCGCTGCACCTTGAACAGGTCCTCCGGGTAGCGGAAGTGCGCCCGCAGGGTGTCGCTGATCGTGCTCTCCGGCTGGACGACGCCCGGGTACGCCTTCTTCCAGGTGTCGAGCACCGCGTCGCTATCGCCGAACTGGTAGAGCGTGACCTTCCCGGTGTAGGCGTCGACGGTGGCCTTCACCGAGTTGCGGATGTAGTTGACCTCCTGCCGGGGCAGGGCCCGGGTGCCCTGGCCGGTGCGGGAGTCCGCGGCCACCTCGCCGAGCGTCTGCCGTTCCGAGTAGGGGTAGTTGTTCAGGGTGGTGTAGCCGTCCAGGATCCACACGATCTGCCCGTCGATCACCGCCGGGTACGGGTCGCCGTCGACCTTGAGGAACGGTGCCACCTTCTCCACCCGGTCGGCCGGATCGCGGACGAAGAGGATCTTCGAGTCGCCCTTGATCGCTCCGGAGAGCAGGATGTTGCGCTCCCGGTAGAACGCGGCGAAGGCGAGCCGATGTGCGAAGTTGCCGACGTTGACCCCGCCCGGGCCGTCGTAGGTGAACCGCTCGTCCGTCCCGCCGCTGCCCGGCCGGTCGAACTCGCCGCCGTTGGTCGTCCTGACGATCGAGTAGTCCGTGATCCGCTCGCCGTAGTAGATCCGCGGCTGGGAGACCTTGATCTTGTCCGCGAGTGTGCCGGTGGGCGGCAACCCGCCGATCTCGAAGTCGGAGGACGACCGGAGGTCCTGGTTCGCGGCGGCGGCCACGAAACCGTTGCCGTGCGTGTAGAAGGTGTGCCGGTTGATCCAGTTCTGCTGGTTGCCGCTGAGGTTGTCCGAGCTCAGCTCGCGCACCGCCACCACGAAGTCCCGGGTCTGTCCGTCCACCGCGTAGCGGTCGATGTCGAGCTTGCTCGGGAAGTCGTAGACGTTGCGGATCTGCTGGAACTGCCGGAACGTGGGGCTGAGGATGGCCGGGTCCAGCAGCCGCGCGTTCGGGATCGTCGCCTTGTCCGCTCGCAGCGCCGGTGCGGCGGTGCCGACGTCGGTGGTCGCCGCGTACTGCTGGACCCGGACCCGCCCGCCTTCGGTGGTCGACTTGATCCCGTACGCCGCCCGCGTCGCCTGGATGTTGCGCCCGATGTACTCGGCTTCCTTCTCGTTCGCGTTCGGCCGGACGGTGAACTGCTGCACGATCGCCGGGTAGATGCCGCTGGCCAGCACCGAGGTGAGCACCAGCAGCACCAGCGCGATCGCCGGCAGCTGCACGTTGCGCAGGAAGATGTTGGCGAGGACGGCGGCGGCGCAGATCAGCGCGACGAACATCAGGATCGTCTTGGCCGGCAGCACCGCGTTGACGTCCGTGTACGACGCTCCGGTGCGGCCGTCGCGCTCGTTGAAGAGCAACCCGTACCGGTCGAGGTAGTACGCGGCCGCCTTGAGCAGCACGAAGATGCCCAGCAGTACGGACAGGTGGACCCGCGCCGCCGGGGTGACCTTCTCCCCCGGCGTCTGCAGCCGCACCCCGCCGAAGAGGTAGTGCACCGCCAGCGCGGACAGCAGCGACAGGACCACCGCGGTGAACAGCAGGCCCAGTATGAAGCGCTGGAACGGGTAGGTGAACGTGTAGTACGCGATGTCCAGCTTGAACTGGGGGTCCTGCACGTTGAACCGGCTGCCGTTGCGCCACAGCAGCCAGGTCTGCCACTGCGCCTGGGCGGTGATGCCGGTGAACAGGCCCAGCACCCCGGCGACCAGGATCACGATGAGCCTGCGGCGCGGCTCCAGGGCCGACCGGTAGCGCTCGAGATTCTGCTGCTCCAGCGACATCGGCCGGAACGGCGGGCGGAACCGGTAGGCGACCAGCAGGTTGGTCGCGATCACCGCGGCCATGAGCAGGCCGAAGAGGACGAAGAGGAATATCCGGGTGCGCAGGCCGGTGCTGAACACCTGCCGGTAGTCGACCTCGCGGAACCAGAGCCAGTCCACGTACAGCCGGACCAGCGAGCCGAGCACGGACAGGACGAGCACCAGCAGGACGACGACGCCAATGATGATCTTGGCGCGCCGGGAGAGGGTCGGCACCGGCAGCGACGGCCGCATGGCCACGGTGATGGGCTCCCGAGTAGGAGGGCGGTGGGACGCCTGAGGAACTTACCGGGGGGCGCTTAGGTTCCCGTGCCGGGTAGACGCCCCCGTCGCGCCGTCGCTCGGGCGGGTGCGTCGCCTGCCAGGATGGGCGCGTGTCCGGGCTGTTGCAGGAAACCCTCGTCGAGATCGAGCGGCACGTCGCCGGCTCGGGCTGGGACCAGCGGCCGCAGCTGTTCGCGCTGGCCCGGACCGCCGAGCTGATGGCCCGGGAGCCGGACTTCGCCGCCCGGCTCGGGCTGGACGCGGACCGGATGCCGGCCGAGGCGCTCACCCCGGTGGAGCAGGACCCGCTGCCCGACGGCCCGCTGGACGAGTCGCTGGCGCAGGTCGGCTGGCCGTCCGAGGTCGCCGGCTGCGCGCTGGTCCAGGAGGTGGTGATGCTGCCGCCGGAGGTCGAGGACGTGATGCCGCGGCACGCCGACGTGATCGGCTGGGCGAGCGACCACCCGGAGCGGCGGGAGGCGCGGCTCGCGGTCGCCGTGCTGCGGGACGGCAGCCGCGCCTGCACCGTCCGGCTGCGGGGTCAGGACGAGGACGAGCTGCTGGTCGGCCCGGACCTGGCGCCGGCGCTGGCGGACGCCCTCGCCGCCACCCTCGACTGAGGCTGCGACCAGCCGCCGCCGGGACTGCGGCCTGGCTGGCCTAGCAGGCCGGGACGGGCCCGGCGTCCAGGGCCTCCAGCGCGTCGACCGCGCCGCTCAGCGACTCCACCCTGACCAGCCGAAGCCCGGACGGCGGCCGGCGCATCGCCTCCGCGCAGTTGTCCGCGGGCACCAGGAACACCGTCGCGCCCTTGGCCTTCGCGGCGATCAGCTTCAGCGGGATCCCGCCGATCGGCCCGACCCTCCCGGACACGTCGATCTGCCCGGTGCCGGCGATGAACCGGCCGCCGGTCAGGTTGTCCGGCCCGAGCTTGTCCAGGATGCCCAGGGCGAACATCAGCCCGGCCGACGGACCACCGATGCGGTCGTCCAGCGCGATCTTGACCTTGAACCGCGCGGTGCTCGCGAGCGTCACGCCGATCCCGAGCACGGCTCGGACTGCGCCCGACTCGTCGCTGCCCTTCGTCGTGACGATCTGCGTGCTGCCCGGGCGACCGGCCCGCTCGTACGCCACCGTGACCGCGGTGCCGGGCTTGGTCGCAGTGAGCACCTTGCCGAGGTCGGCCACGTCGCCGACCTTGGTGCCCTGCACCGCGGTGATGACGTCCTTGGCCGACAGCTTCCGGTAGGACGGGGAGTCGGACTCGACCGACTCCACCACCACCTTGGTCAGGCCGAGGTAGGCCAGCGCGGCCAGCTCCGCCGAATTCTGCGAGCTGACGAAGTCCCTCGTGTTCTTCTCGTCGGCCTGCTGCTGGGTCTGGCCGGGCGGGAAGATCTCCTCCCGCGGGACCACCGCACGGTCCCGGTCCAGCCAGCCGCGCATCGCCGCCAGCAGGTCCAGCCGGTCGCGCACGGAGACGGTGGTCAGGTTGAGGTGCCCGTCGGTATGGGCCTTCTCGTGGCCGCTGATCTGGATGATCTCCTTGCCGCTCTGGTCGACGCCGAGGGTGTCCAGGGTCGGTCCAGGGCCGAGCTCCGCATACGGCACCGGGAGCTGCGAGCCGGCGACCAGGAGCGCGATCAGCAGCACCGCGCCCGTGACCATGGTGAGGACTCGCCGGCTCATGGGGACGAGGGTAGATCGGGGGTCCGACAGTCGCGGGAGCCGGGCGCGCGGGCGGTCGCCGGCGGTCGCCGAGGCTGTCCTCCGGAGCGTCAGCGGCTGTCGTCGACCGGCGGCACCGGCCGGTCCTGCCGGGTGCGCTCCAGCGCCTCGACGAAGCGGTGGTGCGCCGCGACGCTGTCCACCGGGTCGGACGGGCCGCGCGGCCGGGCGACCCAGCTCGCCCACGCCACGGCGACGATCAACGCCACCAGCGGGAAGGCGAGCCAGGCCAACGGGGACACGTGTCAACGGTACGCCGCCGGGCGGCTTTCCGCGCCGCGTCACGGCGTGTCGCGCCGGCTGCCGGAACGCCCATTCAGGCCGTTCCGGACCAGCCGTGTCCGATGTGGACGGACGGTGTGGACGGTCAGCCGGCATCCGGCACCGGCACCGGGCGGCCCGGCCGGCGGGTGGGCCGGTCAGCCGGACCGGCGCCGGCGCGCCCGCCGAACCAGCGCCGCGGTGCCGACCAGCGCCACCGCCGCACCGGCCGCGCCGGCTGCCGCGGTGGCGCCCCGCCCGTCCCGCCGGGCGGCGCGACCGAGCTCGCGGAGGTGCTCGGTCACCGCTTCCTCGTTGCTGTACCCCGGTGCCCAGCCGGCCGCCCGCAGCCCCGCGCAGTCGACCACCCACGGGTGCACCAGGTAGGCGAGCTCGCTCGGCGGCGCCGGGGTCAGCCCGAGCCGGTGCAGCCGCTCCGCAGTGCCGACCGCCACCCGTTCCGGCAGCTCCAGGCTGCGCCGGCCGCTGATCCGCTCCAGCTGGTCGTGGTCGAGCCAGCCGGCGCAGGCGACGTTCGCCGGGCCGTCGAGCTCGCCGGGCGCCGCGAGCGCGGCCAGCTCGACCGCGGCGGCCAGATCGGCGACATGGCAGAACTGCCACCGGGTGGCCGCGCCGCGGATCCGCAGCAGCCGGGGCGCGGACAGCAGCGCCGCCATCGGCTCCCGGTCGCCGGCGCCGAGCACGACGGCGGGCCGCAGCACGGTCACGGCCAGGCCGCGGTGGCTGCGCCGCGACGCGGCCGCGATCCGCTCGATCTCCAGCAGGTCGCCGACCACGCTGGCCTCCGGCACCGCCCGCAACGGCGCGTCGTCGTCGAGCGGCACCGGGTTGTCCTCGTACGCCCCGTACGCCAGGGCGCTGCTGACGACGACCACGCGGCGCACGCCGGCGGCGAAGGCGGCGGTGATCACGGTCTGCGCGGCCCGGGTGTTCCGCCGCCGCTGGCCGGCCCGGTCGGCGTCCGGGGCGAGGTCGACGGCGAGGTGCACCACCGCGGTCACCCCGCCGAACGCGCCGGTGATCCGCGGGTCTACCACGTCCACCTCGTACCAGGACAGATCCGGGCCGCCGGGCGCCTGCTCGACCCCGAGCGCCACGGTGGCGTCGACCCCGACCACCCGGGCCAGTCGCGGCGAGCCGGCCAGCCGCGCCAGCACCGCCGCGCCGGTGCCCGAGCCGGCCCCGGTCACCGCAAGCACCGCCGGGCGGACCCGGGCACCGGTTCGCCGAGGGCGTACCGGACCGGGCACGTCCGTCTCCCCTCGCTCGTCAGGACTACCGTGGGCAGCATGGCAGCGCAGGGAGGCCGCCGGTGACCGGCGTCCCGTTCGGCTTCGGGCCGCACGGTGAGGACGACGAGCCCGGCCGCCCGGAGACCCCGGGCGACCTGGCCGGTCTCGGCCTGCCCGGCTTCGGGCTGCCCGGGACGCCCGGTGCCGCCGGCATCCCCGAGGACCTGGCCGGCAAGATGCCGCTCTTCGCCGCGCTGCAGCAGCTGCTGTCCGCGCAGAGCGGCCCGGTGAACTGGGACCTGGCCCGGCAGCTGGCGGTGTCCGCGCTGGCGACCGGCCACCGCACGCCGAGCCCGGTGGAGCGTGCGCAGACCACCGAGGCGGTCCGGCTGGCCGACCTGTGGCTCGACCCGGTCACCCCGCTGCCGTCCGGCGTCACCGCGGTGGAGGCCTGGTCCCGGGTGGAGTGGGTGGAGCGGACGCTGCCGGCCTGGTCGGCCCTCTGCGACCCGGTGGCGTCCCGAGTGGTCGGCGCGATGGGGGAGATCGTGCCCGAGGAGGCGGCCGGCCAGGCCGGCCCAATGCTCGGCATGGTCGGCCAGCTCGGCGGGCTGATGTTCGGCGCGCAGGTCGGGCAGGCGCTGGCCAAGCTGGCCGGCGAGGTGCTCTCCAGCACCGACGTGGGACTGCCGCTGGGACCCGCCGGGGTCGCCGGTCTGCTGCCGGACAACGTGGCCGCGTTCGGCTCCGGGCTGGAGCGGCCCGCGGACGAGGTGCGGCTGTTCCTGGCCCTGCGCGAGGCGGCGTACCACCGGCTCTTCGGGCACGTGCCCTGGCTGCGGCAGCGGCTCTTCGACGTGGTGGACGCGTACGCGCGGGGCATCAGGGTGGACAAGGACGCCATCGAGCGGGCGATGGCCGAGGTGGATCCGCAGGACCCGGAGAGCATGCAGCGGGCGCTGCAGGGCGGCATGTTCGAGCCGTCCGTCACCCCCGACCAGCAGGCCGCGCTGGCCCGGCTGGAGACACTGCTCGCGCTGGTCGAGGGCTGGGTCGACGACGTGGTCGCGACCGCGGCGGCAGGGCGCCTGCCGGGCGCGGAGGCGCTGCGCGAGACGCTGCGCCGGCGGCGGGCGACGGGCGGGCCGGCCGAGCAGATCTTCGCCACCCTGGTCGGGCTGGAGCTGCGGCCGCGCCGGCTCCGGGAGGCCGCCACGCTGTGGCGGACGCTGCGCGAGCGGCGCGGCATCGCCGGGCGCGACGAGGTGTGGAAGCACCCCGACCTGCTGCCCGGCGCCGACGACCTGGAAGATCCGGAGGGCTTCGTCCGGCGCGGCGAGGAAGGCGACGACGCGCTGCCGCGCTGAACCCGGTCGTCGGCGATCACGCCGTCGACCTCGAGGCGAACCCGTTGGCTCGGCCAGCGGCTCTGACCGTCAGCGCCCGGTGAGCAGCGCCCGGGTGGTTTCCCAGCCTTCGAGGCCGGGGTCGAGCCCGGCCAGGTCGCCCGGCGTACGCAGCCGGCGCCAGCCCTGGCCGACCGCGAAGTCGCGGCGGCTCGGCGCGGCCGCCCGGAGGCGCTCGACGGCGTCGGGCGTGTCCAGGGTGAGTCCGGGGGGCAGCCAGGCCGGCGCCGGGAGCCGGGCGGCGAGCACCACCAGGCCGCCGCCGTCCGCTGGGACCGCCGCCACGGTAGCGCCGGTCAACCGGGAGAAGGGCTTGGCGAGCAGCAGCCCGGGCAGGTCCGGCGCGTCCGCGGCGACGAGCGCGGCCTGGTCGTAGTCGCGGGCGGCGAGCGCGGCGAAGACCTCGATCGGTGTGGCGAGGATGGTCTCCAGCACCGGCGTACCGGGCCAGACGATGTCCTCTGCGTCGGCGACCCGGTCCGCCGCCGCGGCGACCATCGGCTCCAGGCCGGGCAGCTCGACCAGCAGGTCCGCGACGTCCTCGGCCAGCGCGCGGGCGAAGGCGTCCGGCGCCACCCCGGGCGGGCAGGCCCCGGCGGCGGGCGGTCCGGCGAGCAGCAGCACCGCCGCGCGGCGGCTCACCTGGTGATCCCCGTTCCACCGCCTGCAGCCAGGACGCCGCCGTCACCGTCAGCAAGACGGGTCGCCTCCGGGGCCGCAACGCTGCGCGAGGTCGCCGCAATGTCCGAGGTGCCCGGGCGCCGTGAAGTCGCCGCGGCGTCCGAGGCCGCGATGCTGTGCGAACTCGCGGCGGTGTCGGAGGTCACTGCCCGCGCGTCGCTGACCCCGCCGGGGCGGGGCCGGTCGGCGTCCCGGCTCATCCGCGCACCGCGCCGGGGTCGACCTCGGCCGGTGGCTCGTCCCCGGCCTCCGGCCAGCCCAGCCGCGCCGCAGCCGCGACCCCCTCCAGGTAACCCCGGGCCCGGTCGGCCCTCGAGTAGCGCCCGACGAGGTCCCAGAAGTCCGCCCCGTGGCCCGGCACCAGCAGGTGGGCCAGCTCGTGCACCAGCACGTAGTCGAGCACCCAGCCGGGCATCTCCCGCAGCCGCTCGGACACCCGGATGGTGCCGTCCGCCGGCGTGCAGGACCCCCAGCGGGCCGCCATGTTGGAGACCCAGCGCACGCTCTCCGGCCGCACCTTCCCCTCCAGCACCGTCGCGGACAGCTGCCGCGCCCGGCTGAGCAGCGCCTCGTCGCTGCGCCGGGGACCACGCTCCCGGCGCTGGTCGCGCGCCTGCAGCCGGGCCAGCATCTCGGCCACCCAGCGCCGCTCCTCGGCCTTGCTGAACCGGGCCGGGATCAGCACCACGGTCACGTCGCCGTCGCGGTAGGCGGACACGGTCCGGCGTCGCCGTGCGCTCCGTCGCACCTCGACAGCGGGCACGGCCCGGTCGACGACAGACGGACGGGCCACGACTGAAACGGTAGCGGCCCGGAGTGACGATTTCGCCGCGTGATTTCTGCACTCCACAGCCGGTGGACACCGTTCGTGCTGGTCAGCCGGCTGGCCGAGCGACTTGTACGGAGAGTGTCCACACGCCGTCCCCCTTCGGTCCACAAGGACACCCCGATTCGTCCCCAGGTCGTCCCCAGTGTCGTCCACAGGCTGTGCAAGGCGGCCGTTGACCGCGTGTCGGCACCGGCCTAGCGTTCATCCAACGGAGCCCCCGGGACTCCGGTCGGACCGCCCGTTAGGGGAAGGCGAGCGGTCCGGCCACCGAGACCGGGGGCTGCGTGTTGCTCGGCCCGGGCTTCGAGGTCGCGGGCGGCCGTGCGGCCCTGAGCCCGCTGTCCGGCCGCCCGCGGTCTGTGTCAGCGGCCGGTGAAGCGGGCCGGACGGCGCTCGCGCTGCGCCCGTACGCCCTCTTGCGCGTCCTCTGTGATCATCGTCACCGGCTGGGCGATCGCCTCCCAGGCCAGCGCCGCGTCCATGCTCGCGTGCCCGCCGGCCGCCAGCGCAGCCTTGGTCAGCCGGGTGGCCACCGGCGCCCGGGAGGCGATCGTCCGCGCCACCCCGAGCACGTCCTCGAGGAACGTCACGGCCGGGAACGTGCCATTGACCAGCCCCGACGCGACCGCGTCCGCCCCCGTGACGGACCGCCCGGTGAGCAGCAGGTCGCGCGCCACCGCCAGCCCCGCGACCTCCGGGAGCAGCCAGGTGGTGGCCATCCCGGGATGGATGCCGAGCGCCGTGAACGGGACCGACAGCCGTGCGGTGGGCACCGCGTAGCGCAGGTCGCAGGCGAGCGCGAGCGCCAGGCCGGCACCGACGGCCGGCCCGTTGACCGCGGCGATCGTCGGCACCTCGAGGTCCCGCACGGCCAGCCAGGTCCGGTAGAACGGCAGCATCCGGGACCGGACGGCGTCGACGCCGAGCGCGCCGCCCTGCTCCAGCCAGGACAGGTCGCCGCCGGCGCAGAAGGCCGACCCGGCGCCGGTCACGACGAGGCAGCGCAGGCCCTGGTCGGTGGCCGCCTCCTGGATCGCCGCCGCCCAGGCCGTGGTGAGCTCCGGTGTCATCGCGTTGCGCCGCTCGGGCAGGTCGAGCGTGAGCACGAGGACACCGTCGGCCGTCCGGTCCGTCCGCAGCGGGGTCACGTCGGGAGATTACCGGCGGGTGCCGACAGGACCGTGACCACGCTCACGGCGACAGGGCGCTCAGGGGTGGGCACGCCTGAGGCGGGTACGGTGACGCGGCTCCCCGCGAACCGCCCGGGGGGACGGAGGGACGAGGAGGACGACGTGGCCGACACGTACAACGGCTACTGCGTGAAGTGCAGGGAGAAGCGCGACTTCGAGGGCGAGGTCTCGGTCAGCGACTCCGGACGCCGGATGGCCAAGGGCAAGTGTCCGGTCTGCGGGACCACCATGAACCGCATCCTCGGCAAGGCCTGACCGCCGGGAAGCGCACGGCACGCTGACGGAGGGGGTGGCCCGCAGGGCCACCCCCTCCGCCGTGTCCGTACGCCTGTCAAGGCGTCACGCCTGTCAAGGCGTCACGCCTGTCAAGGCGTCACGCCTGTCAAGGCGTCACGCCTGTCAAGGCGTCACGCCTGTCAAGGCGTCACGCCTGTCAAGGCGTCACGC